>JACPOZ010000066.1 GCA_016191235.1 Gammaproteobacteria bacterium
ATGTACCGCAAGTACACCGCGCTCCGTGTTCCTTGCAGGGTCACGCCCGCGAACCCAGTCGCAACGGCTGGCCAAACGTCAACAGAGCCTAAACTTCCATCATCTCGAAGTCTTCTTTGCCTGCCCCGCAATCCGGGCAACGCCATGTAAGCGGCACATCCTCCCAACGGGTGCCGGGCGCAATTCCTTCAGCGGGCACGCCTACGGTCTCGTCATAAACGAAACCGCAAATTACGCACATATAGGTTTTTAATTCCAGTGTCTGAACTGTCACAAACGTGCTCCAAATATAATCAAGTGTGATCCGGTATTGTTCCGGGGCGAATCTTCGCATTTTTTTGTGGCGAGCGAAATGCTATAACGGTGTAAAATGCCAATCTATGTAAACATAATGGCGCTACAATTATTACTTTTCAAGGACGTGTGAGTATGACTGAGCAACAATCCATTCCGGTGGTCATGGTTTTTGCTGGCTGCGACTCCACTGGCGGGGCGGGGATTCAGGCTGACATCGAAACGCTGGCGAGCATGGGGTGCCATGCCGCGCCGGTAATCACGGCCATCACGGTGCAGGATACCCAGCAGGTGCAGGGATACACTGCCATCGACGCCGCCTTGATCATTGCCCAGGCGCGCGCAGTGCTGGAAGACATGCCGGTGGCCGCCTTCAAGATCGGGATGGTGGGCAGCGTGGAGAATGTGGAGGCGATCCACAGCTTGTTGCAAGATTACCCGGATGTCCCCGTCGTGCTCGACCCAGTGCGCGCTGCTGGCGGTGGTGGTGAGCTTGCCGATGAGGAAGTCGTGGACGCCATGGTGACGTTGCTGTTTCCGCTGACTACGGTGTTGACTCCCAATACCCTGGAGGCGCGCGCCCTGGCGCCGGAGGCCGATACTCTCGATGCCTGTGCGCAGGAAATCCTGGAAAACGGCTGCGAATTCGTCCTTATCACCGGCGCCCATGAAAACACTGCGGCGGTGATCAATACGCTGCACGGTAACCGGCGTCAATTGGAATCATTCTCCTGGGAGCGCCTGCCAGCGAGCTATCATGGTTCCGGTTGTACCTTGGCATCCGCCATCGCTGGCCTGCTGGCTCATGGTATGGAGCCCTTTACCGCCATCCATGAGGCGCAGGAATATACCTGGGAAACGTTGAAACACGGCTACCGCATCGGCATGGGGCAATATCTGCCCAACCGGTTGTTTTGGGCGCGGGAGGATGAGGATCAAGGCGCGTGAAAAAACCGCTGCGTGGTCTCTACGCCATCACTGACAGCAGCTTGATTGCGCCGGGACGCCTCCTGGATGTCGTGAGCCGCGCCATCACGGGCGGCGCCGCAGTGATCCAGTACCGGGATAAAGGCCTGGATGGCCCGCGCCGCGAGCGCGATGCCCGTGATCTGCTTGCATTGTGCCGCTCGCATGGCGTGCCGCTGATCATCAATGATGACGTGGCGCTTGCCCAGTCTGTTGGTGCCGATGGGGTGCATCTGGGCTGCGACGATACACCTCTGACAGAGGCAAGGCGTATTCTGGGAGCGGCGACGGTGATTGGCGTCTCCTGTTACAATAATTTTGAACTGGCAGTAACGGCGCAGGCGGAAGGTGCCGATTACATCGCCTTTGGGCGGTTTTTTGCCTCTCAAACCAAGCCCAGTGCCGTACAGGCGAGCATAGATTTGATTCGCCGCGCCAAGGCGACCCTCGCTATTCCAGTGGTGGCCATCGGCGGCATTACGCCGGATAACGGCGCTGTATTGGTTGAGGCTGGCGTTGATATGCTGGCGGTGGTCGGGGGCGTATTTGGCCGACCTGACCCGGCGCACGCGGCACGGCGATACACACAACTTTTCGAACAAGAAGGAAACACGTAATGACTCGATCCCATGAGCTTTTCCAACAGGCCCAGCGGCATATCCCCGGCGGTGTGAATTCGCCGGTGCGCGCGTTTCGTGGCGTGGGTGGCGAGCCGGTATTCCTCAAGCGCGGCGCTGGCGCATATGTGTATGACGAAGACGACCGGCGCTACATCGATTATGTTGGCTCATGGGGGCCGATGATCCTCGGTCACGCCTATCCCGAAGTAATCAAAGCGGTGCAAGAAGCCGCCGCCAACGGTCTCGGCTTTGGCGCTCCAACCGCTATCGAAACCACCATGGCGGACCTGCTCTGCGAGCTGGTGCCGTCCATGGAAATGGTGCGCATGGTCAGCTCCGGCACCGAGGCCACCATGAGTGCGATCCGCCTAGCGCGCGGTTACACCGGGCGCGACAAAATCGTCAAATTCGAGGGTTGTTACCACGGGCATTCGGATTCGCTGCTGGTCAAGGCTGGCTCCGGTGCGCTCACCCTGGGTGTGCCGACATCGCCGGGTGTGCCGGTGGCGCTGGCCGAACATACCATCACACTCGATTACAATGACCTCTCTCAAGTGGAGGAGGCCTTCGCTCATGTCGGCGGGCAAATCGCCTGTATCATCGTCGAACCCGTGGCGGGCAATATGAATTGCATTCCGCCCTTGCCCGGCTTTCTGGAAGGGCTGCGCACTATCTGTGATGAATATGGCGCGGTGCTGATTTTCGATGAAGTGATGACCGGCTTCCGTGTCGCGCTGGGTGGAGCGCAACAGTTCTATGGTGTGACGCCGGACCTTACTACTTTAGGCAAGATCGTCGGCGGTGGCCTACCGGTCGGCGCCTTCGGTGGTAAACGGGCGATCATGGAGCGTATTGCCCCGCTCGGGCCGGTCTATCAGGCTGGCACCCTTTCCGGCAATCCCGTGGCGATGGCCGCAGGTTTGGCTACCATTACCAGGCTCCTCAAGCCAGGGTTTTATAGCGATCTGGCGACTATGGCCCAGCGCCTCACCGATGGCGTCACTGCGCGCGCCAAAGCGGCGGGCATTCCCATGTGCGCCAATCAAGTGGGCGGCATGTTTGGCCTGTTTTTCAGTGACGAATCCAGCATCCAGAGCTATGCCCAAGTGATGAACTGCAATGTGGAGCGGTTTAAGCTGTTCTTCCATGGCATGCTGGAGCAGGGCGTATACCTTGCGCCATCGGCTTTCGAAGCCGGTTTTGTCTCGTCGGCGCACGGCACGGCAGAGATTGATGCGACGCTCGATGCGGCGGAGAGGGTGCTGGCTGGGTTGTGATAGGGGGTGTATCGGCTCAATATCAAGCGTGTGGGTGTTTGGTATTGAGTCGTGTCGGCGAGGCGTGATGTTTTGGCGGCGTCTCTTATTTTGGGTGAGGTTACGAAATAAAAAAAGCCGTGGCGGTGTGAGTCACGGCTTTTTTGTCTTTCGATAGATTAGAATGCTGCTTTAAGCGGTAACCAATCCATCCTGTTTCTTGGTCGAGCCTTGGCGGCGGGCAAAGCGCCAGCCCAGCAGGCCAAGACCTGCGCCCATCATTGCCCAAGCATCAGCCTCAGGAACGGGGGCGGCGACCATGCCAAGAGTATACAGACCGCCCATGTTGCCTGTTGCAGTGCCAGTCACTTTGAGAGAATAGCCATTCCCTGCACTCAGTAGGCCGTTAAACAGCAAAGGATCGGAGTTGACGTCCGCTACCATTGTGTTGCTGCTGTCGAATACGGCAAGGTTTAAGCTATTAATGTCATAACTGATATTAATGGAGCCGAAGTTGAGGTAGAGCGGGATGTTTGTAATTCCGCTACCGACCGCAGACGTTGTCGTCAAATCAAAGGTGTATGTATCTGAAAAGCTGCCGACCACGTTTTTGACGCCACTGCTATAGGGCGCCGTGCTCAGAGTTCCGATGTTGTAACTGGCAGCCTGTGCAATGCCGCAGGAGAGCAGCAAAGCCGCCCCAATCCCTGTAATTTTCACTTGTTTCACCGTAAACTCCCGCATTAAGTTTAGTGGTTTTGTGCGCTACTCGGCTTGCCATAACCATTAAGGTTACGTACTACAAAATCCGTTTAAAAGTTATCTCTTGCATCTTCTGTAAAAAAGAACTTTTAAAAGCCCCCTAAAATTTTACCCACGCTAATTTTAAAACGCAATACTTACTGCACTTTTTGCAGTGTGGAAGGCCGGTATTGTTGCTATTAATAGTAGCCGTTCCGTAGCGGACTCACCTGCCGGTAAGTCCGTGATGTTCTGGCCCAAGGCCAGTTTTTACGCGGCAGCAAAGTCCCCTGAAGCTTTGTGTGTCGCCCGACGACGGGTGTGACGCCAGCCCAGCAACCCGAGGCCTGCTGTCACCAAAGTCCAGGTTTCGGGGGTGGGGATGGCGGCAGCGACGGCGCCCAGGACGTACATGCCACCGTTGGAGCCGGTCGGCGTACCGGTTATCTTCATGTAATAATCGGTGCCCGGGGACAGGATGCCGATAAAACTGAGAGGGTTGGCGTCGCTGTCCAGTATTGGAGCGCTGGCACTATTGTAAACGCCAAGATTCAGGCCGCTGATGTCAAAGAGCGGGGGAAGCCCAGGGAAAGCAAGCGGTATGTTGGAGAGTCCTATCCCGACAGCCCAGGGGGAGGTTCCTGTCAGGTCAAAAATGTACCTATCTTCGAAGCTTGGGGTGCCAGTTACCGTTTTAGCGCCACTTCCGTAAGGAGTGGCGTTCAGTGTTCCGATATCATAAGGGATGGCATGAGCAGCGCCGCATGAAAACAGGAGCATGACCCCGATATACGCAGGTTTGATTCGGTTCATTATTCGAGACCTTTTGCAAGTAGTAGGTATGTCGTGCTATGCGAAGCATTCGCAAACAAATACTGCAAAATCCTTTTAAAAATTAGCCCCTCGGGAGAGCGAAGGGGAATTATTAAAAAGACGGTGCGGACCCTATAAAAGCTAGTTGATGAATTCTAACAGGACTCCCCATTATTAGTCCATGATTATTAGTCCATGGGTTGGGGTCTATGAGTTTTTTTGAGGAACACACTCCCGGCGTCGCGGCAACGCCGGGAGTGTGTAGTTTTTAGGCGGGCAGGGGTGACAAAGTTTCGTTCGGGTTGACGATTTTACGCCGGTATGCGAATGCGCCCAGCATGCCTAGGCCAAGCAGCATCATCGCCCATGTTTCCGCTTCTGGAACAGGCGGGGCGACAGTTGGGGCGAAATGGAGGTCGTACGAGGCATTTCCTGATACGCCCGTCACTGTGGCGAAGAGAAATTTGCCGGGTTGGGTGTCGAATGAGAATGATGTGCTAGGAGTGCCGCTAGAGAAAGCTCCGCCTCCAAGTGAGTTAATAGTGCCGGATATTCCGCTAAAAAGACTAAAGCTATCCGCTGAGAATACTGAGAAATTACCAAAAAAAGACGAGTTGCCGCTTGTGTTGATCGTTGCCGTGTAGTCGGACGTAGGGAGCTGACTTAGGCCGGATAAGACAAAAAAGTCAGTCTCATTCGCTAAAAAACTTGCCGAAAAGCTTTGTCCATTGAAATCCAGGGTGGGTAATGCGAAGGCTGCACTGCTCATCCCGAGTAACGCGACGGTACCTATCAATTTCTTGAGTCCTGAGGCTGTGTTGGTCATACCTTTCTCCTTGGTTATAAGGTGGGTGGGTAGGTTTTATAATAATGGCTGTATGTTACGCCAGAATGACAAAAAAAAATCTATAAAATAATGATTAAACGTTACGCCATGATGCAAAGGTATCGCAGCAAAAAACGCGCCATTTCATGAGGTGTTGTCATATCTTATTGATAGGTAGATAGTTATTATTGATGTCTCATGCGGCTTCAGTATTCAGTGGTGGGGCGCTGCTGCTGTGTGGGTACGCGGATTGATAAATGGATATCCGGGGTTGTTTTTAAATTTACATATTAATCAATAACATATAATTTTTTTCTGCGTGCTTTAGTGTGGTGCAGCATGCTCTGCCATGGGCATAAAAATAATTTTCTCCGGGTTGTGCGAGTTTTTGTCGGTTTATTGAGACAATCACCCTTTGTCGAGGGTTTGTGATTGTTAGTTTTTGTTTTGATCAAGCAAGAAATTTCTAAATTAAAAGCATCTTCCGAGGCTTCCAAGGATGCGCAATTTTAGGTTTTTTTATTTTTTATATTAAATATCAATAAGTTGATTCTTTTTATTCTTACGCTGAAAGATGGGCGTCGTATAGCGGCGACATCCATGGCGTGATGAATATGCCGAATCGCCCACCTCTCGCCATCACCGGGATGGTGTTTAGTCAAGGAATCTTATGGCCATGCTGTATCGTGTCTTGTTTTTGCTGCTGATTTTTGTTTCAGCGCCGCTTGAATCAGCAATTGTAACGGTCGCCCCTGACGCGGTGCCCTATGGCCGTGCCGCAGAGGTGATGGTTACCATTAATGGTGCGGCGCCGTCCGGCGGCCGGTTTGTGCTGGAGCCCGGCGGTCCTTTTGTCGCGCAGGAGCTGCCCTTGACGTACAAAGTGCATGATATGGCGCTGCGGGATGGATTGGTCTATCTGGCGGTGGGTGAGCAGGGGTTGCGGATTATGGACGCTGGGATGCCGGGCGCTCCAAAATTGCTTGGACAGTTTGCTGCAAGCCCGGCTGTCCGCATTGTGGTGGATAACGGGCTGGCCTTGATTACGGATGGCGCCACGGTGCTGGAAGTGGTGGATGTCAGAGACGCGGCACATCCCAGGGCCGTAGGCCACCATCGTTCTGAGCGACCGATTACAGATGTGTTTGTGGATGGCGGATACGCGTATCTGCTGCTGGATAAAACCAGTGTTGCGGTGCTTGATATCCGTTCACCGGCAAATGTCGTGATGCTTTCCCGCTATATGCTGGAGGGGGAGGCGGGAAAGCTGTTTGTCGTGGGGGGGCGTGTTTATGTGGCGAATGGCGCCCGGGGTCTTACGGTGTTGGATGCCAGTGACAAATCCCATCTCAAACCGGCGGGGCGTTATGCCGTTACGGGCGGTGCGATGGATGTGGCGGTGCGGGATGGGCTGGCGCTGGTGGCGCGTGGGGTTGGCGGGTTGGGGGTGTTCGATGTCTCCGATCTGGCGCGCATCAAATGGTTAGGCAGCCACAGCAGGCTGGGTAATGTTGCTGGCCTGAAAATCCAGGGACGGCAGGCGCTGGTGTGGAATGACCGCGCCGAGTTGATGCTGCTGGATATTGCAAAGCCTTCCATGCCCGTTATCATTGCTTCTTACCGCACCACACATAATGTCGCCAGTGCCGGACTGAATGGCAGTGAGGTGATCGCGGCCACGCCGTCCGCACTTCAGGTGCTGGATTTCTCTGGTGTACCGCCACAATTTTCAAATGAAAATCTGGATGTGGGGCAGGGCGTCAATTTTGGCGGTGAACGCAGGCTGTTCATCCGCGATAACATTGCTTATGTGTCGGATTGGTTCTCTGGCCTGCATCTTTATGACATCAGTGATCCGCGCCGTCCCAAGCTGTTATCTACCTTTCATACGCCGGGCTCTGCCAAGGGTGTGGTGGTGAGAGGTGATTATGCCTTTGTGGCGGATGATGACCGTGGTCTGCTGGTGTTGAATATCAAGGATCCGCGTCAGCCCATGCAGGTTGCCAATCTGCCTACTAACGGTCTGGCCTATACGCCGAAGCTGGTGGGCGATCTGCTCTATCTTGCCAGTCATCGTGGCGGTTTTCAGATCATTGATGTCCGTGATCCTGGCGCGCCTGCGATCATTGCCGATGTCGACACGCCCGGCAAGGCGTGGAGCATTGAGGTCGCCGGTGATGCGCTCTATGTCGCGGATGATGTCTCCGGCATGTTGGTGTTCGACGTGCGTGATCCGCGCCAACCACGACAGATCGGCGCATTCGGCCCGGGCGGCGCGGCGGAAGATGTGGTGGTGCGCGGTGACACTGCGTACGTGGCCTTTTTTGACCAGGGTTTTTATGTCCTTGATATTGAAAATCCCGCCGAGCCGAAGGTGCTGGGGCATGTCTCCACGCCAGGCAATGCGCGCGTCATTGAGCTGAAAGGCAATCTGGCCTATGTCACGGACTGGTTCGCGGGGGTACAGGTGATCGACATCAGCGATGCGCGCCATCCTTCCATCATCGGCAGTTATGACACCAGCGGTGCGGCATGGGGCATTGGCATCAAGGGTGATTATGCCTATATCGGCGACTGGTGGGGCGGGTTCGCTGTGCTGGATATCAGCAATCCCGCATCGCCCACGCTGGCGGGGCATTATCACGCCCCAAGTCAGCCCCAAAATCAGGTGATGCAGGTCGCCGCGCAGGGCAAGTTCGCCTATACGGCCAATAGCGCGACCGGGCTACAGGTGTTTGACATTACCAATCCCCTGAATCCCACCTGGGCCACGGGCCTGGATATCAACGGCACTGCCAGGGCGGTCTGGCTGGATGGGCCAGTTGCCTATCTTGCCGTTGAGGGTGGCGAAGATGAGGGGTTGGTGGTGGCCGATATCCGCGATCCGTATCAGACGCACCGCATTGGCGGCATGAAAATCGTGGGCGGTGCGCAAGGTGTGCAGGTACATAACGAGCGCGCCTATGTTGCGGGCAGCCATGCCGGGCTTGTCATCATGGACGTTAAAAATCCCGGGCAACCGCAACGCCTTGCGGTTTACCCTGCAAAACTGAACGATGTGTGGGTCGATAACGACCGCATCTTTATCGCGACGGTGGATCGCGGGCTGGAGGTGCTCGATACGGATCTCAAACCAATCATGCGTTATAAAACTGGCCATGAAGCCGTCCTGATTCGTGCGCGCGGTGATACGGTTTTTCTTTACGAAAAAGGTGCGGGGATTCGTGTGCTGGATGTCAGCGGCAAGAGTGTCAGGCAGCTCGCGCTGTTTGAGACCGGCGAGGAGCTATCTGGCCTTACATTGGAGGACGATGTATTGTATGCGGCCGGACAAGAGTCAGGGTTGATGGCAGTCGATATTTCCAGTCTGACACAACCGAAAATACGGGCCATTTATCCGCTAACCCAGCGCGCCGGAAAAGTTACCTTAACCAATAACACGGCCCTGCTTGGGGGTGCGGATATCATTACCGCAGTGAAGTTGCTGCCGCCGGTATCGCTAACCAAAGTTGGTGAAAAGAAAATGCGGGCAATTATTCCCAAGGATATGCCGATAGGTGCTTACATTATCGTGCAGGTTGATCCGAAGGGCGGAAAAAATCGCGCCCATAACGCATTGAAAGTCGAAATGCAGCGTTTCTCCAAGCCGAAAATCACACCCGAGGAATTTCAGCGGTTGTTGCAGGAGCAAAGGCGTCTGCGGCAGTGAACGGGTTTGCGGCTAATGGAACCCATTGGGTCGTGCGCAACACCAATCCTTAAATTAAAACTGCGCACTCCTTCCCGCCCATCTGCCGGGCTGAATCCCCGCCAGACCATCCCCATCTTCAGCACCTTGGCCATGCTCGCTACGGTTCCAATCGCCGTTTTTAGGATAAAAGAATGTAACTACTCAGGTACCCCAAAATAGCGATGCAATTTCTGGTTTGAAAAATAGTTGGCATAAGCGATAATTCGGCGATGAATGATTTACCCACACTTGACCACCTCACTGTTGCCGAAAAAGACACGCTGATCCGC
>JACPOZ010000063.1 GCA_016191235.1 Gammaproteobacteria bacterium
TGCTCAGCTCTAACGCCATGTACAAAACCCGGTCGGGTGCGTTATGGTTGCTTTGAAGGATCGCAGTCATGGTTTGTCTCCTTTTTCGTGGTTGGAAAAGCTCACGATAACGGATTGCGGTCCTTCATAGTTTCTACGATTCCACTAATGATTTGGAAATGGCATAAATCGTAGGGTCTGTCACCCCCGCCGCCTCAAAGCCCGCAGCCCGCAACCTGCACGAGTCGCACATACCACAGGCGCGGCCCTGCTCATCGGCGCTGTAACAGGATACCGTGAGGGTATAATCCACTCCCAGACGTACCCCTACACGAATAATCTGCGCCTTGCTTAGAGAAATCAAGGGCGTGCGTATGGCAACGTGCCCCCCCTCAACACCGGCACGTGTCGCCAGGTTGGCAAGCCGCTCGAAGGCCGCGATGAACTCCGGGCGGCAGTCTGGGTAACCGGAGTAATCCACTGCGTTCACGCCGATGAATATATCACGCGCGCCCAGCACTTCTGCCCACCCCAGCGCCAGCGCCAGAAAGATGGTGTTGCGCGCGGGGACATAGGTAACGGGGATACCCTGGGTGGGTTGGTCCGGCACGGGAATCGACAGGTCAGTGAGCGCAGAGCCGCCGATACCGCCCAGATCGAGTTTGATGACCTTGAGTTCGACAGCCCCCAATGTCTTTGAAACGCGCTCCGCAGCGGCAAGCTCGGCGCGATGGCGCTGGCCGTAATCAAAGCTCAAGGCATAGCAACTGAAACCTTGCTCTCTGGCAAGCGCCAAGGTAGTTGCCGAATCGAGGCCGCCGGACACCAATACCACGGCCTTTTTATAGGACGTTCCGGTCACTTATTTGCCCCGCGCATCGCCCCACAGGTATTTATGCAACTGAATTTGCAAACGCACCGGCAGGCGATCGGCCAACATCCAGTCCGCCACATCGGTGGCAGATAATTGCTGGTGGCTGGGCGAAAACAACACCTCACAACGGGCAGGCAGATCGTGTTGCACCAGGATGCCCTTTGCCCATTCGTAATCGGCCCTGTCACACAAAACGAATTTGACTTGATCATGTTTGTTCAGGTGTTCGATATTGCTGTAACGATTTTTATCTTTTTCGCCGGAACCCGGGGTCTTGAGGTCGACGACTTTCACCACGCGTGGATCAACTGCGGAGACATCCAGCGCACCGCTGGTTTCCAGCGAAACTTCATAGCCTGCATCGCATAGCGCCGTAAGCAGGTCATGACAGGCCTTTTGCGCCAAGGGTTCGCCGCCGGTCACCGTTACATGGCGTGGCTGGTAAGCTGCGACTTGCGCGAGGATCTCCGGCAGCGGCATCGTTTGCCCACCCTGAAAGGCATACGCAGTATCGCAATACAGGCAACGCAGCGGACAACCGGTAAGGCGCACGAATACCGTGGGCAAACCCACCGTGCGCGTCTCGCCTTGCAAGGAATAAAAGATCTCGGTGATGCGCAAACTCAAGGCTATCTGCCTTCGCTCTTCATCTTTTGCAGACGCTCCGTAGCCAGCCGCGCCGCAGTTGCGCCGGGGTAGCGTACCACCACGTCGTTAAGCGTCTTGCGCGCCTGCTCCCGGTCACCTAATTCATAATAGGCAAATCCGAGCTTGAGCATGGCGTCTGCCAGTTTGGTGCTGGCAGGATAGTTGTCGATGGCTTTTTTAAAATGTGTCGCTGCTGTCTCAAAACGGCGCGTTACATAATTGGCCTCTCCCAGCCAATATTGCGCATTGGCAGCGTATTCGCTCTTGGGATAGCTGGTAAGAAAGGCCTGAAAATCGCTGATGGCCTGATCATAGCGGCTTGCCTTCAATCCATCGAGGGCGCGTTGATACATCACCTGCTCGCGCGATACATCGGGTTTCGCCGTTGCGTCGGGAGAAGTTAATGATGCGGCTGGCGGCAATGCTTGAGCGGGAGGCGTCTCTGGCGCCACCTTGGCGGCAGCAGCCGCCTGCTCTATCTGGCGCAGGCGGCGGTCGATATCCTGGGACAAATCACGCTGGCGCCGCTTCAGGCTTTCGATATCGTGGCCCTGCACTTCGGCATCGCCATGCAGACGCTGCACGTCCGCCTGCAGCCGCTCCAGACGCATCAGCATTTCCACCAGCGTCTGGCTTTCCAGCAATTGTTCCAGCTTTGTGACTCGCGCCTCCAGGGATGGAGCAGGCGAGGGTGCTGAAATAACCGGCGCGTCTGCAGCACCCTGCGGCGCCGTCAGTCCGGTTGAGGCCAGACCAAGACATATTAACCCTGCGATATATCCAGGGAGTACAAGCCGCCGCGTCACAAAAAAACCTTACTTGGGGTATATCAGTTCGACACGGCGATTCTGCGCCCAATCGGATTCGTCATGACCGAGGGCTATTGGATGCTCTTCGCCGAAACTGACGATATCCAACTGCTTGGAGGACGCTCCCTTGAGCTGCATGAGCTGCTGCACCGCCTTTGCGCGGCGCTCCCCCAATGCCAGATTGTATTCACGCGAGCCGCGCTCATCGGCATGGCCTTCGAGGGTGATCGACACCTTGGGGCGTTCCGCCAGATAGGCGGCATGGGCCTCAATCACTGGACGCGCATCGTCTTTGATCTCGCTGCTGTCAAATTCAAAATAGACAACGCGCTTGGAGAGCAGGCTGGCCGGGTCGTTGAGCGGATCGCCCTTGAATCCGCCCTTGTCGGGTGCGGCGAGCACCTCAACACCGGAAGAGTCTGCAGGAGCAGGTGTTGCAGCCGATGGGGCACTGGCAACCGGCGCCGCGCGCTCTTCAACGGGCGCAGACTTTTCCGCCACCTTGGGGGTCGTGGTGCAGCCCACAATCAGCACAACAGGCACAATGGCCACCAACAGCTTTGCATACATCTTCATCATTCACTCCTTTATTTGAGTTTTGTTTATAAAAAACTATGGCTTGATACGGCTGGTTCGGGGACCCCACGCGGGTTCCCTGGCATTGCCTTCCGTCTGGGTGACACGTTGACGCACCCGGCCGTCAACCGACACCATCGCCAGTACCCCCCGGTTATTCACCTCGGTAGCATAAATAATTATAGCACCATTCGGCGCGAAACTCGGTGACTCGTCCAGGCGGGTATCGGTGACAATCCGCTGTGCGCCTGAACTCAAATCCTGTACAGCAATACGGAATCGGTTGCTCTCTCCCGTCACCATCACCAGGGAGCGTCCATCGGGTGAAAATACGCCATGCGCATTATAGTCACCCTCGAAGGTCAGGCGCTGGGGCTTGCCGCCGCTGGAAGGCACGCGATACAACTGTGGACGCCCTCCTCTGTCCGATGTAAACACCAGGCTGTTGCCATCGGGTGACCAGCCGGGCTCCGTATCAATCGCCGGGCTGTCGGTAACGCGAAGCAGTGATTTATTTCTCAGGCTCAGGATGTAAACATCCGGGTTGCCATCCTTTGAAAGGGTAAGCGCCAGGCGGGCGCCATCCGGCGACCAGGCCGGTGCGCTGTTAATTCCAGGGTACGATGCCACCAGCTCGCGGTGGCGGGTAGCTATCTCCTGCACATAAACCTCGGGGCGGCGCCGTTCAAACGAGACATACGCGAGCCGTGCGCCGTCCGGTGACCATGCCGGCGACATGAGGGGCTGTGCTGAATTCAGGATGGCCACGGGATTATAGCCATCGGCATCGGCCACCCAAAGTGAATAGCGGCTCTTGGCGTTGGCGCCGCGCACCTCGGTGACGTAGGCGATGCGCGTCGCAAAGGCGCCGGGTTGGCCGGTGAGTTTTTCATAGATAATGTCGCTGATTTGATGCGCAGTGCGGCGCAGATCCTGCCCGCTCGAAGCAATACTGTATCCCGCCAGTTGCTCACCCTTGAAGACATCAAAGAGTTGAAACTGTGCAACATAACCGTTACCGGAGGCACGTAGCTTGCCGATCACCAGGTTTGGCACGCCTGTCGCGCGCCAGTCAGCAAAGTTGACCTGAGAGCCTTCCTGGGGCCTGGATACCATATTTTTTTCCGCCAGCGGGGCAAACTCACCGCTGCGGTGCAAATCGGCCGAGATTATGTCGGCAATATCAGCAGGCAGCGCGGCTGGACCATCCCACCCAAAGGGGACAATAGCGATGGGTTGCGCGCCTTCCGCGCCGCCAGTGATTTCAATAGTGAGCGCGGCACGCACAGGAGTGGCCAGCGCCATGGCGCACAGGCAGAATACTAGAAATAGCGGGGTGAACCTGGGAAACACAAAAGTCATCCTTCTGGTCTGAAAACGAAGTTGAACTCTCTAAATCTCTCTTCAAATAATGACGCATCCTGCGGCACTGGCAAAGGGGATGCCTTGTACACAGCGGCTTCCGCCGAGCGGTCAAATGCCACGTCACCACTGCTTTGCGTGACACGCGCCATCAACACCTCGCCGCTAGGCGCAAGACGCACCAGCACCGTACACTTCAGACCGTCACGAGTATTTTGCGGGCGCAGCCAGTTACGTTTTACTTTTTGCTGGATCAGCCCCTGGTATTTTCCTTCAGCGGCCTTTGCCGACCGTTCTTTGTCGGCGTTCTGACGCTGCTGCTCGGCATCAAGCTGCTCCTGCAAGGCGCGTTCTTCGGTGTCGCGGCGATGTCTTTCTTCTTCAGCCTTGCGTTTTTTGTCCGCGTCCGCCGCCTTGCGTTTGTTATCCAGCTCGGCTAGGCGTTTTTCTTCTTCCTTGCGTTTTTTTTCTTCGGCCTCTTTTTCTTTTTTCAGCTTGGAAAGCTGCTCGGCCTCCTGTTCTTTTTTCAGCTTTTCAACTTCGAGTTTCTTCTTGAGGGAAAGTTCATCTGCCTGCTGCTGTTTTTTCAATTTATCCTGGCGTTCGATCTCAAGCTTTTTATTTTGAGCAAGTTCTTCGGCTTGTTTTTTCTGCTGTTCTTTAGCTTCACGTTCTTTCTCGCGTTGCTGCTCAACTGCGCGCTTTTCTTCGTCCAGGCGCTTCCGGCGATCTTCCTGTTCTTGCTGCTTGCGCTGCTCCGCCTGCTTGCGTTCTTCATGCGCAGCCTGAAGCTGGCCGGTATCCACTACCGTCGCTTTGATGGTGTCCATCTCAGGTTGTGCGGGTTTAGGCTTGAGCGTCCAATCGAGGCTGACCACCAGCAACACGATGAGCGCGACATGGACAAGAATCGCATACACCACGGCACGAGGGGTGAAAGTGGTTTTTTTCAGCATATGCAATCGAACGTTGCCTTGCTTAACGCCACCTCGATCATTTTTCCGGCTTATCCGCGGGCTCTGTCACCAAGCCCACGCTCTCGACTCCCGCCCCCTTCAGCAGCACCATGGCGTTGACCACCCGTCCATAATTGACGTCTTTGTCGCCACGCACCAGCACCTGTCTCTTGGGCTGACGGCTCAACACCGTAGCCACACGTTGCTTCAGCGTGTCATCATCAATACTTTTACCCGTGTTGTCGATGTTGAGGTGATACTCCCCCGCCGCATCCACCGTCACCACCAGCGGTTCCTGATCCCCGCTATCGACGGCTTCGGCCTCCGCCTTGGGCAGATCGACCTTGACGCCCTGGGTCAGCAGCGGTGCCGTGATCATGAAGATGACCAGCAATACCAGCATCACGTCGATGTAAGGCACCACGTTCATTTCTGCCATGGGACGTTTTCGGCTGCGTTGACGGTTGCGGGCCATGGCTTAGGCTCCTTGATGCGCATGGCGTTGCAGCAGCGTGGAAAATTCCTCAAGGAAAGTTTCGTAGCGGTTGATCAAGCGCTCCACGTCGTTGTTGTACCTGTTATAGGCAACCACTGCCGGAATCGCAGCGAACAACCCCATGGCAGTGGCGATCAGCGCCTCGGCAATGCCTGGCGCCACCATCGCAAGCGTGGCCTGGTGGACATTACCCAGTCCACGAAAGGAGTTCATGATACCCCAGACGGTGCCAAACAGGCCGACATACGGGCTGGTAGAACCCACCGTAGCGAGAAAGGGCAAATTCATCTCCAGTGCGTCGATCTCGCGATTCAGTGCTACCCGCATGGCGCGCTGCGCGCCCTCCAGCACGGCCATCGGCTCGGCACCAGCCTGCTTGCGCAACTGGGCAAACTCCTTGAAGCCCGCACAGAAAATTCCTTCCATGCCTGCGGCCAGCTCACGCCGCTGGGAGGCCTCTTTATACAGGCTATTGAGATCATTGCCAGACCAAAAACGCGTTTCAAATGCGTTCGCCATCTGACGCGCCTCCCTCAGGGCCGCCCATTTGCGGAAGATCAGGGTCCAGGAGACCATTGAAACCACCAGCAATAGCGCCATCACAAGCTGCACCAGTAGACTGGCATTTAATATAAGGTGAACAATCGACAAATCAGCCGTCACTGAACATCTCCGCAGGAAATTTTTTCAAGAATATAATCAGGGATGGGGCGCGGACGCAATGTGGCAGCGTTGAGGCAGGCGACTTTGATGCTCCCGATGCATAGCGGAGATTCGTCTTGATCCGCGCGCGTTATTTTTTGCTCAAAAGTCAGGCTGGCGCGGCCGCGCCGTATTACCCTTGCGCTGACATGCAACAAATCATTAAACCGCCCTGGGCTGAGAAATTCCATTTGCGCGGATCGCACGGCAAAAATCACATTATCTCTGGCTATCAGTTCATCTTGTTCCACGCCCAAGCTGCGCAACCATTCGCTACGGGCACGCTCCATAAACTTCAGATAATTGGCGTAATAAACAACCCCGCCACTGTCGGTATCTTCGTAATAGACACGCACAGGCCACTGAAACTCACCCACAAGTCTACTATGCTCCCGTAAATTTTAGGAATGTTACCATGAAGCAGCACAAGTGGCGTGGATGATGACTTTTTGCCGCACAAAAAAAACGCGGCCTCGCAGCCGCGTCAAGGGGGGTAAAACACTGTTGCCCGCAGGATGTTAAAATCCGTTGAAAGTCCTGCGCTGCTATTCAATGAATGCCGGATGTACCCGTGAAGGGCGCAATGTAGTGTCCGGTATGGCTTTATTCAATTAACTGCCCGAGCTTTGCATTGCCTTCACCGCAGCCTCGAACTCTGATGCATCAAGCTTTCCATCCGCATTTTTGTCTGCCTGGCCAAAGGCTTCCGGCAGACCTTTTACCTGTTTCGCTTCATTTAGGGTGACAAAACCATCGGCATCCGTATCGACCTTGGCGAGATCCGGTGTGGCACTCCCTGCATCACCAAGCATTCCTTGGGCAAACGCCGCGCCTGACAGAACCAGCAGTCCGGCCAGAGCAACATTCAGCAGCATATTTTCCCTGTTGTACATCTACAACCTCCTTCGCTCGCTCACTGACAACCTTGTTGAAAAAGGCCATGAAGCAACTTTATCCAACATCTTCAGACTCCATCCTTGGCCCGTCCCTGGGAAGTACGGCACCCTGCAACAGAGCTAATGCAATCGACATGCCATACATCAAAATAACTATTATTAAATACAAATATCAATATGTTAATAAATAATATCCATACCCTGACCACCCCCAATCCATGCGACACCCGCAAAGTTAGGGACGATCCGTTGTTATACAGCTACGGCATTGTCAGGAATTAAATAAAAACATTTACTTTCAATATGTTAAACTGTCTCAGAATAGAGACTATGAACGTTGGCGCCAGCTGTGTTCTCTGTGGCTAACCGCTTTTTATAGGATCAAGCTGTATGGCGGGCCAAAAATGGCTTGGGTGGACGGCCCCATCCCCGAGGGAAATGGGGCGTCCGGCATTATCGGGATGCCTGCCTGGGCATTTCCCGGAAAAGCTCAAGGATTGAGCTTTTCCGGGAGTTCCGTGGCTGACGCAGAGGCGGCGGGCTTAAAAAGTGAAGGGTCAAGATGGTGGCGATGCAGCAGCTTGTAAAATTCCGTGCGGTTGCGCTTAGCCAGGCGTGCCGCCTGGGTGACGCTACCATTGGTGATTTGCAGTAATTGAGCAAGATATTCGCGCTCAAAACGGCCTTTTGCCTCCACCAGAGAAGGGATATCGGCCGGTTTGTCACGGAGCGCCTTCTGCACGAGCTTTGCCGGGATGATCGGCGTGGCGGACAACGCAACCGTTTGTTCCACGACGTTGAACAACTGCCTCACATTGCCCGGCCAGGGCGCAGTAACCAGCAGCTCCATTGCGTCAGAGGCAAATCCATCCAGTTTTTTCTTGTTTTTTTCAGCAAGCTGGGCCAGAAACCGGGTAGCCAGCAAAGGGATGTCCTCGCGTCGCTGCGCCAGCGTCGGCAAATCCAGGGTGACCACATTCAAGCGATAGTATAAATCCTCACGGAAATCGCCCTTCGCCATCTGCTCATCCAGGTTGCGGTGCGAAGCCGAAATGACTCTGACATCCACCTCCACGCCCTGGGTGGCGCCAACAGGGCGCACGACCTTTTCCTGCAACACCCTGAGCAGCTTTGCCTGAAATGCAAGCGGCATGTCCCCAATCTCATCCAGGAATAATGTCCCTTGATGTGCCGTTTCAAACAAACCCTTGTGATTTTTAACCGCGCCCGAGAATGCGCCCTTGGCATAGCCGAACAGTTCTGACTCCAGCAATGTTTCCGGCATCGCAGCGCAATTGATTGCAACAAAAGGCCTGGCGTTACGAGGGCTGGCCTTATGAATCGCCTTGGCCAGCAGCTCCTTTCCCGTACCACTATCGCCGTGAATAAATACACTGGCATCGCTGTTTGCCACCAGCCATGCCTGGCTCAGCAAATCCTCCATCAGGGCACTGCGGGTGATAATCTCCGCACGCCAGGCGGTATCACGATTGTAAGAAGGCTCGGCATGGGGATGATCCCCGCTCAGCCTCGATGCCCGTTCAACATGATCAAGCAGGGTTTTGCTGTCATAGGGCTTGGTGAGGAAGCTGTAGGCGCCGTTTTTCATCGCATCGACCGCCTCCGGGATGGAGCCATGGGCGGTAAGGATGATGACCGGCAGGGTAGGATCGCGGTCGTGGAGCTTTTCAAAAAGCTCCATCCCGCTTATTCCGCCCATACGCAGGTCGGTAATGACTACGCCGGGGCGGGACACCGTCATTTTGGCAAGCGCCTGCTCGCCGCTGTCAGCGGTAATCACGTCATAGCCCGCCGTTTTAAGGCGAATATCGATCAGCCGCAGCAGGCCGGGATCGTCATCCACGACCATTACTTTTTTCTTTGCCGTATTCATGGTGTACCTGCTATTTCTTTCGTTTAAGAATGCTCGATTCAATCGCCTTGAGAGTATCGAGTTTGTCCTGCAAATTATCTGCACGCGCAGCCTCCTCGCGCAGCTTATTTTCGAGCACGCTATAACGCTCTTTCAAGCCCCTTTGTTCAGCCTCGAGAGCGCCGTTACGCTCTCTGAGTCCTTTTTTGTCGGTATCGAGCACATTATTGCGCTCTCTAAGGCCTTTTTGCTCGATAATAATGGTGCGCAGGAAGGCAGCGTAATCCTTGAGCGTTTCATTGGTTGCCGTATCGTCATTCAGATAACCTTCCAGCAACCGTTGCGCGCGCGCCTCGTCGCGCTTCTCGTTAGACCCCGCCAAACCAAGCAGCATGGCCAGCTTGATCCGCTCAACAACACCCTGACTCTCTTTAAAGGCGCTTTCCGCCTGGGCGCACTCTTTAGCAAGCACATCGGCAGGAAGCCCTGCCGCATAACGAAAATATGCCAGAAAAGGCGCGATTTCAAGATTGGCATCTTTTGGTACAGCAGCGCTCGGCTTTACATTACGATCCTGTTTCACCGGCCTCTCCACGATCAACTCACATCCGGCAAGAATAATGCCAACTGTAAAGGCTGCCAACAAGAATAAACTTATTCTACGCATCAGGCTACCCCGCCCACCGGCAATGTAACCCGGAAATGCGCCCCGTTGGCAAATTTGCCGTCTTCAACGAGCTCAATGTTACCCCCATGCGCCATGACATATTCTTTTGCGATCGATAGCCCCAGCCCGGTGCCTTTGATATAGCCGTCATGGGGTATGCTGCCGCGATAAAATGTTTCGAAGACCTTGTGTTGCTCACTGGGATCGATACCGGGGCCGCTATCCGCCACGTCGAGCACTGCAACATCAGAGTGCCTGGCGCCCGTTTTAACTGCTCCGTCATGCGGATGGTTTGCCTTGCATTTCTTGCATGCGTTCTCCATTTTCCTGAGGCGTATCATTATTGTTCCCTGTAGCGGGGTATAGTTAACAGCGTTGGACAACAGATTGTCGATAATCATCCGCAATTTTTCTTTGTCGCCCGAAATCGCCAACTCAGCGCAATCCTTGTCCAGCCGGATATTTTTTGCCATGAATGCCGGCCTGTGGTCCTCAATCACTTTATCAATCAACGCGTGCAATTTCACCTCGCTGAATTGAACCTGTGCACTGCGTGCGCTGGCGATATTGAAATTCAACAAGCCTTCGATCAAGGTTTGCAGCTGGATGCCGTTTTGCCGCAGTATCCGCGCGATTTCGCGCTGCTCATCGGTCAACTTCCCCACCACCTCATCCACCAACAATTCACTGCCTTCGCGAATCGCCGCCAGCGGCGTCTTGAGGTCATGTGAAATGTTTCTCAAAAACTTGCTTTTCTCCTCCTCCAGTTCAAGCAAGCGTAGCCGCAGCCAATCCAGCCTCTCACCCAGGGACTCCAGATCACGCGGTCCCGTCACGGCAATGGCAGTAGAAAATTCGGCATTGCCTAACTGGCGGATTGCCTGATCTATGCGATTGATTGGCCGGGTAATAAGCATGGCAAATACCCCGATCAGCCCGCCCACCAGAGGCACCAGTGCAATGCCCAGCCAGAACAGGGTACGCTGCGCGGTGCCCGCAGTCTCCTGCAAGGTCTCCACCTCGCGATCCACCAACTGGCTGCTTTCCGTAAAAAATGCCTGCGCCATATCGGAGAGGGTGACAAACTCCATCACCGCTTCACTGCTTTGGGTGTTGTCTGCAACATGGGCGCTTAGTATGGCAAACAAATCTTGCGCTTTCGACTTCAGCACATTCAACTTTGCCTTGAGCGCTTGATCGAAAGGCAGTTGTGACAATCTGGCAGACGTTAGCAGAAAATCCTGATAGACGTTGGCATACGCGCGAAACATGGCCTCGTCATCCAACACCAGGAACTGTCTGGCGCTGCGCTCCATGGCGGTAACCTGTTCAACCAGCATGCGACTTTCATTGGTGACTTGGGCTGTCTGTTGCACCCCCTGCTGGCTTTGCTTAACCAACCTGTCAACGTAGGTTCCCGCGATTACAAGGGCGACGACAAGCGGAAGAGAAACGAAGATGAATCCGATCAGGATAAGATTTAAAATTGATTTTGGACGATGAAAACTCATGACATCATCCGGCGATCACGGGAAGTTTTGGCGCAAACGGCATTGGAAGCGGAATATAAACCCGCCCCCGTACTCAACGGCATTAGTATGCCTATCTCTCTTCACCTTCTTCCAGCAGATCAAGCATGTCCTGCGTCAATCGGTCATCCCGTTGTGGCGGCACCAAGCCGAAATGCAAATATGCATTGCGGGTTGCGACCCGCCCACGTGGCGTGCGCATCATGAAGCCTTGCTGGATTAGAAAAGGCTCCACAACATCCTCAATCGTGCCACGTTCCTCGCCAATCGCCGCCGCCAGACTGTCAACGCCTACCGGCCCGCCATCGAATTTTTGAAGAATGGCCAACAACAATCTGCGATCCATCGCGTCAAAACCATTGGCGTCCACCCCGAGCATATTCAGCGCCCGGTCCGCCACATCGCGGCAAATGGCGCCATTTGCCTTAACCTCCGCAAAATCCCGTACCCGGCGCAGCAAACGATTGGCGATGCGCGGTGTGCCTCGCGCACGCCGCGCGATTTCATGCCCGCCCTCCTCCTCTAGCGTCACACCGAGAATGCGGGCAGAGCGCCCCACAATCGAGGCAAGATCGACCGTGGAATAAAACTCCAGGCGCTGCACGATGCCAAAACGGTCACGCAAGGGAGAGGTCAACAAACCTGCACGTGTCGTCGCCCCCACTAATGTAAAGGGTTGTAAATCAAGCTTGATGGACCGTGCCGCAGGCCCCTCGCCGATCATGATATCGAGCTGATAATCCTCCATGGCGGGGTATAATGTCTCTTCGATTAGCGGGCTAAGACGATGAATTTCATCGATGAACAGCACATCGCGCGGCTCAAGGTTGGTCAGTATCGCCGCCAGGTCGCCCGCCCGTTCCAGCACCGGGCCGGAGGTGTGCCGGACATTCACGCCCATCTCATTGGCGATGATGTTCGCCAGCGTGGTCTTGCCCAATCCAGGTGGCCCGAAAATCAGGGTATGATCGAGCGCCTCGCTACGGCGCCTTGCTGCGTCGATAAAGATCTCCATCTGTTCGCGCACAGCGGACTGGCCGGCATAATCGGCCAGACGCGCGGGGCGGATGGCGCGGTCGATCACGTCATCCTCACGGAGGCTGGCGGGCGTTATCAGGCGGTCTGTTTCAATCATCGTGTGGACGCTGCCATTGTCCCCTTCATGGGGAGGCTCCTTCAGAATAGCTGCAATCCTATCACAATATGGCTGGGACGATTAACAGCAACGCCGCTGACACTCTCAAAACGGCTCAAAAGCCGCTTGATCTTCCTCAAATGGGTCAGTTACCATTCGATGCGCACAATTCGCGGCGAAACCGCGTGTTGCTCAACTTAAAACTCTACAACATGACCGAGGTTACTACATGGCCGTAAAGAAAAAGGGCACAACCAAGACATTAAAAAACGTCGCACCCGCCGCCAAAGCGCCCGCAAAGACGAAAACCGCAGCGGCCTCCTCCAACCGCACAGCCGCTATCCGCACGCCTTTGACCAAATCCCAGTTGCTGTTGACGATTTCGGAAAACACCGGACTATCCAAGAAGCAAACCACTGCGGTGCTGGATGAATTGTCCTCCCTGATTGCGCGCCACATCAAAAAAGGTGCTGCCGGGGTGTTCACACTACCGGGGCTGGTGAAGATCAAAACCGTCATCAAACCTGCCCGCAAGGCACGCAAGGGCGTCAACCCCTTCACCGGCGAAGAGATGGTATTCAAGGCCAAACCGGCTAGCACGGCGGTCAAGATTCAGCCATTGAAAGCATTGAAGGATATGGTCTGACATTGCCGCGCGCTATCCGCCTAACGAGGGAGATACAACCTCAGGCGGATGGCGTGCTTTCATCAAGCAGCGCCTCACCCTGCTTTCTTAGCCCCGCGAATCAACAAAATCGGCATTGGTGCGATACGCACCACGCCTTCCGCCACGCTGCCAAAAATCAGGTGATCAAAACCGCGCCGGCCATGGGTACCCATGACGATAACATCGGCGGGCCAGCTCTGGGCCTCCTCCACGATCACCCTGGCAGTCCGTTCACCATCGGCTTCAAGCAGCTTTGTTTGAGATGTTACCCCGGCCTGCTGGGCCAGTGTTTCGGCCTTGCCCAATATGTTTTTGCCTGCCTCACGCAAGGAAGCCTGGAGGCTGGTGATATCAAAATACCCTTCGCTGTACCAAAAAACGCGCGCCTCCTCTACTACGTGAACAAAGCGTAGCTGGGTTTGTTGCTGATCCTTCGCCATTTTGATCGCCTCTTGCACGGCAAGATCGGATGTGCTGCTGCCATCGACAGGAACCAGGATATGGTTGTACATGTAGGTCTCCTTGGAATGAGAGTTACGGGATCAACGGGTACTTGAACCTAAAAACGGCAGTTGACCGCTTTTCTGGGCGGCTAACAATATGCTTTTAATAAGATTCATCATATCATGCAGGTTCACCTGTTTGGTGAGTCCGCTACGGGGCGGATTGCACGGTTTTCGGGGTGCAGGGCAAGGCGCGACGACGCGGAATGGTTGTTCCATTCCAAGGAGTTGCAACGCTGCCATGCACCCCGAAAACCGTGCAATCCGCCCCGTCCAACTGCCGTTTTTAGGTTGAATCACTACGCACCGTAAAGCGCGTATCCAACACCTTGAGTTTTTCCATGATGCCGGTGTATTCAAGCTCGGACATCGGCAGCATGGCCGCGCCGAAGAAACCTTGACGGCGCATCTCTTGCGCCTTGTCGGCGACGCGGTTGCGCACCGTGTTCCAAAAGGGATGGGCGAACGCATCCCATGCTTCGGTCAACTTGCCGTTGTGCTCTGCAAAGGCCGCACAGCTCACCAGCGGCGGACCGTCGAAATAACTGGTGCCGGTATTGAGGGCGACGGGCATCAGCGGCATCTGGTGTGAGCCGCGCATGCAGCCGGCGACGAAATGGCCGATGGAATACGGCGCCAGCACTTCGCCGGTGGCAGGAAAGTTCATTTGCACGCGCACCAGCATTACCGGATCGTCCTTGCCGGTGTATTTGCCGGCGATATTGTGCAGGCGCGAAGTCGCCACCGCCACCGCCTGTTCGCCACTGGCGCGAGACCAGACGGACTCCACCACATAACGCTCGGCATCGCGTAATAAAGCGGCGATATCGTAGAGCTCCTCGGGGGCATTCAGCTCTATAACGCGGTCGCCTTCGGTGTTGTTGACATCCATGATCACGAACCGGAAACCCTTGGACATATTAGGCGAGAGGATCAGGCCTGGCGTGTTCATGACATCGGCGAACGCCAGGTAAAGCGGCAGATTAAAGGCACCGGGATCGGTTTTGTCAGCGGCAAAAAACAGAAAGGGCTCGTTGGGCCGCTCGTCTATCTCCATCTCTGCCACCGCCGGACCCATGCCTTTGACATTTCCCGAAAACGCATCCTTCAGCAGATCCTGCCCCGCGCCGTACAGACCTTGCTCCTTGGCAACCGCCGTGCCAGTGATGAAGGCATCCCAGGCCAGTTTATGAATCTGTTCATTCCCTGTGCCGTGGGTGTGAGTCATTAATATGGCAATGTCATCGCCAGTGTGGCTGACATAATTATCGATTATCAGGCCGCTCCCATGTTCCTGCACATAATCCCGCACGGTTTCAAGCAAACGCTGCGATGGCGCGATGTGCCCGCCGATGGAACCGATATCCGCTTTGATGACGCTGAGGGTGATTTTCATGGCCGTGTCCCTTGAGCAACAATCCGATGCATTTATTTTACTGCTTCGCTATGCAATTTCCTTGATATAGATCAAAAGCCATGCAGATTTCTTGTGTTATCTTTTCTCTCAACCACACGAAAAAAACACTCCAGCCATGCCCATCCACAACGCCGATGTCGCAGCGATTTTTGAGGAAATCGCCAATTTATTGGAGATTCAGGGCGCCAATCCCTTCCGCATCCGTGCCTACCGCAATGCCGCCCGCACGGTGGGCGAGCTGGGGCGCGACATCAAGACGCTGCTGGAAAAAGGAGAAGATTTAACGCAACTGCCAGGCGTTGGCGACGATCTTGCAGCCAAGATCCATGAAATTGTCGAAACCGGAAAATGTTCCATGCTCGACAAACTGCACAAGGAGCTGCCACCCGCAATCACCGAACTGTTGAAAATTTCCGGGCTTGGTCCCAAGCGGGTCAAGGCGCTATATCACGACCTGGACGTGCAAACACTGGAGCAGCTCTATCGTGCCGCACATGACGGACGCATCCGGCAATTGGCGGGTTTTGGCGCAAAGACCGAACAGCGCATTCTTGAGTCGGTGAAGACACACGTAACCCAGGCGCGACGCTTTAAGCTGGCCGTCGCAAGCCAGTATGCCGATGCGCTGGCGGCCTACCTGCAAAAGGCCAAGGGCGTCGGGCAGGTGGTGGTGGCGGGCAGTTTCAGGCGCATGAAGGAGACGGTGGGGGATCTGGATATCCTGGTCACCGCCGGCCCCGGCAGCCCCGTCATGGAGCGATTCGCCGCCTACGATGAAGTAAAAACAGTGCTCTCCAGCGGCACCACCCGCAGCAGCGTCGTGCTGCGCAGCGGTCTCCAGGTGGATCTCCGGCGGGTCGATGAGGAAAGTTACGGCGCCGCATTGCAGTATTTCACCGGATCCAAGGCGCACAACATCGCCATCCGCCGCCTGGGGCAGGAGCGAGGACTGAAAATCAACGAATACGGGGTGTTCAAGGGCGAAGAGCGCATCACCGGGGAAACCGAGGAAGCGGTATATCGGGCGGTAGGGTTACCGTATATCCCGCCGGAGCTGCGTGAGGATCGCGGCGAGATCGAGGCAGCCCGCGCAGGACGCCTGCCGCACCTGGTTGAGCTGCACGACCTGAAAGGCGATTTGCACGCCCATACCAAGGCTACCGATGGTCACAACACAGTCAAGGACATGGCGCTGGCGGCCAAGGCACGGGGTTTTGAATACCTTGCCATTACCGAACACTCGCGCCGCCTGACCGTAGCGCACGGCCTCGACCCGCAACGATTATTGAAACAGATCGACGAAATTGATCGACTAAACTCCGAATTGAAAGGCATCACGGTACTAAAAGGCATCGAGGTGGACATCCTGGAAGACGGTAGCCTGGACCTTCCAGATTCAGTGCTGGAGCGGCTGGACCTGGTGATCGGTGCGGTACACAGCAAATTCGATCTGCCGCGCGCCAAACAGACCGAGCGCATCCTGCGCGCCATGGATCATCCCCACTTCACCATTTTAGCCCACCCCACCGGACGGCTCTTAGAGCAGCGCGAACCCTATGATGTAGACATGCTGCGCATCATCCGCAAGGCCAAGAGCCGAGGCTGTTATCTGGAGCTGAACGCCCACCCGGAGCGGCTTGACCTGCTCGATACACAATGTCAAATGGCCAAGGAGGAAGGCGTACTGATAAGCATCAACTCCGATGCCCACAGCACCCTGGATCTGGACAACCTGTGCTTTGGTGTGGGGCAGGCGCGGCGTGGCTGGCTCGAGAAGAAGGACGTGCTGAACACGCGCACGCTTACAGCATTGCGGGCGCTGCTCAGGCGGACGATGTGATGATCCCCTCATACACCATAACCGCATGGCGCGACATGCGCTCACATTTATGTAAAAATTGAAATACTACAATGCGGCCACATGGAAACTCCCAATGATCGTCATACTTAAACCGAATATAGACAAATCCGGCGCGGAATACCTCACGCTGATGGAATCGCTCGCCAATCTGCCGAACATCCAGATCCGTCGGCATGAGGAAACAGGCGTGCAGCAGGTTTTGACCGAACTCTACCTGATCGGCAACACCTCCGTGCTCTCAAAGGAGGACATTCAGGCGCTGCCCGGCGTGGAGCGCGTGGTGTGTATTTCCGAAGAATACCGGATTCTGGGAAGACACAAGGACGACGGACGCTCGACGCATTTTGATTACAATGGCGTGCGTTTCGGACAAGACACGCTCAATGTCTTCGCCGGCCTGTGCGCCGTCGATAATCCACAGCATGTCGAATTAATGATGAAGGCGCTGCGCGACAACGGCCAGGTCTGCACGCGCATGGGCGCTTACAAGCCGCGCACTAATCCCTACTCCTTCCAGGGCCACGGCAAAGCCTGCCTGCCCTATGTGTTCGAACTCGCGGGCAATTACGGCATCAAGGTCATCGCGATGGAAGTGACGCACGAATCGCACGTCAATGAAATCCGTGACGCCTTGGAACAAACCGGCAACCCTACAGGCGTCATGTTGCAAATCGGCACGCGCAACACCCAGAATTTCGAGTTGCTCAAAATCGTCGGACGACAACTGGAGTTCCCTGTGCTGCTCAAGCGCGGCTTCGGCATTACGCTCGAAGAATCGCTGAATGCCGCCGAGTATCTGGCCAGCGAAGGCAACCGTAAGGTGGTATTCGGCCTGCGCGGCATGAAGACCAATGCGGGCGACCCGCACCGCAACTTCGTGGACTTCGCCCATGTACCCGTGGTCAAACGCCTGACGCGCATGCCGGTATGCATCGACCCCTCGCATTCCGTCGGCACGCGCGACCGCGCCCCCGACAAGATACTCGACATCATGCATGTGACGGCACAAGGTGTCCTCGCCGGGGCAAACATGATACTGGTGGATTTTCACCCCGCCCCCGCCAAGGCACTGGTGGATGGCCCGCAGGCGCTGCTGCTGGAGGAGCTGCCCTATTTTCTGGAAGATATCAGTATTGCACGGCAGGCATACGAGGCACGCGCCGCGCTTGCCTGGAAATTTCACGGGGCATAAAGGCTAGTTAAAAAGAAAACCGGCCCTCAACGCCGAGGCCTTCTGACTTCTATCATCAGTCCCTCGGCAGCCGCCTCAATCAGGTCCAGCACGCGCTCGAAGCCAGTGAGTCCGCCATAATACGGATCGGGCACTTCCTTCTCACTGAGGTGCGGAGCGTATTCCAGAAACAGCTTGAGTTTGTGCTGATAACCAGGCGGGCAAACCGCGCGCAGGTTATCCAGATTTTCCTCATCCATCGCCAGAATATAATCAAAGCTCTCAAAATCCGTCACGTCTACCCGGCGCGCACGTTGCGAGCTGAGATCAACCCCGCGCCGCAACGCCGCCGCCTGGGAACGACGGTCCGGCTCATGGCCAATGTGATAAGCATGCGTACCCGCCGAATCAATTTCAACAATGGATTCCAGGCCATGCTGGCTCACCAGATTCCGAAAAACACCCTCAGCCGTCGGCGAACGGCAGATATTACCCATGCAAACGAATAAAACACGTACCATTTTCTACTCCAGAATACGGTGGTTTAAACCTTACCTTGCTTTTCAATCTTACTACTTTTAGCATAGGGCCATGACATACTCTGAATTCACGCCCTCGTGTTCCCTGACGCAACTGCGCGGCCTGATCGGCCTGCATGTTCACTATAACGGCGCGCGCTGCCAGATTATCGAGGTACTGGAAGATGAGCCCGCGCTGATTCTTCAGGATTGCGAGAGACACACCATAATCCAGCCGGATCAGCTCGGCGAGGCTCACCGCCGTGTACCATCTACCTTTACCATCCCTGTCCTGAGCGGCGATAAAACTGAACTCAATCCGATGTTTTTGGACCTGAATTTGCTTGATGTCTAACGACTTTTCCATTCCTGTAGGGTGCGTCCCACGCACCAATGATTATGGTGCGTAAGACGCACCCTTCTATGAGGCCGCAATTGTCAACCCCTGTTTCAGATAAAATCAAATCAGTTTTTCATGTCTCACTCTCATGCAGGTATAACACGCCGTGAGCATCGAGTCATGGTGTTGCCGGGTTCATGCGTTGTGTCCA
>JACPOZ010000069.1 GCA_016191235.1 Gammaproteobacteria bacterium
GGCAATATCCAAACCTATTACTGTTACGTTATGCTTCATGTCGGACTCCCTCTTTCTCATTTAGCCGATGACCTTTTCATCCGCTTGGCACATTATGATGCCGCTTGAAGAGGGGGGGAGTCCATTTCATTAGGGTGGGTTAGCGTTTTTTGCGTAACCCACCAAGCGTTGCATGGCAACACCACGCATTTTTTAATGAGTGCCTTGCGGCACATCTGGTGGGTTACGGCACAAACTGCGTGCCTAACCCACCCTACATTTTTCTGCCTGCCGGATTGCAGCAAGGGCCACTGTAATTTGGGCTGATGGAGTGCTGCATTGTTGTTTTAGACGTAGCACTCGCCATAACCGCCAAGCGCACTCACTCCTCACCATCCCAATAATCAACAGCAGACGACTTGCGACTAAAAATTGAAAACACCCGCCTCTCGGCTGAGCCGCCCGGCGCACTACCCACAAACACACCGAACTTTCCAGAATCGGGGTATTCAAACACATCAGGCTCCTCCATGGTGCTCACAGCCAGATATCTCAACTCTTTACCGGACGTATTCGTCAATTGATGCGGCGTTTCCGGGCCAGGAGGCGCGCAAATAATGTCTCCGGATCGCACTGTGTATTCCTTGTCGCCATACCTCAAAGTGCCCGCGCCTTCGAGAATAAAAAACATCTCTTCATTGACATAGTGAAAGTGGTACGGCCAGCCAGTTTTACCAGGAGGCAGCACGACAAGACGATAGCCCAGCTTTTTGGCTCCCAGGCGCGTGGCCACTGCACCGAGTTTCGCCTCAAAGCGCCCACCGCCTCCCCACGCGGTGAGTTCCACGTCTTGAAGATTCAGAATAGGTGACTTATCCATGCCGTTCGCCTTCTATTGGCCTCACGCGACACAGGGATGTGTCGTCCTAAAAAATCTCAGAGAAAAAACTTGTCATTCCAATTCCATTTCAATGGGAGAATCAACATCCCCTCTCCCCAACGGCTTCGCCCCCCTCGCTACGCTCTCCCCGCAAAGCGGGAGAGGGGGATGAAATGGAATCTGGGGTCTATGCAAGCTCTCGAACATCCACAAAATGTCCCGCCACCGCTGCTGCGGCGGCCATCGCCGGGCTGACCAGATGGGTGCGTCCGCCTGGGCCTTGGCGGCCTTCGAAGTTGCGGTTCGAGGTCGAGGCGCAGCGCTCGCCCGGTTCCAGACGGTCGGCGTTCATGGCCAGGCACATGGAGCACCCTGGCTCGCGCCATTCAAAACCGGCCTCGATAAAAATCCTGTCCAGTCCTTCCGCTTCGGCCTGGCGTTTAACCAGGCCTGAACCCGGCACCACCATGGCGAGTTTCACGTTGCTGGCGACATGGTGGCCACGCGCAATCGCGGCGGCGGCGCGCAGGTCTTCAATGCGCGAATTGGTGCAGGAGCCGATGAACACCTTGTCGATGGCGATATCGGTGATCGCCATACCCGGCGTCAGGTTCATATAACGCAACGCGTGCGTTATTCCCTCGCGCTTTACTGCATCAGGCTCCTGGGCGGGATCGGGCACGCGGCCATCCACCGGCACCACCATTTCCGGCGAGGTGCCCCACGTCACCTGGGGCTTGATGGAGGCGGCATTGATATGCAACACCCGGTCAAAAGCTGCGTCCGGATCGCTGTGCAGATCGCGCCATGCCGCCACTGCCTGCTCCCAGATCCCGCCAACGGGGGCATAATGCCGGCCTTTCACATATTCGATGGTCTTGTCATCCACCGCCACCATGCCTGCACGCGCACCGGCCTCAATGGCCATGTTGCAGACCGTCATACGGCCTTCCATGGAGAGCGCGCGGATCGCCTCCCCGCCGAACTCGATGGCATAGCCAGTGCCGCCTGCCGTGCCGATTTCACCGATAATCGCCAGCACGATATCCTTGGCGGTAACGCCAAAACCTGTCTGGCCATCCACGCTGATGAGCATATTTTTCGATTTCTTCTGAATCAGGCACTGGGTGGCGAGCACATGCTCAACCTCGGAGGTGCCGATGCCGTGCGCCAGCGCGCCAAAGGCGCCGTGGGTGGAGGTGTGCGAATCGCCACACACCACGGTCATCCCCGGCAACGTCGCGCCCTGCTCCGGGCCGATGACATGCACGATGCCTTGACGTGGGTCATTCATCCGGAATTCGGTGATACCAAACTCAGCGCAATTTTTATCAAGCGTCTCCACTTGCAAACGCGAGACAGGATCGGCAATGCCGTGGCTGCGGTCAGTGGTCGGAACGTTGTGATCGGCCACCGCCAGATTGGCGTCCACGCGCCACGGCTTGCGCCCGGCCAGGCGCAGACCGTCGAAGGCCTGCGGCGAAGTCACCTCATGCACCAGATGGCGGTCGATATACAACAGACACGTGCCATCATCATTGCAGCGCACCACATGCGCGTCCCACAATTTATCGTACAAGGTTTTTCCGGCCACTTTTGACTCCTGCTTATTTGCTCGCTAAAAGCTTGATTTTACGCCAGCAAGCGGGATTACACAAAAACCCCGCCACGCTGATTAGCACAGGAATCCCCGCAACGGTTAGAATAGAGGACACCTCTATAAAAATCGGGTTCACACATGAAGGCACAGATCATAGATGGCAAGGCGATTGCTGCCGATCTCAGACAAGCAGTAAAACGCGGCGTAGAACAGCGTCTGGCGCACAACAAGCGCGCACCTGGTCTAGCCGTTATCCTGGTTGGCAACAACCCGGCCTCGGAGGTCTATGTCGCCAGCAAGCGCAAAGCCTGCTTTGAGGCTGGCATTATCTCCAGGAGCTATGACCTGCCCGACAACACCCGCCAGGAGGCACTCCTCGCGCTGATTGACGAGCTGAATAACGCGCCCGATATTGATGGCATCCTGGTACAGCTTCCGTTGCCCGCACATATCGATCCCGAAACCGTCATTGAGAGAATCCACCCCGACAAGGACGTGGACGGCTTCCACCCCTATAACGTCGGACGGCTGGCCTTGCGCCTGCCCGCGCTACGGCCCTGCACGCCGCATGGCGTTATGACCTTGCTGGAAAGTACCGGGCAAGCCCTCAAAGGACAAGAGGCAGTTATAGTAGGTGCTTCAAACATCGTCGGACGGCCAATGTCTCTGGAACTGTTGCTGGCCGGCTGCACCGTCACCACCTGCCACCGCTTCACCCGCGACCTGCGAAGCCATGTGGGACGCGCCGACATCCTGGTGGTGGCGGTGGGCAAACCGGGGTTCATCAAGGGTGAATGGATCAAGCCCGGCGCCACCGTGATCGACGTGGGCATCAACCGGCTGGCGGATGGAAAGATTGTGGGTGATGTAGAATTCGACGCCGCTGCTGAACGCGCCGCCTGGATCACCCCCGTCCCCGGCGGCGTGGGGCCGATGACGGTGGCGACGTTGTTGCAGAATACACTTAATGCGGCGGATCAGTGGGGGTGATATCTATTCAAAGTTATGCCTCGAAGCCAAAATCCATCACTCTTGCGGCTCATTAGATTTACAGCCCAATTTGCGAGATAATCGCCTAGCGTTATAGTCAGGAGACAGCTCATGCAACTCACAGCCGTTTTAATCCCCGCCCAAGAGGGTGGTTTCGTGGCGATTAACCCCGAAACAGGCACAAGTACTCAAGGCGAGTCAATTGAGGAGGCACTTGCCAACCTGCAAGAGGCTACTGAGTTATATCTGGAAGAGTTTCCGTTAACTTCCTACGGCCAGCCCCTCATGACTACTTTTGAGGTTCCTGTCCGTGCCGCCTAGCTTGCCGCATATCTCTGGTGCTGATGCAATTCGCGCACTTCAAAAACTCGGGTTTGTAATTGCGCGCCAGAAAGGAAGTCATGTCGTTCTACGACGAGGCTCCACAGGTTGCGTTGTTCCCAATCACCGTGAGATAAAGATTGGTACATTGTCGAGCGTTCTAAAACAAGCAGGTATCTCAGCTGACGAATTCATGTCAGCATTGTAATTTTGGCAGTAACTATTCAGTATACCCCTGACATCGAGCCCCCCTTTGAAAAGGGGGGCAGGGGGGATTTCCTCCCAACAATAGCGATGATGTCAGGAGGTTATGGATGCCGGATGAATACCCCCCCCTTGCTCCCCCTTTTTCAAAGGGGGAGACCAATGATGCTGAATAGTTACTTTTGGCATAGCATTTCATTGGCGCAGGGGTATTGCCTAGCGGACTGTCGGCTGGCGCGGCTCCGTGGAAGCGAGGCGCAACTGCAATCCGATCTGGTATAATTCTGGTCGTTCACCTGCTTACCGGGGATGAAGGCCTCACCCCAGACAACCGATACCTGCCCTACAGCCACTCCCACAGCAAAACCAATTCATACTGTATAAGCAGCGCGTAGCCAAACAGCAGTCCATGCAACGTATGGCGCACCGTGAGGCGGTTGAATACGACGAAGTTTTTATGCGCAACCAGGAACACCAGTCCCGCTGCGGTAAGGGCGAACTTTGCAACAAGAAATAGCTGGGTATCTATTTCGAGCAGCCACGCCATGAACGGGTTAACCTCGGATGCGCCACGCTGCAGCAAGTGAAGTGTAAACGTTGCGTCCGTGCAGCACAGAAGCAAGATCCCCACCGCGATATAAAACAACCCTGGCTCATACCAGTCAACATAGGAATTCACCCGGTCTTCCGCGCGTTGCGCCCCTCGACGCCTGCCCTGCCAGGCCGCGCGACTAAAGGGTGCGGCTGATGCCGAACGGCGGTCTGTGCGCCTGCGCTGTTCGATGCCGTTAGAGATCGCTATTAAAGTCATTTTGTATTTTCCTATTTCTATTTCAAAACGCCAATAATAATTATGTAGGGTACGTCCCACGTACCCTACGATTCCATTATTGATTTAGAAATGGAATTACAACTCGTTAGGAGCCTGTCGGACAGGGCATGAAATACACGCCTTAGTGAGTTCTGATAGTGCCACAAGTGCAGGCTTTGATCTGCCGCATATTTCACAAAAAAAGTGTCGACAGTATTATTAATCCAGATGACTTGATCTGTCCCAATGCTCATCGTGGAAAATATTCTGCGGGAACTCTGAGTATTCAATGTTATTGACTTTTTCGTCTAAGTCTTCAAAGCCCCAGCTATGTGGATGCTTGTTTTTCATGTCTTGAGATCCCTGCACTTTGGGCACCACAGTTGCGCGCACAAAGAATTCGACGAGACAGAAAGTGACGACTACAGTAATAATGGTAAACAACAACATGAACATATGGCGATTCTCCATTCTTGAACTTTCAGAACCTATTGTAAATAAGTGTATCGGTTTAGCAAGTCCACTCCCGAAGTCATCAATATACTCAAGATTGTGCATGGGATTATATTACCCAAGTCCACCACCACCATCAAGGCGGGGATTTGGTCAAGTAACGCAGCGGATCCACCGGCTTGCCCTGGAAACGCATCTCAAAATGCAGCATCACCCTCTCCGCCCCGCTTTTACCCATATCGGCGATACGCTGCCCGGCCGTCACCTGCTCCCCTTCTCGGACGTGCAGCTTATTGTTATGGGCATAGGCGGTTAAATAATTGTCATCGTGCTTGATAATCACCAGATTGCCATAGCCAACCAGTCCGCTGCCACCATACACCACGCGCCCTGGCGCCGCGGCCAGGATCGGCTGGCCGAAGCGCCCGCCGATATCCAGGCCTTTTTTTCCCGGCGCATCACCGGAAAACGTGCTCAGCACGGCGCCCTGGGTTGGCCATAGCCACTTCAACGGATCGAACGTCCTGGATTGGGGTGCGGCGGCAAGGGGATCAGCGGGCGGCGCGGTTAAAGGAACGGGCTTGACTACTGGGGCGGTGGGGGTGATTACAGCAGTGCGCGGCGCGGGTGGACTTTGGGGCGGAGCCACCCCCCGGTTTGCCCGCGCCTCCACCACAGGCGCAGGACCCACTGCGGGAGCGCTTACGGACGAAAGGTCACTGACCGGTGCGCCGTCGCGGGAAGGGGCGACACGCAGCCACTGGCCATCGTGAATCGCATAGGGTGGCCTGATGTTATTCCACTCGGCCACTTGCCGGTAATCATAGCCATACTGCCAGCCGATGGAGTACAGGGTATCGCCCTGTTTGACCCGGTGATAGACGTGGTTACCGCACGTAGTTATCAGCCATGCCAGCATCAGGATGCCAGTGATTCCCGCACGCTTGCGTAACATCGCCGCTTTAAAAATGCGCCTGGTCTCTCCCTGAAAGAAGCGGCACAAAACTAACAGTCTCCAGGGTTTCCTGCTGATAGCCCTCCGCCGTGCGGGTGATCGACAGCAGCGCCTGATTGCGTCCTGAGGCGCCGACCGGGATGATGAGCCGCCCGCCCACGGCGAGTTGCTCCAGCAGCGCAGCAGGCACGTCTGCCGGTGCGGCGGTGACGATGATCCCATCATAGGGTGCATACTCCGGCCAGCCCAATTTTCCATCACAGTGCTTGAGACGGATATTGCGCAGGCCAAGCTCCATGAAACGCTGACGCGCCAGCTTCAGCAGCGCATCAATCCGCTCAACGCTGTATACCTGCCCCACCAATTGGGCAAGAATCGCCGCCTGATAACCGGAACCGGTGCCGATCTCCAGGACTTTATCAAGCTTGCCGCCGCTGAGCAGGACTTCGGTCATGCGCGCCACGATGTAGGGCTGGGAAATGGTCTGGCCATGCCCGATAGGCAGGGCGGTGTCTTCGTAGGCGCGGCTGGCCAGGGCCTCGTCGACGAAGATATGTCGGGGCGTGCTGCGTATCGCATCCAAAACCACCGAGCTGCGGATACCCTCCTCTTGCAGGCGATTGATCAGCCGTTCGCGGGTACGCTGCGATGTCATGCCGATGCCGAGGTGATGCGATTTCATGCCTTGTTCAACCCTTCCAGCCAGCTCGCCACGGTTTCCAGCGCGGCATAGCGTGTCAGATCCACCTGGATGGGCGTGATCGAGACGCGGCGGTTTTTGATGGCATGAAAATCCGTGCCCGGTCCGGCATCCTGTTCAGGACCGGCAGGGCCTACCCAGAAAACCTCACGCCCGCGTGGGTCGGTGGCCCTGATCACCGGCTCGGATTTATGCCGGTGCCCCAGACGCGTCGCCTCGAAGCCTTCAAGCTGATCCCACGGCACATCAGGCACGTTCACGTTAAGAATGGTGTCCGCCGGCAACGGATGATACTGCAAGCGGCCCAGCAGCTCTTTTACGACCCTAGCTGCCGTCTCATAGTGACGCAGGTCATGCCCGGCCAGCGACACGGCCAGCGCCGGGAATCCCAGAAAACGCCCTTCCATCGCAGCGGCCACAGTGCCGGAATAAATCACGTCATCACCGAGATTGGCCCCGGCATTGATACCCGAGATCACCATATCCGGCTCATGCTCCAGCAGGCCAGTGATCGCCAGATGCACGCAATCGGTCGGCGTGCCATCGACACGCATGAATCCGCGCTCTGCGGGTGTGGCGCGGATTGGCCGTGACAGTGTTAGCGAATTGCTGGCACCACTACGATCCCGGTCCGGCGCGATTACAGTAACTTCCGCAACCTCCTGCAACACCTCCGCCAGACAGATCAGGCCGGGAGCAAGATAGCCATCATCGTTACTTAACAGAATTCTCATTACCTGCCCCCAGCCGTTTTTGGCAAATTTTATAATACGCAAGATAGCGATATGTTTTAAACTCGTAAACTATACTCGAATCGCACGGATTCTCACACCGGGAACGTTCACCTCCTATGATCACACTGGAATTTTTTCCCGAATGGTTCATCCCGCTGATTATCGCACTGATCACCGGACTGCTGATCGGACTCGAACAGGAAACCCCGCCCCACAACAATACCAGACACATCAGCGGCATCGTTACATTGCCGCTGATCGCCATTGGCGGCTTCGTGAGTGCCCACTGGTGGCCTAATCAGCCGATATTCCTGACCGGCCTGGCCGTAATGGGCCTGCTGGTGACGGCCGCATTTGTACGCAACAGCATGATGACAGGAGCCACCGGCATTGCCAAAGAAGCAGCCACGCTGCTCTGCTGGCTGCTGGGCGGGCTGGTTGCCACCGGAGAATGGGTCGCGCCACTGGTGATTGCGATTATCGCCACGCTCATATTGGCCGCCAAAAAAACCGAACGTGGCGAGACGGCTGACAAGGCCACCATCGCCAAATTCATCCTGCTGGCACTGATCGTCTATCTCATCCTGCCCGACCAGGGCTTCACCGAACTGAACATCAACCCGCGCCAGGTCTGGTCCATGATAGTGCTGGTATCAGGTATCGCCTGCATCGGTTACTTCGTCATACAGGGCTTTGGGCCGCAACGCGGCCTGCTCGTCGTCGCCGTGCTTGGCGGGCTGGTCAGCTCGATTGCCGTAACGCTGGCCTTTGCACGCCTGAGCCACCACCGCCCTCAACTCGCACCCTGCCTGGCAGGCGGCATTATACTTGCCGCCATGGTCATGTTTATGCGCCAGATGGTAGAAATAGCC
>JACPOZ010000070.1 GCA_016191235.1 Gammaproteobacteria bacterium
ATAGAGATGATGCGGGCTTTCTGATCCCCGAACGGGCAAGATTTACGGTAACTTATTGTCACCTATTGTCCATAATCACCGCGCCCCCCCGTTTTACGGGGGGGGCGCGGTGATTATGGTGAGATTTTTTCTCTGTGAACTCTGTGGTTAACCACTTTTTGTCAGGTTCAGCGGTATTTTACTATCTCGTTCAGGTGCCGGCGCGGAGTCGGCTCTGGCATCTCTGCCGGGTAGCCCACGCTGAGCATGGCTAGCGGTTTCTTGCTCGGTTCGATATTCAGTATCCTTTTCACTTCATCTTCATCAAATGCGCCCACCCAGGTTGAGCCCATGCCCGCCGCCACGACGGCAAGCTGGGTATAGGCGGCGGCGATGGTGGCATCCTGGAGGGTGTAGAGCGTTGTGCCGCGTTCACCGTAACGCTGCGCGGAGCGCTCAGGGTCGGCGCAGAAAACCAGGCAGATCGGCGCCTCGGAGAGAAATTCCTGGTTCCCGGCGGCACGGCTTAACGCGTCGCGCTCCTCCTGGCTGCTGACAACAATAATTTGATAGGCCTGAAGATCGCCGGCGGAGGGTGCGGCGCAGGCCATTTCAAGTACCGCATGGAGCTTTTCGTGTTCCACCGGCATATCCTTCCGGTATTTGCGTACCGAATGACGGTGGCGCACTGTCGCAAAGAAATCCCACATTGGCAGATCCTCCCTGTTAGTTTTTGACGACTAGATTTCTGACCTCGGTCAGATACGGATTTTGCGGATAATTCAGCGCCAGCACACGCAGCGCATCGTTTGATAAATCGTTCATGCCGAGCAGCTTGTACGCCTTGGCCATCACGCCCAGTGCAGTGGGTGTGGCTGGGGTGGTGGGGTAATTTTCAATCACGTATCTGGCGCGGTTGGCGGCGGCAAGATACGCGCCACGCCGCATGTAATAGCCCGCAACGTGCATTTCGTACTGGGCAAGGTTGTTGTACAGATAGAGCATGCGCTGGGAGGCATCCTGTGCATACTTGCTGTTGGGGTAAAGTTTTATCAGTTGCGAGAAGTACTGGAGCGATTCACGCGCGGCGCGCGGGTCGCGCTCGGAAGGATCCTGGCCGAACGTGCGCTCTATCGTCCCTATGCCGCGATTGAAGCCGGACAAGCCCTTGACATAATAGGCATAGTCCACATTTGGATGGCGCGGATAGAGCTTGATGAAGTGATCGGCGGCGGCGACGGCAGAATCGGGTTCGTCGTATTTATAATACGCGTAGGCGATTTCCAGTTGCGCCTGCTGGGCATAGGGGCCGAAGGGATAGCGGGAGATCAGCGTCTCGAAATCCTTGACGGACTTTTCATAGTCGCCAGCCTTGAGTTTTTCCTTGGCTTTGTCATACAAGCGGTTGGCAGGCCAGTCCTTGGTCTCTTCGTCTTTTTTTGACAGGGAGCTACAGGCGCCGAGGGAAAAGGCGATGAGCAGAATCAGTAAAAGGTTACGGGGGCGCATAATGTCAGGTGTGTCTGTATTCCGTAGCAGGTTGAATGGGAAGCGGTGCGGCGCTCATGCACCACCGGCCTTTTTAATCGACTCATGGATGCCCCTGATGCCGCGTACCCATGGTTTTGTAATATTCATGCTTCTTGGTAGTGCCTGTACAGCTTCTTTGGCCGCAGCCTCTGTGGGGTAGACCCCATATAGCAGGGAATACATGCCGTGGCTGCCCCGGAAATACGCGGCCTTTTGCTGGAGGGCATGGGTTTTGATGAAGTTTAACAGCATGGACTCATCTGCCGTGCTCGATAGCTGAATAGTGTAATGCGCCGGATTTTGCGCCAGCAGCCAGGCTTCGCGCTGTATTGTATTGCCACGATCAGGTGGGACGGTATTGCGCGCCACCGTTTCCTGTGCGGCGGCTGCCGCGACAGGCTGAGAAAGGGGGGCGGGCACGGCAGGAGCCAGTGCGCTGGGTTGTACCAATGTTGGGATCTGCGGCGTCTTGTCGCTTTGGGCCGCATTGGCGCGGGTCATGATTGCCAGCGCATCCGCAATGACCGGCGATTGCTGGTAGTTATCCAGCACATATTTGGCGCGGGCCGCAGCGTTGCTGCTGTCCCCTTGTTCCAGAAAGTATTTGGCCATATTTAGCTCGTGCTGGGCCATTGTATTGCGCAGTAGCAGCATGCGCTGGGCCGCATCTTTGGCAAACCGGCTGGCCGGGAATCCTTGCAAGAGTTCAGCGAAGTATTGAAATGCGCGCCGTGCCTGCGCGGAATCCTGTGGTGTGGCGCTCGCGGGTTTTGCGGCTTCAAGAGTGGCGATACCTTCCTGAAAGGCGATCAGCCCCCGTTCGTAGTAGGCATAGTCTACGTTGGGATGGTTGGAGTTTTTGGCGATAAATTGCTCTGCTATGTCTACCGCAGTATTGGTCTGGCCGCGCTGGCGGATTCCAGTGGCGGCGTCCAGTAGCGCTTGCTGGGCATGGCCGGCCAATGGATAACGTAGCGTGAGGGTTTCGAGGCGGCCTATTGCGCGCTCATAATCGCCCGCCAGGAGCGCCGCCTTGCCATCATTATAAAGTTGCACGTCGCTCCAGTCTTTGACGCTGTCGCGCTGTGGAGCTTGGCTCGTGACTGTCGCAGGGGCGGCGGCGCAGCCGGTGAGGATAAATAACAGTAAAGCGAAGTAGTGCAGGTTCATCAGACGCATTATACTGGTTATCCACTAGCGAGTCTTTCGAAATCATGTCAAGCACCGAGCATTTATCTTCCAGGATTCCCCATGAAATGGCCGGTATGCGTCTGGATCAGGCATTGGCCGGGCTGTTTTCCAGCTATTCGCGTGCGCGCCTGCAACAATGGATACGCAACGGGCTGGTGACGGTCGACGACCGGCAGTTGCGCGCCAAGGATAAGGTGCTGGGCGGTGAGCGCGTGGATGTGATGGCGACGCTGGAGGACGAGGTGTCGTCGCAGCCACAACGGATTCCTCTGGAAATACTCTATGAGGACGAGACACTGCTGGTGATCAATAAACCTGCCGGACTGGTGGTCCACCCAGCGGCGGGCAATCCTGATGGCACGATGCTCAATGCGCTGTTGCATCATGCGCCGGAGCTGGTCAGCGTGCCACGCGCGGGGATTGTGCATCGTCTGGACAAGGAAACCAGCGGCCTGCTGGTGGTGGCGCGAACGCTCAAGGCGCAGACCCATCTCGTGCAACAGCTTCAGGAGCGCGCTTTTGAGCGTGAATACGAGGCGGTATCAGTGGGGGTGATGCTCTCTGGCGGCAGTGTGGACGCTCCAATCGGACGCCATCCCGTCGACCGCAAGCGTATGGCGGTATCCCAGCGCGGCAGGCCGGCGGTGACCCATTACCGTGTCACGGAGCGTTTCCGCGCCCACACCCATGTCCGGGTGCATCTGGAGACCGGGCGCACCCACCAGATCCGTGTTCATATGGCGCATATCCGTTATCCACTGTTTGGCGATCCCGTGTATGGCGGGCGCTTGCGCATCCCGCCGCAGAGCAGCGAACAATTCACTGAGGCTCTGCGCAATTTCAGGCGTCAGGCCCTGCACGCCGTGCGCCTCGGGCTGACCCATCCCGAGAGTGGCGAAGTGATGCAGTGGCAGGCGCCGCTACCCGCCGACATGGATTATCTGCTGCGAGTATTACGAGAAGACAATGCTGCTCATGAGCAATGATGGTCTAGTGCCGGATTGGCCTGCCCCGCCCCGCGTGCGCGCATTCACTACCACGCGCCAGGGTGGCGTGAGCCCCGCGCCTTATGCAAGTCTCAATCTGGGGGGGCATGTGGGCGACGCTCCCCAGGCTGTCGCCGCCAATCGCACGCAAGTCGTGCGCCAGCTCGGTTTGCCGGGGATGCCGCTGTGGCTTAATCAAGTGCATGGCATAACAATAGTGGACGCAGCTCATGCCGCTCCAGGCTGCGCGGCGGACGCCAGCTTCACTCGTGAGCCCGGCGTGGTATGCGCGGTATTGACTGCCGACTGCCTGCCGCTGTTGCTGTGCGACAAGGCGGGGCGCGCGGTGGCCGCCGTTCATGCCGGTTGGCGCGGCTTGGCGGCGGGGGTCATCGAGGCCACGCTGGCCGCCATGCAGGTACCCCCCGAAGATCTTATGGTGTGGCTGGGTCCGGCGATTGGCCCGCGCGCCTTCGAGGTGGGCTCGGAAGTGCGCGAGGCATTTACGAGCCATGATCCCGCCGCCGCCGCCGCATTTCACCCTTCGCCTGCAGGCCGCTGGCTGGCAGACATCTATCAGCTTGCGCGTCTGCGTCTGGCGCGGCAGGGCGTTATGGCCGTATACGGCGGCGAACGGTGTACGTACACCGAAGCGCAGTATTTTTATTCCTACCGCCGCGAGGGCGTTACCGGGCGCATGGCAAGCCTGATTTGGATGGAATAAGCGCCGAGTCACGCCTTCTGAGGCCAGGATAAGGTATGATGAGCGGCTAAGTTTTCGGCTAAAAAGACCCCATAATGAACCTGCTTACCTGGATCATCCTCTTCAGCCTGTTGGGCGGTGTGCTCAGCGTGCTGGCAGCATCGGCCTTTTTGCTGGTGCCCGAGGCGCTACGCAGCCGCGCCATGCCGCATCTGGTCAGTTTCGCCGTGGGCGCGCTGCTCGGCGCGGCATTTCTGGGGTTGCTGCCCCATGCCCTGGCGGGCCCAGGAGTGACCGACTTTCACAATATTACCCTGGCGGTGCTGCTGGGGCTGCTGGGCTTTTTTGTGCTGGAGAAGCTGGTGTTGTGGCGGCATTGTCATTCAGACCACTGCGAAGCCCATGTCCCGGAGCCTAAACACGATCATGGTCATGCGGCGGGCACGTTGATTTTGATCGGCGATGGCATCCACAATTTCGTGGACGGTGTGCTGATTGCTGCGGCGTTTATGACGGATATTCACCTGGGTGTCGTCACCAGCCTGGCGGTGGCGGCGCACGAGATCCCGCAGGAAGTGGGCGATTTTGCCGTGTTGCTGCACAGCGGCTTCAGCCGTCGCAAAGCCTTTTTGTATAATATGCTGGCGAGCCTCACAACAGTGCTGGGTGCGCTGCTCGGTTATTTCAGCCTGGCGGGGGTAGAGCCCATCTTGCCTTATGTGCTGGCGGTGGCGGCGTCGAGTTTTATCTATATCGCAGTGGCGGATTTGATACCGGGCCTGCACAAACGCTTGCAGCCTATAGCCACGCTTCAGCAGGCGGTGCTGATAGCCGCAGGGGTGATGGTGATCTATGTTGTGCATTCAACGCTACATTCACAATAGGAGCGCGATTCGATGAACAGATTAACTAATCATTGGTTCATGCTGACGGTAGTGGGCAAGGATCGTCCCGGCATTGTGGCGCGCGTGACTGCCGCGCTCTACGAGGGCGGCTGCAACCTCGGCGAGGCCTCCATGACGCGCCTGGGCGGCAACTTTACGGTCATGCTCATGGTGCAGCATGAGGGCGATACCGCCTCGCTGACGCGGCTCGTTGCTACGGTCACCGAATCACTGGGCCTGAAGCTTCATGTCGATAAAATCGCGGGGGACTTATACCATCACCAAGAACCCGATGTGCGCATCGCGGTATTTGGTGCTGACCGTGCCGGTATTGTGGCGCAAGTGACCGGGGTGTTGGCCGAGGCGGGCCTGGATATCCTTGATCTGCAATCCAATGTGGCGGGCAGCGCGGACAAGCCTATCTATATCATGCAGATCGAAGGCCGCGCCCTGGAGGGTATCCCGGCGCTGGAATCGGCGGTGGCGGTGCTGGATGGCAAAGGCATACAGGTGCATCTCGAACCTATCGATATCATGATCGGCTAAGACCATGGCGGTACTGGAAATTCTCACCTATCCCGACGCGCGTCTGGAGCGGATTGCACAGCCGGTGGAGCGCTTCGATGACGCGCTGCGGGCGTTTATCGCCGATCTGGAGGAGACCATGCGCGCCGGCCCTGGCGGCGTGGGCATTGCTGCCCCGCAGGCCGGGCGCGCCGAGCGCATCGTCATCGTTGATGTCTCCAGCAAGCCCAAGATCAAACATCACGGGCGGCTGGTGTTGGTCAACCCCGAAATCACTCACTGGGAGGGCTTCGTGGTGGGGCGCGAGGGCTGCATGTCCGTGCCGGATTACACCGGCAACGTGATTCGCGCCGAACGCATTACGCTGGAGGCTTTTGACGAATGCGGTACACCTCTGCATTATGAATTTGAAGGATATGAGGCGCGCGCGGTGCAGCACGAGATAGATCACCTCGACGGCTTGTTGTTTCTGGATCGTCTGGTTAGCCGCAGAAATGATTTATTCCGCAGGAAGGTGTACCAGAAAGCGTAGGGTGAACGATGGCCAAAGATAAAACCCTCTACACCTGCTCCGAATGCGGCGCGCAAGCCCCCAAGTGGGCGGGGCGCTGCGCGGATTGCGGCGGCTGGAATACCCTGGTGGAGACCATCGCCCCTGCCGCCGATGGTGCGCGCCGCAACCCGCGTTTCAATGGCTATGCGGGTGAGTCCGCAGCGCAGTCCATTGCGATGGTCGAGAGCAGCGTGGAACAGCGTTTCCCCAGCGGTTTTGCCGAGCTGGACAGGGTGCTGGGCGGCGGGGTGGTGCAGGGCTCGGTGATATTGATCGGCGGCGATCCCGGTATCGGTAAATCCACGCTGCTGTTGCAGGCCATGGTGTCGCTGGCGGGTTCCCTCACCACCTTGTACGTGACTGGCGAAGAATCATTGCAGCAGGTGAGTCTGCGCGCGCGGCGGCTGGGCCTGGTGAGCGACAAGCTGGCCGACCGGCTGCGCCTTCTGACCGAGACACAGGTGGAGCGCATCATCGCCGTGGCACAGCAAGAGCGGCCGCAGGTGATCGTGGTCGATTCGATCCAGACCATCTATACCGAGATGCTGCAATCCGCCCCCGGTGGGGTGGCGCAGGTGCGCGAGAGCGCGGCGCAACTGGTGCGCTTCGCCAAGCAGACCGGCACTGCGCTGTTCCTGGTGGGGCATGTGACCAAAGAAGGCAGCCTGGCCGGGCCGCGCGTGCTGGAGCATATGGTCGATACCGTACTGTATTTCGAGGGCGACACCGGCAGCCAGTTCCGCGTGATCCGCGCCATCAAAAACCGCTTCGGCGCGGTCAATGAGCTGGGCGTATTTGCCATGACGGAAAAAGGGCTGCGCGAGGTAACCAATCCTTCCGCGATCTTCCTGTCCCGGCATCAGGAAGAGGTGCCAGGCAGTGTCATCATGGTGACGCGCGAAGGCACGCGGCCACTGCTGGTGGAGGTGCAGGCCCTGGTGGCGGAGAGCCACTCACCCAATCCGCGGCGTGTCACCGTCGGGCTGGATCAGAACCGTCTGGCCATGTTGCTCGCCGTGCTGCACCGCCACGGCGGCATCGCCATGTACGACCAGGACGTGTTCGTCAACGTGGTAGGCGGCGTGCGCGTCACCGAAACCGCCGCCGATCTGCCGTTGTTGCTTGCGGCACTCTCCAGCCTGCGCAACCGCCCGCTGCCGTCCGATCTGGTGGTGTTCGGCGAGGTCGGGCTGGCGGGCGAGATCCGCCCGGTGCAAAGCGGCCCGGACCGTCTGCGCGAGGCCGCCAAGCACGGCTTCAAACGCGCCATCGTGCCCAAGGCCAACGTCCCCAAACAGGCCATCAAGGATTTCGAAGTGATTGGGGTGCAGCGGTTGGCTGAGGCGATTGATAGTCTGTGATGGTCTTGTCGTTTTTGCAGCAGATTCGACCTGAGTCTGGCAGACTGGTAGAGTATTAGGCACTTGTAAAGCTTAAGGACAACCTGTCAATATGGGCATTGATCATTCCTCCGGTGTACCTCACCTGACCACGGTACTGGCTGGCCCTCTCCTCAAACTTGAGCGCCACCTGCTGGAGCGCCAGGCCAGTATCGAGTCCTGGTTGCGTGCCCAGTGGCTGGAAACACCCGCGCCGTTTTACGCCTCGGTGGACTTGCGCAATGCAGGGTTCAAGCTGGCGCCGGTGGATACCAATCTGTTTTCGGCCGGTTTCAATAACTTGAATCCGGCGTTTATGCCACTGTGCATTCAGGCGGTACAATCCGCCGTGGAGCGCATCTGTCCGCGCGCCAGCAAGCTGCTGTTGATCCCCGAAAGCCATACCCGTAACGTGTTTTATCTTGAGAGCCTGGCTACTCTGCACGAGATTCTCAGCAAAGCGGGTTTTGAGGTGCGCCTCGGTTCCTTGATCGAGGATCTGGCCTCGCCGCTCGATGTGGCATTGCCTTCGGGCCGCACGGTGCATCTGGAACCCTTGCTGCGCAAAGGCGATAGAGTGGGTGTTGCGAATTTTTTCCCTTGCATGGTGTTGCTCAATAACGATCTGTCGAGCGGCCGCCCCGCCATCCTGGAAGGTCTGGAGCAGCCGGTGGTTCCGCCGCTCGACCTGGGCTGGTCCAACCGCCTCAAATCCGATCACTTCAGGCACTACCGGCAGGTGGCCCAGGAATGCGCCGAGTTGATCGACATCGACCCGTGGCTGATTGACCCCTTGTTTCGCCAGTGTGGCGAGATCAACTTCATGAAGCGCGAAGGTGAGGAATGCCTGGCAACCAATGTCGATGCGCTGCTGAAATCCATCCAGCGCAAATATGACGAATACGATCTGGATAAAAAACCGTTTGTGATCGTCAAGGCCGATGCCGGCACCTATGGCATGGGTATCATGACGATACATTCCACCGATGAAATCTATGAGTTGAACCGCAAACAGCGCACCCATATGGCGGCCACCAAGGGTGGGCAGTCCGTGACTCAGGTCATCATTCAGGAAGGTGTTTATACCTTTGAGACCTGGGGTGATGCGCAGGCGGTTGCCGAACCCGTGGTCTACATGATCGACCGCTTTGTGGTCGGCGGTTTTTACCGCGTACACACTGCGCGGGGTGTCGATGAAAATCTTAACGCGCCGGGCATGCAGTTTGAACCGCTGGCCTTCGCCGAACCCTGCAACAACCCCGACCCGCACAAGTCGCCGGACGCCAACCCCAACCGCTTTTATGCCTATGGCGTAATCGCCCGCTTCGCATTGCTCGCCGCCGCGCGGGAAATTGCCGGGGTGCGCGCATGATTAAGCTGGGGGTGGTGATGGATCCCATGGCCTTCATCAATGCCAAAAAAGACAGCACGCTGGCGATGCTGCTCGAAGCCCAGTCACGCGAATGGCAACTTTTCTACATGGAGCAGGGCGACCTGTTCCTGCGCGACGGCACGGCCTATGCCAGGATGCGCGAATTGTCGGTGCAGGATGACCTGTATCACTGGTTCGATTGCGCGGATGAAGCCCAGGCTAAGCCGCTCGCCGACCTCGACGTCATCCTGATGCGCAAAGACCCACCCTTCGACATGGAGTACATCTACACCACCTACCTGCTGGAAAACGCCGAGGCAGAGGGGGTGCTGGTGGTCAACAAGCCGCAAAGTCTGCGCGATGTGAATGAAAAGGTCTACACCACCTGGTTTCCCCAGTGCTGCACGCCTACCCTGGTGAGCCGCAATGCCGATCAGCTACGGGACTTTTTGTTTGAACACGGTGATATCATCCTCAAACCCCTGGATGCCATGGGCGGCGCGTCGGTGTTCCGTGTGCGCGAGGATGACCCCAATATCAACGTCATTATCGAGACCCTGACGCGCCGTGAAACTCGCTTCATCATGGCGCAACGCTACATCCCGGAGATCAACGCGGGCGACAAGCGCATCCTGCTCATTGACGGCAGGCCCGTGCCGTTCGCCCTGGCGCGCATCGCCGCCCCCGGCGAGACGCGCGCCAATCTCGCTGCCGGAGGGCGCGGCGAAGGCGTCCCGCTGAGTGAGCGTGATCTGTGGATATGTGAGCAGGTAGGGCCGATCTTGCGCGAAAAAGGCCTGATATTCGTCGGCCTGGACGTGATCGGCGACTATCTCACGGAAATCAATGTCACCAGCCCCACCTGCATTCGGGAGCTCGACGCCATTTATGACCTCAATATCAGCGGCTGGCTGATGGATTGTATTGAGACCCGGCTGGCGGAGCGTAAACATTCTTAACAGCAATGCGGGTGCTACCTCCAGTTGCCATGCATAAGTTTGGCGGACATATTGTCATCATGCTGGTACTCCTGCTCAGCGCCTGCGCCAAACGGGAAGAACCGTTGTACCAGCAGCAGCTTCTCACCTTCGGCACCATCGTGGAGATCAGCATCTGGGGCGCGGAGAAGGGTCTGGCGCAGCAGGCCAGCAGCCAGATCGGCGAAGACCTGCAGCAGATGCACAACGACTGGCACGCCTGGCATGATAGCCCTCTTGTGCGCATGAACCAGGCCCTCTCGGTGGGTGCGTCCGCCACTGTTCCTGCCTCGATATTGCCGCTGGTGCAAAAATCCATCGCCTTGTCTCGCGCCAGCGAGGGTATGTTCAATCCGGCCATAGGCCGGCTGATCAAACTGTGGGGCTTTGAGCAGGACGACCTGCCCAGCGGCCCGCCGCCCGACCCTGCGGCTATTGCGGCCTTGACAAAACAGCACCCCGGCATGGATGACCTGATTCTCGACGGGGGCCGGTTGCGCAGCACCAACCCCGCCGTGCAGCTCGACTTCGGCGCAATCGCTAAAGGACACGGCGTGGATCTGGCCATCACCCGTTTGCGTGAACTCGGCATACAAAATGCCATTATCAATGCTGGCGGCAATCTGCGCGCCATCGGCAAACATGGTGACCGCCCCTGGCGCATCGGCATCCGCAATCCGCGCGGCGAAGGTGTGCTGGCGTCGATTGAAACGCGCGGTGATGAAAGTATTCTTACCTCTGGTGACTACGAGCGCTTTTATGAATACCAGGGTAAGCGCTACCATCACATCATCGACCCGCGCAGCGGTTACCCCGTAACGGGTGTCATATCCGTAACGGTCATTGCTGATGACGCCGCCACCGCCGATGCCGCATCCACGGCATTATTCGTCGCCGGCCCGCAAAGATGGCGCGAAATAGCGAAAAAGCTGGGGGTCACGCAGGTGATGCTGATCGACGGCCAAGGCCGGATGGTCGTGACGCCCGCCATGGCAAAGCGTGTACGCTTCGAAGTTGATCCGTCACCCAAGGTGACGGTGGCGCCATTATGATGACCCGTGCGGACGGAGTCGTCGTGGCGCTGGCGCTGGCGCTGCTGCCCTATCTGTATCTCACCTATTGGGGCTCATCCACGCAAGGCGAGGAGGTGCGCATCATGGTGAGCGGCAAGGAACGCATGGCGGTTTCATTGCGCCAGGACCGTCGCCTGGCTGTAGATGGCGAGCTGGGACCCAGTATCATCGACATCCATGACGGCAAAGCACGCTTCACCGCCTCACCCTGTCGCGGCAAGCAGTGTATCCATACCGGCTGGCTCGGTCGCGGCGGCGAATCCGCCGCCTGCCTGCCCAATCGCGTCAGCATGGTGGTAGTGGGGCGTGAGCAGCGTTTTGACAGCGTCGTTTTTTAGAACCTGTTCACAATCTCGTTGAAGGGCGCATCGCGGCGTTACCCTTAATATATCGGGGCGGCCTCAAAATGCGGGGCCGGGAAGCGGCAAACTACTTGTATGCTGCGCTTTTTCGGCCATTTTTGCCTTGCGCTGCATCCCTTGATCGAGATCGTGAACAGGTTCTTAGAACCCAGGGGAGGGCGCTCCTGCGATAAATTTGCATATTCAAGCAAAAAAACTTTGAATTTATTTCGATTCCTGGTAGTCTAACGGCTGTCTGTGGAATTCAAGCACCAAATTGCGGTACTTTAAGTTGGCCCTTTTTTCTTGATTCGATAGATCGGGCACCCGCCCATAATTACTTTTATTAGGAAAATATTCAATGGCAACAGGTACTGTAAAGTGGTTTAACGACTCTAAAGGTTTTGGTTTCATCACCCCCGATGATGGCGGTGAAGACCTCTTCGCGCATTTTTCGGCGATCCAAGGCTCTGGTGGCTTCAAGACGCTGCAGGAAAATCAGCGGGTAACCTTTGATGTAGTGGCCGGCCCCAAGGGCAAGCAAGCTGCAAACATCCAGCCCGGCTAAACTGGCGGGTAACCGCTAGAAGCATTGATGTACCAGCAATGCCGTTCACTTGGCTCAAGTGAACGGCATTTTTATTGTGTGAGATTTGCCGTGGGCCGTGTTTTTCCTCTCTAATTATGCTTGCGGATCACCTTCCAGCCATTTCGCGAATGTGATTTTTGTCTTTTCCTCACTGGCTCGACCTTGTAACTGGCCGCTTTGCGCCCATAATCCCCTGTATGCGCTATAAGCCCGGCAGCTTTTTTAGGCTTGAACGGCTGGGGATGGTTCGGTTTTCTGCTTTAATATGTATAATTGGAATCCATGGCTGGTTTTCCGGAGAAGTATCATTGCGAAAGTGGCGAAATTGGTAGACGCACTGGTTTTAGGTACCAGCGGGGCAACCCTTGAGAGTTCGAGTCTCTCCTTTCGCACCAGTTTCTTGGGAAGTCGCCGCACAGCAGCGGCGCATTCCCGTTTTTTTAACCCAAACTAACCGGCATACATCATGCCCGAGGTGCAGATGCAAGTTTCAGTTCAATCAAGTGAAGGTCTTGAGCGTCGTTTAACCGTTATTGTGCCCGCAGAGCGCGTTGAGACAGCGGTGCAGGAACGGCTGAAGTCATTGGCTCGCCGGGTTAAAGTGGATGGTTTTCGCCCCGGCAAAGTACCCTTTAGCCTGGTGCAGCGCATGTATGGCCAGCAGGTACGGTTCGAGGTGCAGGATGAGGTGGTGCAATCGAGCTTCCGTGACGCGGTAACGCAGCAGCAACTGCGCCTGGCCGGTACTCCCAGAATCGAATCCAGCAGTCTGGAACCCGATAAGGGGCTGGAATATACCGCAGTGTTCGAGATTTATCCTGAGGTTGGACAGGTTAATCTCGACAACATCAAGATCGAAAAGCCGGTTGCCGAAGTTACAGAAGCGGATGTGGCCGTCGTTCTGGAGCGTTTGCGTAAACAGGCCAGCGAGTGGGTGGCCGTGGAACGTCCCGCGCAGGATGGCGATAGGCTGGTGCTTGATTTTACGGGTACGGTTGAAGGTGAGCCCTTTGCCGGCAACGAAGGGAAACAGGTTCCTGTCGTATTGGGAACAAAGACCTTTATCACAGGTTTCGAGGAAAAGCTGATCGGTGCAAAGGCCGGTGAAGAGCGGACGCTTGACCTGCAATTCCCCGAGGAATATCACGCCACTGAGCTTGCCGGCAAGCCAGTGCAATTTGCCATCAAGGTGATTTCCGTCTCGGAGTCCAAACTGCCGGAGGTCAATGACGAGTTCGCCCAGGCCTATGGCATCACCGAAGGCGGTGCGGATGCGTTGCGCGCTGAGATCCGGGGCAATATGCAGCGCGAGATGGAGCAGGCGGCTAAGCGCAAGATCAAACAGCAGGTGCTGGATGGATTGCTGCAAGCCAATCCACTGACACTGCCGCATGCACTGGTTGACGATGAGATCGGCCAGTTGATGCAGCAGGCAAGGGATGATCTGGCCGCGCGCGGTGCTCAGATGGCAAATATCAACCTGCAGCCGGGAATGTTCGATGAACATGCACGTCGCCGGGTCGCTCTGGGTCTGATTCTCGCGGAAATCATTCGCAAAAATGCTTTCAAAGCACAACCGGAAAATCTGCGCGCCGCCGTTGAGGCTGCGGCATCCAGTTATGAGTCACCCGCAGAGGTCATCAACTGGTATTACGCGGATCGCAGGCGGCTGGCGGGTGTTGAGGCCCTGGTGCTTGAGGATCAGGCGGTGGATTGGGTACTTCAGAATGTGGCTGTCAGTGATGCGCCAATTACCTTTGAAGCGTTGATGCAGCCCGCTCAGCAGGGCTGAATAGTCCCGATTAATTTTTACCCGCGCAGATATTGTTAAAGGAAGCAGGATGATGACCGATAGCATGATCAAGAATGGCGCGTCAGGCGCAACCGCACTGAACCTGGTGCCGATGGTGGTTGAGCAGTCAGCGCGCGGCGAGCGCGCCTACGATATTTATTCCCGTTTGCTCAAGGAACGGGTGATTTTCCTGGTGGGTCCGGTTGAAGACTACATGGCCAACCTGGTAGTCGCCCAATTGCTGTTTCTGGAGTCGGAGAACCCTGACAAGGACATACACCTCTACATTAATTCGCCGGGCGGTTCGGTGAGTGCCGGTTTGGCGATTTATGATACGATGCAGTTCATTAAACCGGATGTCAGCACCATGTGTGTGGGTCAGGCCGCGAGCATGGGCGCCTTGTTGCTGGCGGGAGGGGCGTCGGGCAAGCGTTTTTGCCTGCCCCATACCCGGATGATGATCCATCAGCCACTGGGCGGTTTCCAGGGGCAGGCGTCGGATTTTGACATCCATGCCCGTGAAATTTTGATGGTGCGCGAGCGCCTAAATACTATTCTCGCCAAGCATACCGGGCAGCCTATGGATAAGATCCAGGTTGATACGGACCGCGATAATTTTATGAGTGGTCAGATGGCGGTGGAGTACGGCCTCATCGATGCGGTGTTAGATAAGCGTCAGGGATAATGGCAGATTGGTCGTGCGATGTTGGCGCGCAAATTTTTCCGCTTGCAGCGGGAAGGAATGGGACGGGTTGTATAATCTGAGGTGGCGCTATGAGCGATGACAAACACGGTTTTGGCGAAGACGGAAAGAAATTGCTTTATTGCTCTTTCTGCGGCAAAAGTCAGCACGAAGTGCGCAAACTCATTGCTGGGCCATCGGTCTTTGTGTGTGATGAATGCGTGGAATTGTGCAATGACATCATACGCGAAGAGATGCAAGAGAAATCCGCATCGGTAAAGGGCAGAAAGCTTCCAACGCCGCATGAAATCAAGCAGATTCTGGACGATTACGTCGTCGGTCAGACGCAAGCCAAAAAAGTGTTGGCGGTGGCTGTCTATAATCATTACAAGCGTCTTAACTCCGGCCCCAAAAAGAGCGGTGACGTTGAACTCTCCAAGAGTAATATTCTGCTGATCGGCCCCACCGGCTCAGGTAAAACCCTGCTCGCCGAGACGCTGGCGCGGCTTCTTAATGTACCCTTTACCATTGCGGATGCCACCACGCTCACTGAGGCGGGTTATGTCGGCGAGGATGTTGAGAACATCATCCAGAAGCTGTTGCAGAAATGTGACTACGACGTTGAAAAGGCGCAGACCGGTATTGTCTATATCGACGAGATAGACAAGATCTCGCGCAAGTCGGATAACCCATCCATTACCCGCGACGTGTCCGGAGAGGGTGTGCAACAGGCGTTGCTCAAACTGATTGAAGGCACCATCGCTTCCGTGCCGCCCCAGGGTGGGCGTAAGCACCCGCAGCAGGAGTTTTTGCAGGTGAATACCGCCAATATCCTGTTTATTTGCGGTGGCGCATTCTCTGGCCTGGAAAAAGTTGTGCGCGCCCGTTCGGAACAGGGTGGCATCGGCTTCTCCGCCGAGGTGAAGAGCAAGGACGACAAGAAAAGTGTCGGTGAATTGCTGCGCAACGTCGAGCCTGAAGACCTTATCAGATATGGTCTGATTCCCGAGTTCGTGGGCCGGTTGCCGGTGGTTGCTACGCTTGAAGAGCTGGACGAGGAGCAATTGGTGCGTATTCTCACCGAGCCCAAGAATGCGATCACCAAGCAATACACCAAATTATTTGAGATGGAAGGCTGTGAAATCGAGATTCGCGGAGATGCGCTGAGCGCGATTGCCCGCAAAGCGATGGAACGCAAGACCGGCGCCCGTGGGCTGCGGTCGATTCTGGAGCATGCGTTGCTTGACACCATGTACGAGCTGCCATCTATGGAGAATGTCGCCAAGGTGGTTGTTGATGAGGGTGTTATCAGCGGCCAGTCCGCACCGTTAATGATTTATGAGAGTGCTGAATTTCCGCGCACCGCGACCGGGGATTAATAAAAGTCGAATTGACGGCTCGTGCTGAAAGATGCCATTTTTCAGGCGCGGAAATGTTTGAAAAGTCATAAAAATAACAAAAAGACATATTTTTGTTGTTCAAATCAAAACGGCCCACGGATGGGCTTGAAACAAGCAGTAAAATATTCAACTCATTAGTTCTTCCGGAAATTGCCGCTGTTTCTTGAATTTTTCCGCGCCAGGCCGCATGTATTGTGAAGTGCTGAGCCAGCAAGTGGGTATGCGGTTGTGTTGCATACCTTTTGCATGTCCAGTTTAGGAAGCACCTGAACAGTCAACTCACGGTTTGGTTGCGCTTCACAATCAACTGTGTGTATGTTTGGCTTCTTGCGAGGTCTCTGAGTTTGCCTGGAGCTTTCGCTTGCTCCATAGCGCCGCTTATGTACCTGTTTGGTCAGAATCCATAGTGAGGTACCCAATAGATGGAACAAAATGACAAGACATCAGAAGTAATCACCAATCAATTGATGGTGACCCCCATTCTGCCGCTCAGGGATGTGGTGGTTTATCCGCATATGGTGATTCCTCTCTTTGTGGGGCGCGAGAAATCTATCAAGGCGCTTGATGCGGCGATGGAAGGCAGTAAGCAGATCCTGCTTGTTGCCCAGAAAAGCGCTGCGCTTGACGATCCCCAGGAAGAGGATATTTACCGTGTTGGTACGCTTGCCAGTATTTTACAGTTGCTCAAGCTGCCGGACGGCACCGTTAAGGTTCTTGTTGAAGGCACGGCGCGCGCCAATGTGCTCCATTTTATCGGCGCGCAGGATTATTTCGCCGCGCAGGTTGCCGTGCTAAACGCGGCGCCTCTGGAAGAGCGTGAAGTGGAAGTGCTGTCGCGCTCCCTGCTTGGCCAGTTCGACCAGTATGTGAAGCTGAATAACAAAGTGCCGCCCGAGATCCTTTCTTCGCTGGCAAGCATTGATGATCCTGGCCGTCTTGCGGATACCATTGCAGCGCATATGGCGCTCAAAATCACGGAGAAGCAGAATCTTCTTGAACAGGTCGAGCTGCGCCCCCGTATGGAGAGCCTGATGGCTGTCCTGGAGTCGGAGATTGATTTGCTCCAGGTGGAAAAACGCGTGCGTGGTCGCGTCAAGCGCCAGATGGAAAAGAATCAGCGCGAGTATTACCTGAATGAGCAGATGAAAGCGATTCAGAAAGAGCTCGGGGAGCTGGAAGGCGAGCCCAACGAGGTCGAGGAGCTTGCGCAGAAGATAGAAAAGGCCGGCATGTCGAAGGAGGCCAAAACCAAGGCCAAGGCGGAGCTTAACAAGCTGAAAATGATGTCGCCAATGTCTGCCGAGGCGACCGTGGTGCGCAATTACATTGACTGGATGGTCAATGTGCCCTGGAAAAAGCGCAGCAAGCTCAAGTATGACCTGGCCTTGGCTGAGCAGGTGCTTGAGGAGGATCACTATGGGCTGGATAAGGTCAAGGAGCGCATTCTTGAGTATCTGGCCGTGCAGCAGCGGGTAACCAAGTCGAAAGGGCCGGTGTTATGTCTGGTGGGTCCGCCTGGTGTGGGCAAGACGTCGCTGGGCCGCTCCATCGCGCGCGCCACCAATCGCAAGTTTGTGCGCATGTCGCTGGGTGGAGTGCGCGATGAAGCGGAGATCCGTGGTCATCGCCGCACCTATATCGGCTCGCTGCCAGGCAGGATCATCCAGAACCTTGCCAAGATTGAGACACGCAACCCGTTGTTTCTGTTGGACGAGATCGACAAGATGTCGATGGATTTCCGTGGCGACCCCGCGTCGGCACTGCTTGAGGTGCTTGATCCGGAGCAGAATCACACCTTCAACGATCACTATCTGGAGGTGGATTATGATTTATCCGAAGTGATGTTCATTGCGACGGCCAACAGCCTGAACATCCCAGGGCCGCTACTGGATCGTATGGAGGTTATTCGCATCCCTGGCTATACCGAGGATGAGAAGCTGAATATTGCCATGCGTTATCTGGTGACCAAACAGGTCAAGGCCAATGGCCTCAGTCCCGATGAAATCGTGCTGGGCGAGGCTGTGGTGCGTGACATCGTGCGCTATTATACTCGTGAAGCCGGTGTGCGCAGCCTGGAGCGTGAGATTGCCAAGATCTGCCGCAAGGTGGTTAAGGAAATACTACTCAAGCCGACGGACAAAAAAGTTACTATCACTCCGCGTAACCTGGAGAAATATCTGGGAGTGCGGCGCTTCCGCTACGGGCGTGCCGAGGAAAATGATCAGGTCGGTCAGGTGACTGGATTGGCATGGACCGAGGTGGGCGGCGATCTGTTGACCATCGAATCCGCTGTCGTGCCGGGCAAAGGCAAGCTTACCATTACGGGCCAGCTGGGTGAGGTTATGCAGGAGTCGGTGCAGGCCGCCATGACCGTGGTGCGTAGTCGTGCTGCGGTACTGGGCATTGACCAGGACTTCTATCAGAAGCATGATATCCATATCCATGTGCCAGAGGGTGCGATTCCCAAGGATGGCCCCAGTGCGGGTGTTGGCATGTGTACCGCGTTGGTGTCGGTGTTGACAGGTATTCCAGTGCGTGCCGATGTGGCGATGACGGGTGAAATCACTTTGCGTGGAGAAGTGCTGCCCATCGGCGGATTGAAGGAGAAGTTGCTTGCCGCGCACCGTGGCGGCATACATACTGTGCTCATCCCTGAGGAAAATCAGCGTGACCTTGCTGATATTCCGAAAAACATCAAGCAGCATCTCGATATTCGTCCAGTGAAGTGGATTGACGAGGTTTTGCAGGTGGCGTTGCAGCATATGCCGGAATCGCTGGTCCCCAAGGTGGAGGCAGGGGTCGTCGGCGCAGAAGGCGCGGTGGAGTCCGCCAAGGATAATCTCCCGCTTCCTCATTAGCTTTTGGTAAAAAACGGCGGGCTGAAAAACGTTGGTAATGCGTTTTTCAGCCCGTTTTTTTGCGCATTAGCAGCGCGGCATGGGTTTTATTTTGTGAATATTGCTACATTGCTTGACATGCCGCCAAGGCTGTTGGTATAAAAAGCCGCTGTGTGATGTCATTCGTTCACCATGGGTTCAGCGGTGTTGTTTGTTTCCTGTCGTCATCTTAATATTTCAATTAGAAAAGGGAGTAAGAAAGAATGAATAAATCAGAATTGATCGAGGCGATTGCCGAATCTGCCGAATTGTCCAAGGCTGCTGCTGGCCGCGCCCTCGATGGAATGATCAAGGCCATTGGCAAAAGCTTGAAGAAAGGGGAAGATGTCAGCGTGCTTGGCTTTGGTTCCTTTACCGTCCGTAAGCGTGCCGCCCGTGCTGGCCGGAATCCACAGACCGGTGCTGCGATTAAAATTAAGGCATCAAAAGTTCCTGCATTTAAAGCTGGTAAAGCGCTCAAGGATGCAGTAAAATAGTCGACTTTCTCGGGGTGCTTAGCTCAGCTGGTAGAGCGTCGCCCTTACAAGGCGAATGTCGGGGGTTCGATCCCCTCAGCACCCACCAGAAGCTGCGGAGTGGTAGTTCAGTTGGTTAGAATACCTGCCTGTCACGCAGGGGGTCGCGGGTTCGAGTCCCGTCCACTCCGCCATAAATAAATAGAAAGGGCGCCTCCTGTGTATAGCAGGGCGCCCTTTTTACTTTTCGGCTGTTGGTGAATTGTTTGATGATGTTTTTGTTGTGCTAGCAAAGAATCGCCAGGTTTCATATTATCCTAAAAGCGGCAGTTGGAATCTACTGCCGCTTTTAAGATTACCCCTAATCAACCCTACTCCTAAAGACCGCCACTATGCTTCAATTGATTAGAGAACGCGCTCAAGGCTGGTTCGCATGGGCCATTGTCCTCCTGCTTGTCATTCCCTTTGCCCTGTGGGGTATCAACGAGTATTTTGACGGGGATACCGAGACCTATGTCGCCAAAGTCAATGGCAAAAATATTTCCGTGAATGAGTTTCAGCGCTCATACGATCAACAGCGCGCGCGTTTGCAGTCCATGCTGGGCGCCAGCTTCGACCCGGCGCTGCTCGATGACAAGCGTATAAAGCGCGACGTGCTTGATATGCTTGTCGATGAAGAAGTGTTGGTGCAGGCAGCGGCGAAGGCGGGATACCGTATCAGTAACGAGCAGCTTAGTTCCGAGATACAGCAAGTGGACAGCTTTCAGCGGGACGGGCGGTTTGACAAGGAGCTCTACAACCAGTTTTTACGCGGCCAGGGTATGAGCGCCAGTGATTTTGAGGCACGTCTGCGCCGCATCGTGCTGATTGACCAATTCCGCAACGGTATTATGAATACTGCCGTGATAACAACGCGTGAAGTGGGTAATATCGCTCGTCTGCGCGAGCAGCAGCGTGATATTGGATATTTAACGTTGCCGGTGGCGACGTTTATGGCGGACGCGATGGTGGGTGATGCAGAGGTGCGTCAATACTACGAAAAAAATCGTGAACGTTTTAGCGTGCCGGAGCAGGTAAGTGTCGCATACCTTGAGCTTGCTGCGGATGAGCTTGCGCAGCGGGTTCCAGTGGATGAGCAGGCCCTGCGCAAGTTTTATGATGAAAAGAGCGCCGAGCTGGCTATGGAGGAGCAGCGTAAGGCTGGTCATATCTTGATTCAGGTTGATAAATCGGCGGATGATAAGAGTGTCGCGGCGGCACGCGCCAAGGCCGAAAAAATTCTGGCCCAGGTGCGCGCCGGTGAGTCTTTTGACAAGCTTGCCAAGCAATTTTCTGAGGATCCAGGGTCGGCCAGCAATGGTGGGGATTTGGGATATTTTGGCCGGGGCGTGATGGACAAAGCGTTCGAGCAGGCGGCGTTTGCCTTGAAGGCGGGGCAGGTCAGCGATCTGGTGAGGAGCGATTTCGGCTTTCATATCATCAAACTTACCGATATCAAGTCGGCACATACCCAGACTTTTGAAGAGGCGCGCGCAAAAATCGAACAGGATTACCAGCGCCACAAGGCGGAAGAGCAGTTTTTTGAACAGTTCGAACTGCTGACCAATGCGGCTTATGAAAATCCCGATTCGCTGGCTCCAGTGGCAAAGGCAGTTGGCCTCACCATTAAGACCAGTGGCTTATTTACGCGTGACGGTGGAGATGGCATCGCCAGTGATCCCAAGATCAGAGCTGCGGCGTTTAGCGAGGATGTGTTGCGCGGCAACAACGGCGAGCCGGTAGAGATCGGCAACAATAAGTTGGTGGTGTTGCGGATCAAGGAACATAAGCCTGCGGTGGTTCGTCCTCTTGAAGAAGTGCGTGATCAGGTTGTCGCAAAGCTGCGTACCCAGGCGGCACGGGATAAGACCAAGTCAACGGGCGAGGCTGCACTTGCCCGGCTGAAGAAGGGTGAAGACCCTGCGGCCTTGGCTAGAGAATATCATGCGGAGTGGAAACAGGCCGGGTATCTGAAGCGTGAAGACCGCTCAATTGATCCGGCGATTATTAATGCCTCGTTCAGGCTTGCAAAGCCTGCTGCCAACACGTTGTCTTATGGAGGTGTGGTGCTGCCCTCGGGCGATTATGCCGTGGTTGGGGTGTCCGTAGTGCGCGATGGCGATCCGGCAGCGATAAACAATGCGGCGCGTGATGCCATGAAGCAGGCAGGATTGCGTTCCTATGGCGAGAGTGAGTTCAAGGCATTTATTGACGGGCTGAAAAAAGATTCAAAGATTGAGTTGAAGGCTGAAAATATTTAATGGGTGTTTGTTGGTGCGGGGGGCAAGCCCCATGCCCGCATTTTCTATTTCAAAACACCAATAATGAATTATCTATGGACTCCACCCGTTTTGCACGGGGAAGAACTGAATTTTTGCTCTCAGGATAAGGATTGCGTGTATCTATCCGGCCTCAGTGTGAGCCATTAATCGGCTCGGGCCATAATGCAATACGCACGTCGGACTCCACACGCGGCTCGGCCTTGCTGGCCATACGCCGTTGCGAAGTGTCCCAGCGTCGGTCTTACCTGTTGGGCATCGTTCGTTTCTTCACCTTCGCAATCGTGGCGGGTCTTTGCTGCATCGTTTACTGAAAAAGCTTAACGGCTTGGCGATATCAGCTGATCGCCACAGAGGGCTGTGGGTTCCACTGCGCCTCATAACGGCGGCCATGCGCGAGCATGGCCCAGGCTACTCGCGCCAGTTTATTCGCCAAGGCCACGGCGGCGACATTAAAGCCCTTGGTTGCCTTGAGCCTTCAAGGCCCAGAGCAGCAAACGGTCCTGCTTGCCCTCGGCACAGCGTAGCGCCCTGCGCGCCCCGTGGATCAGTAAGGTGCGCAGGTAGCGGTCTCCCCGTTTGGAGATGCCGAACAGCCGCTGCTTGCCGCCGCTGGAGTGCTCATGGGGCGTGAGCCCGGTGTTGGCCGCCAGGTGACGCCCCGACGGGGAGAGCGAAGCGGGGGGGCGAAGCCGGTGCGGATCGCCCACTGCCGCAATAAAGGCGGTGGAATTCAACGGGCCAAATGCGGGGATCTCCATCAACCGCGCGGCCTCTTCATTCTGGCGGGAGAGCCGCTGGATGCGGGCATCGTAGTCATCGATCCACTCATCCTGCCGGGTCAGTTGCGCCTGCATTTCGGCAAAGATCTCCAGTGCGCCGGAGGAGGGCCCCTTATGCTCTCCGCCGAGCACCGCCCTCAGCGACGCGGAACGCGCTGCCTGGCTGGACCCGTTATTGCGATCCATCAACGCGATTGCCGCAGGAATGCGCAATACGGGGTAAGGCTGCTGGCTATTTCAAAGCGTCAATAGTTATGTATCTATGGACTCCCCCCGTTTTGCAAGGAAAAGATTGAATTTTTGCTCACAGTGTAAAGATTGCGTGTATCTATCCGGCCTCTGAGTGAGCCATACAAACGGCTCGGGCCATAATGCAATACGCACGCTG
>JACPOZ010000073.1 GCA_016191235.1 Gammaproteobacteria bacterium
ATCAACATGCTCGGAGGCCATAATCACAGGAAAATATGCGGCCGCCAGAAAAGACCCGACAACCGTATTGACCAACAAACGCCTTAAAAGCATATTGCCCCCATCCTTATTATTAATTCTCGATATTTATTTTTTTCGTTTTAGTTATTTGTCAAACCAAGCTGTTGCAATGACAAAACTTTTACGAAGGCGAAAATAATCGCGGTAAAAAAATCTCTACATCTTAAATATGCGCGTTTATTGATTAGCCAACCAGCGGCTATCAGCAACAAGCGGATTCGTCCCCAAAATGGACTCCACGGCATCAGGAATGCCATCCGCATCAGTATCAACGAGCGCGGTCGATGGCGGCGGCAAGGTCTTTAATACCCATGCAGTTTGCAATGCACTTGCATTCCAACTTCCGTCAGCCTGCTGTTTGGCGATGAAATAGTCCAAAATCCCAGCCGCCGTACCTGATGTGGGCGCTACAATCCTGACAATCTGGTTCGCGACCGCTGTTTCCAGTACCGTGCTAACACCGTTTTCGCCAAAACCGCCATCGGCATTCTTCTTGCTCAGCAACCACGTGAGTCCACCATTGATGGAGGTAGTCAAAGGCCTTGGACTCCATGGGGTATACTGATAATTTCCTTGCGCATCTAATACCGGCTTCCCGCTTGCGTCCGTCAATACTAATTGCCTGTTTTCCGCGCAGGGCTTACTATCCCAACCCATTGACGAATTAATGGCCATCAACTCTAAAAGGGTGGAGCCTGCAGACACTAAACCAGTCGTATACAGACTATTTGCTGGCTGCAGGAAATCGGGACGCTCGAAATAAGGCCAACCCCCGTCCGATGTTTGAGACCAGATAAGGTGGCAATACACAGACCTTTCCAACTCCGCTACCTGACCAGGGTAACTATAGCCAGCCACACGAATCGCGCCCAACGCCAGTGGAGTATCAGGAAAAGAGGTGCCGAGATGATCGTAAGCGCCCCATGTCGCTTGACCGTCAGCATTTTTCCATTGTATTAACTGCTTGAGATAGGGAGAGACATCGACACCCGCGGTATACAATGCGATTATTTTACGCGCCAGGGAGTCCGTACTGGGAACATCGGCATTGCCTAGCCATGCCACCCCTTTGGCATAGGGATAACTCTTTTTACTGACGCCGTTTAACGTCCCTAACGCGGACGAAGTAGCGACGACCTCCGTACCTGGAGTATCACTCCAGCTACCGTCACTTTTCTGATGAGAGATCAACCATGCCAAACCCTTGTTACGGGCGGCATCGATTTGCGCCGGTGTAGCTGAGTAACATGCTGCGTTAAACAGCAGCAGCCCTACCGTACACGGAAGAACAGCGTAGCGAACTAAAGACACCCCAACCCCCTTGTGTTTTTTCTTCCCTTCTTAATTGTCTTAATTTTTGCAGTGTTTTTAATCTTTTTCGAAATTATCAAAAATATTTGATGAATGCAAGAATATTTTTAAGAATATTTTTAAGCCATTGCGGCTCGTCGAGCACGTCATATCGTACTCGGCGATCCTGACCCTGAAACACCCGACTGGCATACTGGCTTCCCCGATCCGAATATGGTGCAGCACGTGGTGCGGTTTATTTGTTACAATTACGCCCCAACATAGAACTCATTAACTCTCACCCGAAAACCCTGTTTTCTGATTCTTTAGAGATGCACAATCCTACCAAAACCCGCGTCATCGCCGGCATGTCCGGCGGTGTTGACTCATCGGTGAGCGCCCTGCTTCTACAGCAGCGGGGCTACGATGTCAGCGGCCTGTTCATGAAAAACTGGGAAGAAAAAGATCCCAACGGCCGCTGCCCCGCCGCCGAGGACGCGCGCGATGCGCTGGGAGTATGCGACCGGCTGGGCATCTCCCTGGATGCGGTTAACTTTGCCAAGGATTACTGGGACCGGGTGTTCAGTTACTTTCTCGATGAATACAGCTGCGGACGCACACCCAATCCAGATGTATTATGCAACAAAGAGATCAAATTCAAGGCGTTTCTCGACTATGCCATGAATCAGGGCGCGGACTATATCGCCACCGGCCATTACGCGCGGGTAGCGCCAAGCAATGGACAATATCGCCTGCTTAAAGGGCTCGATGCCAACAAAGATCAAAGCTATTTCCTCTATACCCTGGGCCAGGAGCAACTGGCCAAGACGCTGTTCCCGGTAGGAGAAATCACCAAACCGGAGGTGCGCCGAATCGCTACTGAAGCAGGCTTCGGCAACTCAGCCAAAAAAGACAGCACCGGCATCTGCTTCATCGGCGAGCGCGACTTCAAGACCTTTCTCTCCCGCTACCTGCCCGCGCAACCGGGAGACATGCTCACCCCAGAAGGCGAACGGGTCGGCCGGCACGATGGGCTGATGTATCATACCCTTGGCCAGCGCCAGGGCCTGGGCATCGGCGGGCGGCAAGGGGGCAATGGCGCCCCTTGGTATGTCGTCGGCAAAAATCTGGACAGCAATACGCTGCTCGTCGCCCAGAACCATGACCACCCGCTGCTATACAGCCGCTCGCTCGCAGCAAGCAATCTGCACTGGGTGCATGGGGCGCCACCGGCATTGCCATTACGCTGCACGGCCAAGACACGTTACCGCCAGGCGGACCAGGCCTGCACCATCACAATACTGGAAGATGGCCTATGCCACGTGGCATTCGACCAGCCCCAATGGGCCGTCACACCCGGCCAATCGGTGGTGTTTTATGCTGATGACGAGTGCCTGGGCGGGGGCGTCATTGAATACACTGAAAACCTTACAGATACCATTCGCAGAGGCGCACTTTAAACGTGCCTCCTCTACCGATCCACACCACCGCACATACACCACAACACATACAATGAGCTATACCAGCGAAGAACGAATTATTGCCTTGGCCGGCGCTTTCCAGGCCACCCACTTGGTACAGCAGGTTGCCCATACAGGAACCATGGACAGCGGTGACTTTGAGGTGTGCATCAACAGCATTTTCAATATTAACCCACCCACTACAGCCGCCGTCTATGGTGGCGTGCGCGGCATCAGCACCGGGATCAAACGGCTGCGCACCCAGCTCGGCGGCGGTAGCGAGCCGCGCGATATGGAGATCACACGTTATATTGTCGCCATCCTCTACCTTGAGCGCCAGTTGGCAAAACACCCCCAGATGCTGCAACAGATCGCCGAAGGCATCGAAAAGGCACGAGGCCAGGCACAGCATTTCTCCCAGACTCACAGCAACGTCATCGCCAGCCTGGCCGGGTTATACAGCGACACCATCAGCACCTTGAATCCCCGCATCATCGTCAGCGGCGAACAGGGTCACCTGTCCAACCCCGACAACGCCAACAAAGTACGCGCCCTGCTGCTGGCGGCAATACGCTCCGCAGTATTATGGCGTCAGTGTGGCGGTGGCCGGTGGCAACTTCTGTTTGGCCGTAGCCGGATGGTGCGTGAGGCGGGGGAACTTTTGGGGGAAGTGTGAGGGACTGGGGTAATTCCAATTCGCAATAAAAAGTGAAACATCGTATGGTGCGTCCCACGCACCATACAAAACCCCGAGGACACTTTACCTGATGATCCCGCGTGACGACTTCTGCACAAAATCCGTCAGCAGCTTAATCTCGGCATGGCTCGCCGCCAGCTCACCGAGCTGTTCCAGCGCCTGATCCACCGTGAGATTGGACCGATAAAGGATTTTGTATGCCCGGCGCAAGTTGCTGATAATCTCAGCACTAAAACCGCGCCTTCTCAGACCCTCGGTATTGAGCCCATGGGGCGCTCCCCGGTAACCTGATACCATAAGGAAAGGTGGCACGTCCTTGGAAATGCCGGTATTGAAGGCGGTAAAACAGTGCGCGCCAAGGCCGCAAAACTGGTGCACCATCGTGAAACCGCCAAGGATGACATAATCCTCTATCGTCACATGGCCAGCCAGCGAGGCGTTGTTGGACATGATGATGTTATTGCCCAACACGCAGTCATGGGCGATATGCACATAGGCCATGATCCAGTTGTCATCGCCGATGCGGGTTATCCCACCATCCTGGACTGTGCCGCGATTGATCGTACACGACTCGCGAATAAGGTTGCGGTCGCCAATTTCGAGCCAGGTATCCTCGCCATGGTATTTTTTATCCTGGGGCGCATCGCCTATCGACGAAAATTGATAGATTTTATTGTCACGGCCAATGCGGGTAGGACCATTGATGACCACGTGGGGACCAATCCACGTGCCTTCACCAATCTCAACACCCGACCCGATAACAGAAAAAGGGCCGACACTGACCCCAGCGGCAAGCCGCGCGCCCGGATGAATTATCGCGCTCGATGCAATCAGGGAGTCTGTCAAGGCTCAAGTTCCCTTTCCGCGCACATCAGATCCGCGCTGGCAACGACCTTGTCGTTCACCTTGGCAACAGCATGAAACTTCCAGACGGTCTTTATGACACGTGTCACGGTGACGTCAAGAATCAACTGGTCGCCTGGAATGACCGGCTGTTTGAAACGGGCATTATCAATACCGACAAAATAATAAAGGGATCTTTCGGTGGGCCGGGTATTGGTGGTGATAAACGCCAGGATACCCGTGGCCTGCGCCAAAGCCTCAATAATCAACACACCGGGCATGATGGGGCGATCAGGGAAATGTCCCTGAAAAAAAGGCTCATTAAAACTTACGTTCTTCAGCGCCACCAAGGACTCGCCAGGGACACAGTTGAGCACCCGGTCCACCAGCATGAAGGGGTAACGGTGGGGAAGGTGTTTAAGCACCTCACGAATATCGAGCGATTCCAAAATTCTTATCCTTCTATCTTCAATTATTGCGTAGCGGGGCCTTTGGGCAAGGCCTCGCGCTGGCCCACGTTCAGTTTTCATCATACCGCACCATAAAGGTACGCGGCTATGCCTGTTTTTGCACCTGTTTCAACATATCTTCAAGCGCCTTCAGACGGCGCGCCATCTCATCCAGCTGCCTGAAACGCACGGTATTCTTATGCCATTGCTGATTGGTATCCGCAGGAATGCCGGAAGAATACACTCCAGGCTGTTTTATGGATTTGGTCACAAACGACATACCGGTGATATGCACATCATCGGCGATTTCCAGATGCCCGCTGATGCCCACCCCGCCGCCAACAGTGCAGCGCCTGCCGATGTGCGCACTGCCAGCAATGCCTACGCAGCCTGCTATCGCGGTGTGGGCGCCGATACGGACGTTATGGGCTACCTGGATCTGGTTATCCAGCTTCACACCATCCTCGATCACCGTATCTTCCAGCGCGCCCCTGTCGATAGTGGTATTGGCCCCGATTTCAACGTCATCGCCGATAGTCACGCTGCCCAGTTGCGGCACTTTTATCCACACACCATTATCGTTGGCGATACCAAATCCATCGCTGCCGATTACTGCGCCGGGGTGAATCAGGGCGCGCTTGCCGATGTGTACACCGTGACATAGTGTGACGTTGGCAAGAAAACGGCTGCCTTCGCCAATCACCGCGCCTTTTCCAATAAAACAGCCTGGCCCGATGCTGACGTTTGCGGCGATATTTACATCCGCCTCAATAACGCAGCAAGGCCCGATCGAGGAACTTTCATGCACCCGGCTGTCCGCGCTGACACACGCCGTTGGATGGGTGCCCGCCACGGGCGCCCGTTCACGATCCGCATACAGCAACGCTGCGACCCGTGCATAGCCAACATAGGGATTAGCCACAACCACCGCAGCGGTCGCGCAATCTGCCTTGTCCTTTGGAGAAAGGATGACAGCGCTGGCGCGCGTTGACGCCAAATATTTCCGGTAACGCGGATTGGCTAAAAACGTGATGTCGCCGGGTTGCGCGCCTTGCAGTGTCGCAACCCCGGTGACCACGCACGCCGCATCGCCGTATAGCTCACCGCCGATACGTTCCGCGAGCTGGCCCAGCGTGACTCCGAATGGAGACAATACTTGCTGCACGTCCGGCTTATTTTTTAGGCTTCGCCGGTGCTGACGCATCTTTGGGTCTATCCCGCAGACGTTGCAGCACCTTGCCTGTAATGTCCAGTTTGGGGTTAACAAAGGCCGCCACGTCGAAGAAAATCATATCGTAACCTTCGTCCTTGCCGAGAGTGTCGATGGTTTCTTTCACAATCTGCTGCAGCTTGCCAAGCTCTTCGTTGTTGCGAATATTGACATCATCGCGCAGCTCTTCCTGGATACGGCCGAGGTCCCGTTTACGGGCGAGCACATCGCGCTCCATTTTGGCACGCTCGGACTCGCTCATGGTTACGCCATCCTTCACCAGTTTCTCTTCGAGCTGCTTGAGCTCCTTCACCTCAGCCTGAAGTTTATTGCGCCGTGGGGCAAACTCCTGCTCGAATCGGCTGCGCGCCGCGTCCGCCTGGGGTGCTTTTTCCATCAGCTCGGCACTGTTCACATAACCGAGCTTCAAATCAGCCGCGTTCGCCGCCGGCACCGATAACATCAGACCAAACATCAGGCCAAAAACAGGATATGCAATTTTTTTCACAACATTTACTCCGAGTTATTTCAGAAAAAAGTACCCAGCGAGAACTGGAACGACTCAGTGACATCTCCCGCCTTCTTGTTAAGCGGTCTCGCCAGATTAAAATTCAGCGGCCCCATGGGGGACAGCCAAATGGCGGCCACTCCTGCGGAATAGCGCAAATCGCCTGCGCTGAATTGCTGAATGCCAGTATAGACGTTACCTATATCAAAAAAGGCACTCAGGCGGAACGACTTGCTCTCCTCCATAAAGGGTACAGGGAAAATCACCTCTGTGCTCCCCACCAGCTTCAAGGCGCCGCCCAGCGCCCTGTTGTTTTCCCTTAGGCCCAGACTGTTGGCCCTGAAGCCACGCACAGAGTAGACGCCGCCCGCATAATAACGCTCCCAGAAAGGCAGGGCGCTAGTACCGCCGTAACTGTCACCATAGGCAACCTCGCCATTCATCACCAGGGTCAGGCTCTTAGTCAATGGGCGATACACCTGTGTGCGCGAAGACACCTTGTAAAACTGCAAGCCGCTGCCTGGCACCGACATTTCCGCAGACAAGCTCTGCAACATACCGTTATCCGCGAAAATCGCACGGTTGCGTGTATCGTGGGTCCAGCCGCCGGACATTTTGATTATACCAAAAGTGTCCCCGTTTGCATTGAGAAAGTCCACATAGGACCGTGGCGTGAAACTGGTTGTTCTAATCCTGGTATGTTCATAGTCAAAACTCAAGCGCGCAGTATTGTGCTCACTAAGCGGAAAACCATAATTCACTCCGGCGCCAAACACATCTGACAGATAGCTGCCGACAAACAACCGGGTAGCGTTGGTCTGCCTGAAAAATCCCCTGAACCCCCGGCTCACGCCATCCGGCGTATGGTAAGGATCGGTATAGGAGAAACTGTATATGGTGTTCACCCGGCTGTTATTGACTTCGGCGCTGATGCGCTTGCCGCTGCCGAGGAAGTTGTCCTGGCTAATGCTGGCGCTGAGCAGCAAGCCCTGCACCTGCGAAAAGCCCACTGCCGCCGTCAGGCTGCCCAAGGATCTTTCCGTTACGTTGACATTCACATCAACCTGATCCGTTGTGCCGGGAACGGCGGGAGTCTCGATGCTTATATCCTGAAAAAAGCCCAGCCTCTGCAAACGTATCCGCGAGCGATTGATCTTGTCGGTGGCCAGCACCCCCCCCTCCATCTGCCGCATCTCGCGCCGCACCACTTCATCGCGGGTTCTGGCGTTGCCTGCCACATTAATGCGGCGCACGTACACCCGCTTGCCGGGATCGACCATGAATGTTACCGATACCTGCTTGTTTAGTTTCTCCACTTCAGGATTGGGATTGACGTTGGCAAACGCATAACCGTCCGAGCCAAGACGCTCGGCGATTTGCGCGGCGCTTTCGGTAACGGCCTTGCGCGAAAAAACGGCGCCTTCAGCCACGCTGATCAGCTTGCGCAGATCCTCTTCGGGCACGATGAGATCACCTGCGAGCTTGACTTCCTTGACAGTGAATTTCTCGCCCTCGGTAATATTTATCGTGATATAGACATCACGCTTGTCGGGCGTGATGGAAACCTGGGTGGAATCGATATTAAAGTTGATGTAACCGCGATCCAGGTAGTAGGAGCGCAGTGTTTCCAGGTCTGCGGCCAATTTTTGCTTGGAATATTGATCCGAGCTGGTGAAGAAGGAAAACAGCGTTGGCGTGGTGATTTGAAGCTGTTTCAACAACACCTCGTCACTAAACGCCGCGTTGCCAACGATGGCGATCTGGTGGATCTTGGCGGATTTACCCTCGACGACATCGATGGAGATGTCGACACGATTACGCTCCAGCGGCGTAACCTTCGCTTTTATCTTTACGCCATATTTGCCCTGACTGAAGTATTGACGTTGCAGCTCACGCTCCACTTTGTCGAGCAGCGAACGGTCAAAAATCCGGCCTTCCGCGAGACCGCTCTGCTTCATCGCCTTGGTCAGATCCTCGGTCTTGATGTCCTTGTTGCCGGTGATCTTGATGCTGGAGATCGAGGGACGCTCCTTTACCGTGATGATTAGCGTATCCCCATCCTGGGCAAATCGTACATCATCAAAAAACCCGGTTTTGAACAAGGCGCGGATCGCCTCTGAGGAACGGGCGTCATTCAGCGTGTCGCCCACGTTAAGGGGCAAGTAGTTAAAAAGCGTGCCGGGAGAGGTACGCTGCAAACCTTCCAGCTTGATGTCCTTGATGACAAATGGCGTCATGGCCCACGCATGCGATACCAGCAGCATACCCAGCAAGATTAGCCATGCCCTTCTTTTCGGAGTTCTCATCAGTAATCCAGATCGTTTAAATCGGCTAGCCAAACAGGCGTGTCAGGTCATTGTAAAAAGCGAATATCATCAGCGTCCCCAACAGTGCGATACCTATGCGCTGGCCGAATATCTGCGCCTCCTCCGACACCGGACTGCCCTTTATCCACTCAATCAAATAGTACATGAGATGCCCGCCGTCCAGGAGGGGGACGGGCAACAGGTTCAACACACCCAGACTGATGCTCACAATGGCAAGAAATCCCAGGAACGATACCACGCCCACACTGGCGGAATACCCCGCATACTGGGCGATGCTGATGGGGCCGCTGAGATTGTCCACGGAGAGCACCCCCGTCACCATTTTGAACAGCATGCGCAGCGTCAACGCCGACATATCCCAGGTTTTGATCACGGCCTGCACCACGGCCTCGCCTGGTGAATAGCGCAGCACGGCACGCAGCTCTTCCGGCAATTCCCCAGGGATTTTGACACCCGCGCCGATACGGCCTATCGTACCTTCCTTGGTTACCGCGGCAATGGGTTGCAGCTCAATTGTATGACGCACATCCTGGCGTTCGACTTCGACGCGGATGACCCGTCCGGCACGGGGCCTGACATATTCAACCCACGCCTCCCAGTCAGCGATGGCTTGCCCATCGGCGGCGATAATCTTATCGCCCACCACTACTCCCGCCCGTTCGGCGGCACCACCGGACTCCAGTTGACCAATGATGGGCGGAATAGCCGGACGGAAGGGGCGCATGCCAAGGCTGTCGAGCAGATTTCCCTGATCCAGGTCGCTGCCCGTCACCGTACTCAGAGCCAGCGTGCGCGTCATCTGGCGGCGGTTTGCATCCTGCACCTGCACCGTCACCGCCTGCTGATCCAGCGCTTTATCCAACATGGAAAATATCACCGTCTCCCATGTCGGCGTCGGCTTGCCATTTAAACTGAGGATGACATCTCCCTGCTGAAAACCGCCGCGCTGGGCGATGGAATTCGGCGCAACCTCCCCAACAATCGGTTTGAGGCCACTCACGCCAATGATGAAGACCGCCCAGTAGGCGAGGATGGCGAGCAGGAAATTGAACAGCGGCCCCGCGAAAACGATGGCAAAGCGGCTGGACAGAGGCTTGCGGTTAAAGGCGCGGTGCGCTTCGTGCGGCTCGACCGGTGCTTCATGCTCATCGAGCATTTTGACATAGCCGCCCAGCGGCACTGCCGCGATGACGTACTCTGTATTGTCGGAGCCACGGCACCATATCCACAGGGGCTTGCCAAAACCAATCGAGAAGCGCAGCACCTTCACGCCCAGCTTACGCGCCACCCAGTAGTGGCCGAATTCATGGACAGTCACCAGCACGCCGATGGCGATGATGAAGAAAAAGACCGAGGACAGAATGGTGCTCATCATGCGCGTTTGCTCGTGGCTTCATCCACCCTGCGCACGGCGGCTTCGCGTGCCAGCGCGTCATCGGCCAGAATAACCTCAAGACTAACGGCATCGCGCACCGGCACATCGGCAAGCACGCGTTCAATCACAGCGGGGATAGCGGTAAACGGCAGCCTGCCATCAAGGAACGAGGCTACCGCAATTTCATTGGCCGCATTGAGAATCGCCGTGGCAGTGCCCCCCGCCTGCATCGCCTCGTAGGCGAGGCGCAGACAAGGAAAGCGGGCGATGTCGGGCCGTTCAAAGTCCAGCCGCGCGACATCGAAAAGACTTAAAGGGGCAACCCCGGATTCAATGCGCTGCGGCCACGCCAGGGCATGGGCGATGGGCGTACGCATATCCGGGCTACCAAGCTGGGCCAATATCGAGCCGTCGGCATATTCGACCATGGAGTGAATCACGCTTTGCGGATGCAAGACCACCTGAATCCTGTCCGGGCTGGCATTGAACAGCCAGCAGGCCTCGATCACCTCCAGGCCCTTGTTCATCATGGTGGCTGAATCGACGGATATCTTGCGCCCCATCACCCAGTTTGGGTGGGCGCAGGCCTGATTCGGGGTGACATGATGCAGTTCGGATAGGGGAATGTTGCGAAACGGCCCACCCGAGGCGGTCAGCAGTATGCGCCGGATACCGGCCGTGTCCAGACCGGAGGATACGTCGTCCGGCAGGCATTGGAAGATCGCGTTATGCTCGCTGTCCACAGGCAGCAGCTCGGCGCTACTCGCGCGGACTTCATCCATGAAAATCCGCCCGGCCATGACCAGCGCTTCCTTGTTAGCCAGCAGCACACGCTTGCCTGCGCGCACTGCGGCAAGCGTGGGCAGCAGACCGGCGGCGCCAACAATGGCGGCCATCACATACGCCACCTGAGGCAAGGCAGCGACGGCTTCCAGCCCTTCCAGGCCGGCCAGCACCTGGATCTCCGGGGCAGTTGCGCGCAACTGCTCATGCAGGCGCTGCGCCGCATTGGCATCCGCCATCACAGCATACTCAGGCCGATGCACAAGGCACTGTTCGTACAGGCGGGCCACATCGGAATTCGCTGTCAGGGCAACGACGCGGTAACGTTCCGGGTGCCGCGACAATACGTCGAGCGTGCTGACACCAATGGAGCCAGTGGCGCCAAGCACAGTAACGCCGATCAACCCAGCATCCCCAGCAACAGCAGCCCTGTCAGGAATACCGGCGCGGCGGCGGTCAGGCTATCAATCCTGTCTAGCACACCGCCATGGCCTGGCAGCAGCTTGCCGCTATCCTTTACGCCGGCGCGCCGCTTGAACATGCTCTCCAGGAGATCGCCCGCGATTGAAAAAGCCACCGTGATCACGCATAGCGACACAAACGCAGAGCCGGTCGAGAGGCTCGGCAATGCCCATCAGGCCGGCCCACTCCCAGAAACCGGCAATGACGATCACCGCCAGCAGCACTGCAAATACGGTGTTCGGCAGCGCGAGAACTCCCCATACAACCAGCGGGATGAGGATAGCAGCGGTAAGCAAACGTTGTTTAAGCACCCTTGTGTCCTTGTTCCTGTTCCACCTGCTCGCCCGTGCGTCCAAAACGACGCTGGCGCCTGGCAAAAGAGGCCAGCGCGTCCTCAAAGATCCGTCCATCAAAATCCGGCCACAATGTTTCGGTAAAATAAAATTCCGTATAGGCCAGTTGCCACAACAGGAAATTACTGATGCGCTCCTCCCCGCCCGTGCGTATGAACAAGTCGGGATCAGGCAGGCCGTGCAACGCCATATGCTGCTCCAGGACATCTTCCGTGACTTGGGATGCGTGCAATTGCCCGGCCTCGACTTTTTGCGCTACGGCACGAGCGGCCTGCGTGATGTCCCAGCGGCCGCCATAATTAGCCGCTACAACCAGTGTCAATCCGGAGTTGGCAGCGGTACGCTGTTCCGCCGCAATGATTTTCTCCTGCAATTTCCCGGAAAAGGCGCTGCGCTCTCCAATGACCCTCAAACGCACATTGTTTTCATGCAGGCGCTTGGTCTCGCGCTCCAGGGCGGTCATGAACAGATCCATCAACAGCCCGACTTCCGAGGGAGGCCGGCGCCAGTTCTCGCTACTGAATGCGAACAGGGTCAACACCTCGATGCCACGCTGCGCACAGGCCTGAACCACGTTGCGTACCGCTTCCACACCGGCGCGATGACCGGCAATGCGCGGCAGAAAACGCTTCTTGGCCCAGCGTCCATTGCCATCCATGATGATCGCCACATGACGGGGGAGGAATGCGGCTGGATTAGTGTTATTTGCCGTCGTAGACATGCCTGCACAAAAATTGGTAGGGGAAGCGCGGGATAACAGTACGCAGGTCAGCGGGCTGGGGGCGGATGCTGCATTTCCGGCCCCCAGCCCCGCACTTTAAATCTCCATCAAATCGGCCTCTTTGGCCGCCAGTACCTTGTCCGCTTCGGCGATGTATTTGTCCGTCAATTTTTGAATTTCATCCTGCGCCCGGCGCTCCTCATCTTCGGAGATCTCCTTCTTTTTGAGCAACTCTTTCAATTCGGCATTCGAGTCACGGCGGATGTTGCGGATGGCGACCTTGCCCGTCTCTGCCTCGGCGCGCACCACCTTGATCATATCGCGGCGGCGCTCCTCGGTCAGCGCAGGCAAAGGCACGCGGATGGTGCCGCTGGCAGTGGAGGGATTGAGGCCAAGGTTGGAGGTCAGGATCGCCTTTTCAATAACGGGAACCATGTTTTTATCCCACGGCGTCACGGTAAGCGTGCGAGAATCGCTCACCGTGACGTTGGCGGCCTGCCCTACCGGCACCTCGTTTCCGTAAAAAGACACCATCACATGATCCAGCAAGCTGGGATGGGCGCGCCCGGTGCGCACCTTGGTTAGCTCGTCTTTAAGCGCATCGATGCTCTTGGTCATGCGGGCAATGGCGCTTTTTTTAATGTCGTCTATCATTTTGCCTCTCCTTCTACAAGCGTACCCTCATCTTCACCCATGACGATGCAACGCAACGCACCGGGTTTGTTCATGTCAAACACCCGCAGCGGCATTTTATGATCCCGGCACAGCACAATCGCGGTGATGTCCATCACCATCAGCTTGCGCTCCAGCACTTCGTCATAAGTCATGCGTTCATAGCGCACGGCATCGGGATGCTTCATGGGATCCGCCGAATAGACACCATCCACTTTGGTGGCCTTGAGCAGAAGCTGGGCGCCAATCTCGATAGCGCGCAGACTGGCGGCCGAGTCCGTGGTGAAAAAGGGGTTGCCGGTACCGGCGGCAAAAATCACCACCCTGCCCTTTTCCAGGTGGCGGATAGCGCGGCGGCGGATATAGTCCTCACAGATCTGGTTGATCTTGATGGCCGACATGACGCGCGTAAACACGCCTTGATGTTCCAGCGCGTCCTGCATGGCCAAGGCATTCATGATGGTAGCCAGCATGCCCATATGATCGCCGGTGACCCGATCCATGCCCGCGTCTGCCAGACCAGCACCACGGAACAGGTTGCCGCCGCCGACCACCAGGCCAACCTGAACACCCATCTCTACCAGCTCACGCACTTCGGTAGCGACACGGTTGATAACATCAGGACTGATGCCAAACTCGCCATCGCCCATCAACGCCTCGCCGCTAATTTTCAGCAGGATACGTTGGAATGCAGGTTTGGAGGCCACTGTCACCCGTTAGCTCCCGCGTACCTGAGCCATCACCTCAGCGGCGAAGTCTTCCTGCTTCTTCTCGATGCCCTCGCCCACCTCAAAACGCTGGAAGCGCACCACTTTTGCGTTGGCATCCTGCAACAGCTTCTCGACTGTCACATCGGGGTTTTTGACGAACGGTTGCCCCACCAGAGTAATCTCGGCCAGGAATTTCTGGATACGCCCAGTGATCATCTTTTCAATGATATTGGCGGGCTTGCCGCTCTCCGCAGCCTGGGCACGGAAGATGTCCTTTTCCTTCTCGACGATATCAGCCGGCACTTCATCCGGCGAGACACACACTGGCTTGCTGGCGGCGACATGCATGGCGATATCCTTGGCCAAGGCGGCGTTGCCCCCCTGCAACTCCACCAGCACGCCGATACGGCCGCCATGCAGATAGGAACCAACCACACCGCCGCTTGCGGCCATGGTTACAAAACGCCGCACGCTGATATTTTCACCAATCTTGGCAATCATTTCCTGGCGCGTCGTGTTGATGCTCTTGTCGCCGCCCTTTTCCAGAGGCAGGCTCATCAAAGCATCCAGATCGGCAGGTTTGCCGGCCAGCGCCTGTTTCGCCACATGTCCGGCAAAACCCACAAAATCGTCACCCTTGCCAACGAAGTCGGTTTCACAGTTGACCTCTACCATGGCGCCTTGCGTCGCATCATCGCCAAGCTGGATCACAACACACCCCTCGGCAGCGACACGGCCCGCCTTCTTGTCCGCCTTGGCAAGGCCGGACTTGCGCATCGCTTCAACAGCGGTGTCGATATCGCCGTTGGCCTCAACCAAGGCCTTTTTACACTCCATCATCCCGGAGCCAGTACGTTCGCGCAGCTCTTTTACCAGCGCAGCTGTAATTTCCATGACCAGATTCCCCACTTAATTTAATAAACACATCAATATAGTCAGAGGGGCGCCATCCATTGCGCCCCTCATTCCTGCCCGAGCCGGATACGATTCCGGCGTTACTCCGCAGCGTCAGCCTGCTGCGTAGCGACAGGCTTTCTGGCCGGTTTCTTCGCCATAGCCGCTTTCGCGGGCTTTTTCGGCGCCCTGGCGGGCTGCCCTTCTTCATCCATTTCGATAAACTCGTCGGCACCGCCGGTAGAGACTATCGTGGCGCGCGCTTCGAGAACCGCGTCCGCCGCAGCCCGCGCATACAACTGGATGGCGCGGATCGAGTCATCATTACCCGGAATGGGATAATCTATGCCGTTGGGATCATTATTGGTGTCGACAATGCCGATGACCGGAACACCCAGCTTGGCCGCCTCACTCACGGCATTCTTTTCATGCCCGACATCAATCACAAACAGTGCGTCGGGGACGCCTTTCATATTTTTGATGCCGCCCAGGCTGCGCTCCAGCTTCTCCAGCTCGCGCATATACCCCAGAGCCTCGCGCTTGTTGAAGCGGTTAATGCTGCCGTCCTGCACCATCGCATCCAGCTCTTTAAGGCGTTTGATGGATTGCTTGATGGTCTTGAAGTTGGTCAACATGCCGCCCAGCCAGCGCTGATCGACATAAGGCATGCCGCAACGGGCCGCTTCTTCCTTCACCACTTCCTGCGCCGCACGCTTGGTGCCGACAAACAGGACGGTACCCTTGCGGGCCGCCAGGCTGCTGATGAAATTCATCCCATCATTAAACAGCGGCAGGGTCTTTTCGAGATTGATGACGTGAATCTTGTTGCGGTCACCGAAGATGTACTGCGCCATCCGGGGGTGCCAATAGCGGGTCTGGTGGCCGAAATGAACACCGGCCTCCAACATGTCACGCATGGAAACATTTGCCATGATTTTTATACTCCAAAAGTTAGGGTTAATCCTCCATGCGCCCCATATATCAACCCGCCTGTTTATTCATTCTAGCGGGCACCCTGACATATGTGACGGCGCATGTGTGATTTAATACCTCTGAGGCAAAGCGCCACAGAGGAACCGGGCCGCGAACCAAGGCAATCTGCCGGGATTCAAGACTTAGCTGATCTTTATACCACAAAACCAAGCCATATCTCAATCTTCAACAACCAACCGGCCAGGGCTGTCCCATCAAAATTTTCTTGACATAGCCACATAAAAAGCTGTTTATCACCTTTATTCTACAAAAAGGAGAAGAGCGGATGGAAAAAGGCATAACGGAAGGATTTCAAAGATATTTTGTAACTACTCAGGTACCCCGAGGCCGATCACGTGAAGCGAGGCTGAGGTGGGCTACCCTGAAAGGTGAGCGCGAGAGCGTGGTACAGGTTTTGGCGCTGCTTGTGCAAAGTGGCGAGGTAGGAGCGGATGATGCAGA
>JACPOZ010000001.1 GCA_016191235.1 Gammaproteobacteria bacterium
ATCACTTCGACGCCAGGCTTCAAGATGCTCTCGCCAGAATTCCTGCCCATGCCTCTTCGCCATCTGGAGTCCCTCCGAAAAAGCAGCAAGAGTGCACGGGCTTCGCGGAAGACTACAGGTGGGACGGCTGGCCGCTTACGTAGATTCGACCTATGTCTGACAGTCTCCTATGTAAAGCGCATGGAAAGGTCAATCGCATGCAGGTGCTTGGTGATTGCACCCAGCGAAATAAAGTCCACCCCAGTTTCGGCGACCTGGCGCAGGTTGTCCAGACCGATGCCGCCGGAGGCCTCCAGTTTAGCCTGTCCGGCGTTTAACGCAACCGCCGCACGCATCTGTTCCAGGTCGAAATTATCCAGCAGCAGGATATCCGCACCCGCCGCCAGGGCCTCACGCACCTCGTCGAGGTTTTCTACTTCCACTTCCACTGGCCAGCCTTGGGCATGGATGCGCGCCGCAGCAACTGCGTCCTGGATGGAGCCTGCAGCGAGGATGTGATTTTCCTTGATCAGAATGCCGTCGTACAGCCCATGCCGGTGATTGTGGCCGCCGCCGCAACGCACGGCGTATTTTTGCGCGTCGCGCAGGCCGGGAATGGTTTTACGGGTGTCGAGGATTTTCACCTTGGTGCCTTGCACCGCATCGGCGTAATGCCGCGCCTGGGTCGCGGTGCCGGACAGGGTTTGCAGAAAATTCAGTGCGGTGCGTTCCCCCGTCAACAGCGGCCGCGCCGGGCCATGCAGTGTGCATAATGTCTGATTTGCGGTCACGGCATCGCCATCGGCGGCATGCCAGGTGATCTGGATGGCGCTATTCATCTGTAGAAAAACAGCGTCAAACCACGCCGTACCGCACAGCACGGCATCCTCGCGGCTGATCACGGTGGCATCGCACACCGCATCGGCCGGGATCAGCATGGCGGTAATATCGCCGCTGCCAATATCTTCGGCCAGTGCACGGCGCACGGAAGCATCAATGTCGCTGGGTAATACGTGTTTTTCACTCACGCTTCAATAATTCCCTTGATGAACGGTATAGTCAGTTTGCGCTGGGCCGCCAGGGAGGCGTGATCAAGACGTTCCAGCAAGGCGAACAGGGCGAGCATGTCGCGGCGCTCGCGGCGCAACAGAAACTGCGCCACGTCAGCCGGCAACTCAAACCCCCGCTGATGCGCACGCAATTGCAGCGCGGCGAGTACGCCCTCGTCATCGAGGGTATCAAGATGCAGCACCAGCCCCCAGGCAAGGCGCGAGGCAAGATCGGGCAACATTACACCCAACCCGCCGGGCGCGGCGCTGCCCGCAATCATGCAATGTGCACCGCTGTCGCGCATGCGGTTGTACAGATGAAACAGCGCTGTCTCCCATGCCGCTATCCCGGCTATCGCCTGGATGTCGTCGATGCACACTAATGCGAGCTGCTCGAACCCCTCCAACAGTCTGGGCGAGAACTCATCGGCCTGCGCCAATGGCACATAGGCGACAGCCTCGCCGCGCGCATTCGCCTCATGGCAGGCGGCCTGCAACAGGTGGCTCTTGCCCACCCCCGGGGCGCCCCACAAATAGATCATTTGCTCGCCTTCGGAACACGCGCTGTGCTGCACAGCGGAGACGGCCTCGCGGTTGGCGCCGGAGAAATAATTGGCGAACGAGGCATCATCGCGCAAGCCTATGCCGAGCGGGAGTTGTGCCGTCACGGAAAGGGCCGCATCTTTCATCCTAAGAACCGCCATTCCCGGCGTCATAGATCCGGCTGTGCATATAACGCTCATGCGCATGGCGTAGCAACACCATGGCCACGGCGGCAAACGGCAGCGCCAGCAGGATACCGAAAAAGCCGAACAATTGCCCGCCCGCCATGACGGCAAAGATCACCATCACCGGGTGCAGGCCGATACGGTCTCCGACCAGCCACGGCGTAAGCACCATGCCTTCCAGCATCTGCCCCACGCCAAACACCGCCAGCACCAGCAACAGATGGAACAGATCCTGATACTGGACAAGCGCGGCAATGCTGGCCGCCAGCAGGCCGATGGCGAAGCCAAGATAAGGAACGAAACTGAGCAGTCCCGCCGCCATGCCGATCAACAGGGCAACATCCAGGCCGACCAGCCACAGGCCGATGGAATAGATCGCACCCAGTGCCAGCATCACCATGATCTGCCCACGCAAAAACGCCCCCAGCATCTCATCGCACTGACGCGCCAGACGGGTTACAACCAGCTCTGCGGTGCGCGGCAACAGTTCCTGGATGCGGGCCACAAGCACATCCCAATCACGCAGCAGGTAAAAGGTCACCACCGGGATCAACATTAGATTCACCAGCCAGCCCAGCAGCGTCAAACCAGAACGGGTGACGGAGGCCATCGCCCCCGCCACCACTCCACCGGCAGTTTGCCAGTGCTCGGCGATAGCCTGCTTCAAGGTATCCAGATCCAGGGAGCGCTCATCAAGTTGCAATTTCGTCTGCAACCAGGGTAACGCGGTATATTGCAGCCAGTCGATGTAGCCAGGCAGCTTGCCTATCAATATCTCGATCTGATGCGCCAGCAACGGCAGACCGATCAGCAATAGCAGCAGCAACAGCGCCAACAGCCCGGTAAAGACGATCACAACCGCCATGGTGCGGGACAATCCCAGCGCCTCAAGGCGGTCGGCAAGCGGATCCGTGACATAAGCCAGCAGGGCCGCGACAAGAAACGGCGTCAGCACCGGCGCCAGCAGGTACAACAGCGCGCCAACCGCCGCGACACCTAAAAGCGCCAGCCACTTTTGAGAATCAGTCAGCGCCGGCATTTATCCTTAAAACCTCTTTTTGTCCACGAAAAACACGAAACTCACGAAATAAAAAACATGGATTGATTCAGAAATTCACCGGATGGGTAGTAAGTGAAATGGCGATATCCACTTGAATTTTTTCGTGTTTTTTCGTGAGTTTCGTGGATAACCGAGCTTTTTATTTATTAATAATGGTTACATTATCTGCAATGTCGGCCCGAGCGCACGCGCAGCGCCCGGATGGTCCAGGTTCTGGAATAATCCAGCCCGCTCAATACGGTGGTCGCCAGAACAAAATAGATCATGCCAGTGATAGCCCATGGATGCAACGGCATCACGCTCAACGACATCACCACGGCGAGCACCAGCACAATCTGGGCGAGAGTATTGATCTTGCTCACCAGGGTAGGCGCCATTTCAACATGGCCAATCAGATAGTGATAGGCGATGGCGCCGAACAGGATCAGCGCGTCGCGGACAATCACGGCGGCCACCAGCCACACTGGAATGATGCCCAGCCAACCCAACGCCAGATACGATGATACCAGCAGCAGCTTGTCGGCCAGCGGATCCAGAATGGAGCCAAGACGGCTGGTCCAATGGAAATGCTTGGCGAGATAGCCATCCAGCGCATCCGACGCCCCCGCCACGGCGAACAGGAGTAACGCCTCGGCGAAACGCTCCCGCATGAGCAACCACACCACCAGCGGCACGAGCAGTATGCGCCCCATGCTGATGATGTTCGGGATGTCGCGGCGGTTCATGGCAATAAGATGTATTTCAACTCCGACGCAGCGGGATCAGAACCGGCGACGCTCAGGACGCTGCCTAAAGCAATGGTTTGAGCAAGGCCCGTATCGCTGCTGCGGGTCAGCACACGGAATGTTACGCTGCCTCCTTTCACACGCACCACCCCTGCCTCCGCCACACCGGCCAGAGACTGCAAATAATTCATAGTCCGCGCATAATCATCGAGCGTTGTAATATTTGTCACCGTCATCAATACACTGGTGGCAGCGGTATCGCTCAATACCTGGGCAAACCTCTTGGCCAGCACATCGGTCGCGCCATCGATGCCCGCCTCAAGCACATCCTGCGGCACACTGGCGGCGCTCTCCCAGTTGACGGCCTCACCGCCGCCCTGATAAAGCGTCCAGCGCACCCGCCAAGTGCCCGAACCGAGGCTCAACCGGCCCGCCAGCACTGCTTCGGTCTGCTCGCGTGCTGCCGCCTTGAGCAGCACATCCCGTGCATTATTCCAGACATCGGCAAAGCGCACGCCACCCTCTGTTTCCGCATCACGCGGCAGGAGCACCGGCAAGCCACGGCGCCGCGCGCGGTTTTCCAGGATTGACTGCAACTCGGGGCGGCTATCGGCCAGCAACACGGTGCGCTGCCCCTGTTCTTCCATCGCCAGCACGATCAATGCCGCCGGGCGCACTCGCCCCCATACCGGCAGCCCGGCCTGGCGCAACGCCTGATTCACCGTGGCAGGATCAAAACTTGCCCACAACACCTGCCCCTTCGCCGCCAGCGGTTTGCCGGGAGGCTGAACCGCAGAGGGAGCCACCGGGATGGTGCGCGCCATTTCCTCCGGCAGTGGGCGGTAGCGGTATTGCTGAGCGATCTGACCGGCGCACTTGAACATAGGGGCCAGCGCCGGAAGCGCCGCCACTCCGCGCCGTCCCGTCACCTTCATCACCACCTCCGCCAGCGCCGCACGTATTGCCTCGCCCTGCTCCGCCTTGCCCTGACCCGCCACCTGGATCTCGGCCTCATACAGGCCTTCCACTTCTGCGGCAGGCAACCAACCTGGCATGGCACCACTTAACAGAGCAAACAGGGCAATAACCATGGTGCGCAAATGCGTTTTACAATTAGACACCCGCATCTTCAAAAAATCATGCCTCTGAATAAATAACCCCGCGTATAATGAAGCTATAATACACCTTCCCCATCGAAAATAATGCGATCACCCTGATGAACTCGAAATCCGACACCGCCCAACATGGAACCAGCCTGAGCTACCGCGATGCAGGCGTTGACATCGAGGCCGGCAACAACCTGGTAAAAAGAATCAAACCCATCGCCGCACGCACCACCCGTCCCGGCGTGCTCGGCGGCCTGGGCGGCTTTGGCGCGCTATTTGAACTGCCGCTCGACCGCTATCGCAAACCGGTGCTGGTCTCCACCACCGACGGCGTCGGCACCAAGCTGAAACTGGCGATAGAAATGGGCAAACATGACACCATCGGCATCGACCTGGTGGCGATGTGCGTCAATGACCTGGTAGTACAGGGCGCCGAACCGCTGTTTTTCCTTGACTACTACGCTACCGGCCACCTGAGTATCGACCAGGCGGCGGATGTCATCAAGGGCATCGGTGCAGGCTGCGAACTCGCCGGCGCCGCACTGGTAGGCGGAGAGACCGCCGAAATGCCCGGCATGTACAGCCATGGTGACTATGACCTGGCAGGCTTCAGCGTCGGCGTAGTGGAAAAGGAAAACATCATCGACGGCAGCAAAGTCCAGCCCGGTGACGCATTAATCGGCATCGCCTCCAGCGGCCCGCACTCCAACGGTTATTCCCTGATCCGCAAAGTCATCGCCGTCAGCGGCGCGGATCTATCCCAGGACTTTCATGGCCGCACGCTGGGCGACACCCTTCTGGAACCCACGCGCATCTACGTCAAACCGCTGCTCAAGCTGTTCGAGCAGGTCCAGGTGCATGCCTTGGCCCACATCACTGGCGGCGGGCTGCTGGAAAACCTGCCGCGCGTGATGCCCGAAAACACCCAGGCCGTGATCGGCAAGACCGCATGGCCACGTCCCCCCATCTTTGATTGGTTGCAGGAAAAAGGCAATATCATGGAGCAGGAAATGTACCGCACCTTCAACTGCGGCATCGGCATGGTCGTGTGCGTGGCGGAAGCCGACGCCAGCGCCACGGTGGACATACTCAATACGCAGGGCGAAACAGCGTGGCGCATCGGTTCGATTGAAGCAGCGCAAGACGGCGCGGAACGGGTTGTGATCCGTGCATGATGCAAGCGCCCCGTTACCCATCGTTGTCCTGATCTCCGGCAGCGGCAGCAATCTCCAGGCAATCATCGACGCCGCCGCCCGCAAAGAACTGTCCGTCGAGATTCGCGCCGTGATCAGCAACAACCCCAGCGCCTTCGGTCTGGAGCGCGCCCGGCGGGCGGGCATCCCGGCGCTGGCGCTTGACCACAAGGCGTTCCCTGACCGGGACGTGTTTGACACCGCGCTGCAAACAATGATCGACCGCTTCGAACCGGCACTGGTCGTGCTCGCCGGCTTCATGCGCATCCTCGGCCCCGGATTCGTGACGCATTATCTTGGGCGCATGCTAAACATCCACCCCTCGCTGCTGCCCGCCTTTGCCGGCCTCGACACCCACAACCGCGCACTTGAGGCAGGCATGCGCGAACACGGCGCCAGCGTCCACTTTGTCACCAATGAACTGGATGGCGGACCGGTCATTGTTCAGGCGCGCGTGCCGATATTACCGGATGACAACGTCAAAACACTTGCGCAACGGGTGCTGGTGCAGGAACATCACATCTATCCCGTGGTAATACACTGGTTCGCTGAAGGACGGCTGCAACTCGACCAGGAGCACAATCAGGTGGTGCTTGACGGAACGCCATTAACATCGCCAGTGGACTATACCGATGCCGATAACAACCCGCAGACCACCTACCCCGATCCGCAATGACATCGGACGCAACAGCAAGATCTCCAGCCTGTGTACCAGCTTCGCGGCCTTCTTGCTAAGCATGGCCCTTGGCTCCACCGCCCTTGCTGATCCCCTGCCCCTTTTCACAGCCCGCTACACCCTGAGCAAAGCAGGCATCCCGCTGGGCGAGAACATCCGCACCCTGACCAAGGCCGGCGACGGAGGGTATCTCTATCAATCGGTAACGCACGCTACCGGACTGCTCGCCAAGTTTGTAAAACAGGAAATCGTGGAACGTAGCGAATGGGCCTATGAAGGGGAGGGGCAGATCGCGCAACCTCGCCCGCTGGAATACCTCAGCCGCCGTAGCGGGAAAAGCGACAAATGGATAAAACAGATCTTCAACTGGGAAAAAAACACCACCACCAATATCACCAGCAGCAAATCGTGGCATACGCCACTGCGCCCAAAAATCCAGGACAAGCTCAGCTACCAGCTTGCCATCATGAACGACCTGCAGCATGGCCGGAAAACCCTGGAATACCTGATCGCGGATAGCGACAAAATCAAGAATTACCGGTTCGTCATCCTGGGCGAAGAACGGGTCAAAACAGCCATGGGAACACTGCGCACGCTAAAGATCCGGCGCACGGGCGACAGCAGAAACACTACGGTGTGGTGCGCGGTCGATTTTCATTACCTGCCCGTAGTGCTGGAACAGCACGATGACGAAGATGGCTGGCTTAAAATGCAGATCGAATCAATGCAGTTCGAAGATCAGGCGCCTGAAGGGAAAAAACAAACCCCTCCAGCCTGACCCTCCAAAAAAATCACGCCTTCGGCAGCGTCACCCCGGTCTGCCCCTGGTATTTGCCACCACGATCCTTGTACGACGTCTCGCACACCTCATCGGATTCCAGAAACAACATCTGGGCGACGCCTTCATTGGCATAAATCTTGGCCGGCAGGGTCGTGGTGTTGGAAAACTCCAGGGTCACATGCCCTTCCCATTCCGGCTCCAGCGGGGTCACGTTGACGATGATGCCGCAGCGCGCATAGGTGGATTTACCCAGACAGATGGTCAGCACACTGCGCGGAATACGGAAATACTCCACCGTGCGCGCCAGGGCAAAGGAGTTCGGCGGGATGATGCACACATCCGACTGCACATCGACAAAGCTGTTGGCGTCGAAATTTTTGGGATCGACTATCGCCGAGTTGATATTGGTGAAAATCTTGAATTCATCCGCGCAACGGACATCGTACCCGTAGCTGGAAGTGCCGTAAGAAATAATCCGGCCCGCCTCGCGCTCCCGCACCTGACCCGGCTCGAACGGCTCGATCATGCCGTGCTTATCGACCATGCGCCGGATCCATTTATCAGACTTGATACTCATTCAACAACCTCTCGAACTAGGGGCAAGCCTCCTCGCCCACCCCCAAAATTATCCTAAAAAAACCCAGCCATCCACGAAAGTCACGAAAAAACACGAAAACATTCAAATATATATCGTTACTTCACTTGCCACCCATCCGGTGAATTGCTGAACCACTCCATGTTTTTGTTTTATTTCGTGACAACGTGTTTTTCGTGGACAAAAAGCGGTTTTAAGGATTAAGGATTATGTATTCTGAACCACGATATTGGGAAATTTGGCGGCATAATCCTTCCCACGCAACGACAGCTTGGCGGCGACGCGCCGGGCAATGTCGCGATAGATCTGCGCAATCCGCCCATCTGGATCGGCCACCACGGTGGGACGGCCACCATCGGCATCTTCACGGATGCGGATATCGAGCGGCAATGACCCCAGGAAATCCACCCCATATTGCTCGGCCATGCGCTGGCCACCACCTGAACCGAATATATGCTCTTCATGCCCGCACTGGCTGCAAATATGCGTACTCATGTTCTCGACCACGCCAAACACCGGCACCTCCACCTTTTCAAACATCTTCAGCCCGCGCCGCGCGTCCAGCAGAGCGATGTCCTGCGGCGTGGTCACGATCACCGCGCCGCTTACCGGAATCTTCTGCGTGAGGGTCAACTGCGTATCGCCCGTACCCGGAGGGAGGTCGACGATCAGGTAGTCCAGATCCCGCCAATTAGTGTCCCTCAGCAGTTGCTCCAGCGCCTGCGTAACCATCGGACCACGCCAGATCATCGGCGCCTCGTCGTCGACCAGATAGCCGATGGACATGGACTGGATACCATAACTCATCAACGGCTCCATGGACTTGCCGTCACGCGACTCCGGGCGGGCATGAACCCCCAGCATGAGCGGCTGGCTGGGACCATATATATCCGCATCCAGAATCCCCACCGCCGCGCCCTCCGCCGCCAGCGCCAGCGCAAGATTCACCGCCGTGGTCGACTTGCCGACCCCACCCTTCCCGGACGCCACAGCAATAATATTCTTCACGTTCTTCAATGGCTTAACGCCATGCTGCACAGCATGGGTGACGATCTTGGAGGACACACGCACCTCAGCGCCTTGCACACCGCCGACCTCCTCAACCTGCTTTTTCAGCGCGGCTGTAAGCTCCTGCTGATAACCATTAGCTGGATAACCCAGCACAACATCCACGGTCACCTTGCCGCCATCAATCGCAATCTGCTTCACGGCGTTGGCGGACACCAGATCCTGCCGCAGATAGGGATCAACAAACCCCTTGAGTGCCGCTTCTATCTGTGATTTGGATAAATCTACTAACACAATACCCCCTCCCGCACCCTAAACACGAGCGACTCACGAACCTTTACACAACAAGATGCTTGATAACACCTTTATACCATAGCCAACCCATGCCGCGAAATGAAAAAACCCCCTCCGCGCGCGCTGATTGAATCTCCGCCAAAAAGTCGTCAGACCCAAAAACAGCCCGCTGAACGCTTGTATTTTCAGGAGTTCTATGTTAGAAATAATCATGTGGGCTAAGCTGCCAGCATCACACATTATTAGTAATAATAGAACAAGTAGAACGCTTAACTTTCACTCCATCAGCCAATGAGCGATGCGCCATGGACAGACCACCTGCATCTGTTACGTCTGCTACAAAATCTGCCATATCGTTGGCCATGGGTCTCTTCGCGCTGATATCCGCCACGGAAGGGTACGCTGAATTTACCCTTAATTTTGCACCAAACCTGGCAGGCAGGGTAAGTCCTGGAAATCCGGACCTGGTTAGCTCCAACTTCTATGCGGTGCTGGACTGCAATCGAGGAGGAGTCAGCAGCGGCTGCACCAACAACAATGCAGGGTCCTCCACGGAAAAAACACCCTTCCTGCAGGAGGTCGTTAGCGACGGGCTTAACGGCTACTACCACCTGATTGTAGGCGACCCCACGCAGGGTTTTGCGCAGGAAACGTATATACGCCTTGGTTCGACTGTATGGCCAAACTCACAACCCAGCAGCTCTTCCTCTGGCAGCGCGGGCCAGAGTAACGGCGGGGGGTTTTCAGCCGCAACCTCGGGGGGCAATCCTCTGGCAAGCGGCGCCATATCCGGTTCAGGCGGCGGAAACCCGGAAAGGACTCAAATCCGGCAATTGGTAAACTCTGCGGATATGTCGCAGGAATTCCTCAAAAGCACCTTCCTCAATAAACCGAAAATAACCCAGACGGTTACCACGAGCGATATGGTCAGCTCCTTTGAGGTTGACATGAGCGCCATCCGATACCGCGGAGCCGGCGCCACAACCACAGACGCAGTAATCACCAATAAAGTGACGATGATTGATTCAGCGGCTTCTGGAAACTTCGATTTGGCCGTAAACAAGCAGAACTCGACCGTTACAGCCGGAAAATTTTCGTGGGCCCCGGGAACGGGCGATGGCCTCAGCAATGGAACCTATTCCTATACAAACGGTGCTTTCAATGTGAATGCCATCGATTGGAAGGTTTACTACAACCCTGCGGACAACACCTGCTGGTCGTACAGACAAAATCCAGGCAGCACCCCATGCACACCTTAGGGTTTGTCGGCACTTAACCAAACCCACGCCTGATCCGCAACGCGAAGCGTTGCGCGCATGTATGCGAGGTGCGACGCAGCAAGACACGCACAGGAGCCATTACCTGCCCCTCCCAGGGCTGCGCCACATTGTAACCCGCGCCGTTTACCTCATCTGGCGCATGCCGGACTTAACTCACACACGCCCAGGCATTCCTTGCCAATACCACACCAAACAGCGATGGAACACGTCCCCGCACGCGCGCTTCGTCAGCCCTATGCCACTTGGGCCGGAATATGATTGCGGCAATGGGTGATGCGGTTGGTTTCGTTGAGGTATACCATGACGGGCTTGAAGGAAGCCACCTCATGCTGGTTTAACACCGCATAGGTGCAGATGATGACACGATCCCCCGGTTTGGCCTTGTGCGCGGCGGCGCCGTTGACGGAGATGATGCCGGTGCCTGCTTCGGCGCGGATCGCGTAGGTGGTGAAACGCTCGCCATTGGTGATGTTGTAGATCTGGATCTGCTCGTATTCGTGAATACCCGCCGCTTCCAGCAGCGTGGCGTCAATCGCGCACGATCCTTCGTACTCCAGCTCGGCGTGGGTCACGCAAGCGCGGTGCAGCTTGGACTTCAGTAAGGTGTACTGCATTTGGCAGCTCCTATGGCTATGCAGGATGCGCCAGTAGAGCCTGACGCACCCCATTAGACTGATATTATGGGGTTTTGTTGCCGGTTTTTCAATTCTATCGGCAGGTTGTCGATCAGGCGCGTCTTTCCCAGCCTGGCTGCGGCAAGGATTATCAAGGCGTGGTCCGCTACGGATGCAGGCATCAGGTCCTCCGCGCGGCGCACACTGACGTAGTCGGGACGGAAACCTGCGACGATCAACGCTTGCCCAGCCTCTGACTCAATCGCCGCGTAACCGGCCTCGCCACTCTGAATCCGGTCTCTCGCCTGGCATAGCGCCTGATAGAGCTGAGGCGCTCGCACCCTTTCCTCTACGGTGAGATAGCTGTTGCGCGAACTCATGGCTAGCCCATCGGACTCGCGCACTGTCGGCACGCCCACAACGGTAACGGGCAGACACAGATCCGCCACCATGCGCCGGATCACCAGCAGTTGTTGATAATCCTTTTCTCCAAACAGCGCCATATCGGGCTGGACGATATTAAAAAACGTGTTGACCGCGGTGGCGACGCCAGTAAAGTGGCCGGGGCGGGACGCGCCGCACAGGATATCCGAGATCCCCGGCACCTCCACCCGTGTGGCAGCGGCAATCCCCCTGGGATAGATCTCGCCAGCCTCGGGTGCAAACAAAAGGTGCGCACCATTTTCGGCCAGTTTGATGCTATCTTCGGATAATGTGCGAGGATAGGAGGCGAAATCCTCATTTGCACCAAACTGCATGGGATTCACGAAGATACTCACCACTACGCGGTCGGCGCGGTGCCTGGCCTGATTAATCAGATGTATATGCCCAGCGTGGAGATTCCCCATGGTAGGCACAAAGGCAATGCGCTCGCCCTGGCCGCGCCACAGACGAACCATGCTGCGCACGTCCGCGATAGTGCGAGCCGTGTGCATCAGTTAAAGGTGTGCTCTGGCGCCGGGAAGGCGCCGTGCTTGACGGCCTGCACGTAAGCTGCGATGGCGGCCTGCGGGGTAAAGTTGTCCTGCATGAAGTTTTTGGAAAATTTGGGCCGTTTACCCAGCGTAATGCCCAGCATGTCATACAGCACCAGCACCTGGGCGTCGCAGCCCGGCCCGGCACCGATGCCGATCACGGGAATTTCGCTTGCGAGGGTGATTTCCGCCGCCAGGGCGGCGGGTACGCATTCCAGCAGCAGCATATCGGCGCCCGCCGCCTGTAATGCACGGGCGTCATCACGCATTACTTGCGCGGCGGAGGCTTCGCGCCCCTGCACCCGGTAGCCGCCCAGCTTATGCACCGACTGCGGCTGGAGTCCCAGGTGGGCGCACACCGGGATGCCGCGCTCGGTAAGCTGGCGCACGATATCCGCCTGTACGGCGCCCCCCTCCAGCTTGACTATATGCGCCCCACCTTCCTGCATCAAACGTGCGGCGTTGCGCAATGCCTGCTCCGGCGTGGCATAGCTCATGAATGGCATGTCCACCATCAGCAATGCGCGGCTGCGACCACGCGCCACGCAACTACTGTGATAAATAATGTCCTCAACCGTCACCGGCAAGGTGGTCTCGCGCCCCTGTACCACCATGCCCAGCGAGTCTCCCACCAGAATCACTTCAACACCCGCATCATCGATCAAACGTGCAAAGCTGGCGTCATAGGCGGTCAGGCAGGCGAATTTTTCACCCGTGCGCTTCATATCACGCAGGGTGATAAGGGTGACGGGGGGTAGAGATTGGGCATTCATGACGTCATCTCCAAAAATATTCAGACAGGCTCTAAACAGTAAAAGGCAGGGGATTGAGGTAATGGCGCCCACCCCGAGGGGTGCGCACATGCTCTACCAGCGCATTGTAATCCTTGTCGTTTTCTGCAAAATTGGCGGTAGCGGCGTTGACGATCAGGAGCGGAGCGGCGGCATAATTGTGAAAAAATCGCGCATAGGTCTCCGCCAGGCGTTGCAGATAGGCGGACTCAATCAGCCTTTCATAAGCCAGGCCACGCTTGGCGACACGCGCCAGCAGCACTTCCACGGGTGCCTGGAGATAGATCACCAGGTCCGGTGGGGGGATGTCCAGCGTCAATTGCCGGTATACCTGCTCATAGAGCCGCAATTCATCGTCGTCCAGGGTGAGTTGGGCAAACAGGTAATCCTTCTCCATCAAGAAATCCGCTACCCGCCCCGGCTGGGAGGTTTCCGGCAGTAATAGCGATTGGCGCAGCTCCTGCATCTGGCGTGTGCGCTGCAGCAGGAAGAACAACTGGGTTTGCAGGGCGACCTGACGTGGGTTCTGGTAAAAACGCTCAAGAAAGGGGTTGGATGAGGCATCCTCCAGCAGCAGCTCACTGCCGAAGGTCGCCGCCAGGCGCTTCACCAGACTGGTCTTGCCCACCCCTATCGGACCCTCGACGACGATATAACCGGGCTGACCGCGCGTCACACCAGCACCCCGCAAGATAGCGTATCACGCGCCCGGCACGCGGCCATCAATTGTTGTACGCCGCCCAGCCCGTAAATCTCCAGATCGGGGGCGATTTCGCACAGGGGATACAGCACAAAGCTGCGCTCTGCCAGCCGTGGGTGGGGTACGGTCAATTCTTCACTCTCCAACCGCATATCTCCGTACAATAATAAATCCAGATCAAGGGTGCGTGGCCCCCACCGCTCGGCACCGCGCACACGGCCGTGGATGCGTTCAATCCCTTGCAGTTCCGACAACAACTGCTGTGCCGGCAGATGAGTTTCGAGCATGGCTACGGCGTTGATGTAATCCGGCTGATCGGCCTGCCCCAGCGGCGCACTGCGGTACAACGACGAATAGCGCAGGCAGCGGGTCTCGGGGATGCCGTTCAATGCAGCAAGCGCGGATTTCACCTGCCGCGCCGGATCATTGAGGTTGCTACCCAGCCCTACATAAGCCCGAATCACAAGCCCGTCACTCCGTCACTGCGCCCGTTGCAGCTGCGCCAGCCGGTTTGCGGCGCTTGCGTGGGCGGCGGCGTTTTTTGGCGGTCGCGTGGGTTTCTGAACCTGCCGCCGCCACCGGCGCGTGCAGCAGGGTCTGCCGCTCGTCGGTCGCTCCCGGCATCCTGCCTCCCGCGACACTAGCACGTCCGTGTGCGTCGGCATTCACTTCCTGAAACTTCGTCCACCACTCGCACAAGTCCAGGACATCCTCGCCCGACTCGCCTCTCAGGAGAAGGAAGTCATAGGCTGCGCGAAAACGCGGGTGCGTAAGCAGGCTCATGGGACGTTTGCCGTTGGTCTGAGTGAAGCGGGGTTGCATGGTCCAGATTTCACGCATCGGCATACTGAAACGTTTAGGCAAGGCTATGCGCTGAATCTGGCGCATGACAACTATATCGCCCGCTTCCTGAATGGCCTGGATTTCACTTTCCCCTCCCGCCTGCAATGGCTCGGCCTGGCGGCGCATTGGACCCCACAGCAGGGCCGCGAATAAAAATGCCGGGGTCACGGGTTTTCCGGCGGCGACACGCGCATCGGTATTGGCCAGGGCGCGCGCCACCAGTTCCGAGGGGAAGCCTTCCCGCTCCTGCGCAAGGTCATCCTCGGTCTGCGGGAACAAATGTTCGAACAGGCGATAATGGCGCAGCAGCTCGAAGGTTTCCAGGGCACAGCCGCCCATGAACAGTTTGAGCACCTCTTCATAGAGGCGAGCGGAGGGGATATCCTCCAGCAGATAGCCCAGATCAAACAGGGGATCCTCGGTGTCGGGGTGGATGCGGAAACCCAACTTGGCGGCAAAGCGCACCGCACGCAGCATGCGCACCGGGTCTTCGCGGTAACGCTGCACGGGATCGCCGATCAAGCGTATCCAGCCTGCCTTGAGGTCTTCCAGGCCGCCGGTATAGTCCACCACGGAAAAGTCGGCGATGTTGTAATACAGGGCATTGATGGTGAAATCACGCCGCCAGGCATCTTCTTCGAGCGTGCCGTAGACGTTGTCGCGCATGATGCGCCCGCTTTCGGTATGCAGGTCTTCGCCCTTTTTCACGCTGCGAATCTCGCCTTCTTCTGCGCTGGGCACATTGGCGCGGAACGTGGCAACCTCGACAACATCACGCCCGACACGCACATGGGCCAGCCGGAAGCGGCGCCCGATGAGATGGCAGCTACGGAACTGCTCTTGCACTTCCTCGGGATGCGCATCGGTGGCGATATCGAAATCCTTGGGTTCGCGCCCCAGCAGCATGTCGCGTACGCCGCCGCCGACCAGGTAGGCCTTATAGCCGGCATCCTTCAGACGGTAAAGCACCTTGACTGCGCTGTCGCTGATGTTGGTGCGCGAGATGGAATGGTCGGTGCGAGGTATGACTCTGGGCGTGCTTATGGTTTTCCCTGCCTTTTTCAACCTGTCATTAAAAGAATCTTGAGCATTCATAATTAGCGCGTATAATACCACTTCTTTTTGCGCACCGCTCCCTTCGTCTAGAGGCCTAGGACGCCGCCCTCTCACGGCAGCAACAGGGGTTCGAATCCCCTAGGGAGCGCCACACTATGCATCCGCCGTTGGCGGGTGTACTGGCATAGGCAGCCATGCCCATCTCCGACACCAAGCCTATCAAAAACCGCGTCACCCAGTTGCGTGACGAAATCAATCATCACAACTACCGTTACTACGTCCTCGACGCCCCACTCATCTCAGATGCCGAATATGACCGTCTGTTGCGCGAATTGCAACGGATTGAGGCAGAACACCCCGATCTGATCACCCCCGACTCCCCCACCCAGCGCGTGGGGGCGAAGCCGCTGGAATCCCTCGGCGAGGTGCGCCATGGCATCCCCATGACCTCGCTGGACAACGCTTTCGACGATGCGGAAGTCCGGGACTGGGACCGGCGCGTGCGCCAAGGACTTGAAACATCCGAAGCCGTGTACTATACCGCCGAACCAAAATTCGACGGCGCCTCGCTCAGCCTGCGCTATGAAAACGGCCTGCTGGTGCGGGCAGGGACGCGCGGTGACGGAACGAGGGGCGAGGACGTGACAGCCAATGTGCGCACCATCAAGAGCGTGCCGCTGCGCCTGTTTGGCAAGGGCTGGCCGGCGGTACTGGAGGTGCGGGGCGAGGCGGTCATCCCCAAGCACGACTTCGAACGTCTCAACGAAGAACGCTTGGCGCGGGGTGAGAATATCTTCGCCAATCCGCGCAATGCCGCCGCTGGCAGCCTGCGTCAACTCGATCCACGTATCACTGCTGGTCGTCCCTTGAGTTTCTTCCCGTGGGGACTGGGCGAGGTTTCGGAACTGCCCGCGCCGCGTTATTCGCAGATCGTAAAACACCTCAAGGAATGGGGCTTCCCCATCACTGAATTCTTCCGCCCCGTACACGGTATTGAAGAGTGCCTGGTTTATTACCAGGAAATAACCGCGCGCCGTAACGATCTGCCCTTTGAAGTGGATGGGGTGGTCTACAAGGTGGATGACATTGCCGCGCGCGACCAGCTCGGCTTTACCGCCCGTGCGCCGCGCTGGGGCATCGCCCACAAATTCCCCGCCCAGGAAGAGACCACCGTGGTGGAGGACATCCTCGCCTCGGTAGGCCGCACTGGCGTCATCACCCCGGTTGCGATGTTGCGCCCGGTCGAGGTCGGCGGTGTGACCGTGAGCCGTGCCACGCTGCACAACGAGGATGAATTGCGGCGCAAGGATATCCATATCGGTGACACCGTCATCGTGCGCCGCGCGGGGGACGTGATCCCCGAAGTGGTGGGCGTGATCACGGAAAAACGTCCCAAGCACGCCCGTGTCTGGCATATGCCCAAGACATGCCCGATGTGCAGCTCAGAGGTGGTGCGCCTGGAAAATGAGGCGGCACACCACTGCATAGGCGGACTCTACTGCCCGGCGCAACGCATGGGTGCGATCCTCCATTTCGCGTCGCGCCACGCCATGGACATTGATGGCCTGGGTGACAAACTGGTTGCGCAACTGGTGGAGAAAGGGCAGGTCAAGACCGTGGCCGACCTCTATCGCCTCACCAAAGAGGCGCTCGTGGCGCTGGAACGCATGGGGGACAAGTCGGCGGACAATCTGCTCGCCGCCATCGAAAAATCCAAACGCACTACCCTGCCCCGCTTTCTCTACGCCTTGGGTATCAGTCAAGTTGGCGAGGTGACCGCAAAGCAGCTCGCCCGTTACTTTGGCGACCTCGAACAACTTATTAACGCCTCTATAGATGAGCTGCAGGCCGTTCCCGATGTCGGCCCGGTGGTCGCCGCGAGCATTCATCATTTCTTCGCTCAACCGCATAATCGGGAAGTCATCGACGCCTTGCGCGATGCTGGCATCCACTGGCCGCAGGAGAAGATCAGCCGCGCATATACGCCACTCTCCGGCAAGACCTTTGTCCTCACCGGCACGCTGGACAGCATGAGCCGCGACGAGGCTAAAGCGCGCATCGAAGCGCTGGGCGGCAAGGTCAGCGGCAGCGTCTCGCGCAAGACCAGTTACGTTGTTGTGGGCGCCGAACCTGGCTCCAAGGCGGATAAGGCACGGGAACTGGGCATCACCATGCTTGCGGAACAGGATTTCCTGAAACTGCTGGAAGAGGCGTGATGGCAGCGCGTTCCTCCCTGGCCACTGGCGTGTCACGCCGCGAAGTGTGGGCGTGGGCGATGTACGACTTCGCCAATTCGGGCTACACCACGGTCGTCATCACCGCCATCTTCAACGCCTATTTCGTCTCGGTGGTGGCGGGCAACCAAGACTGGGCGACGTTTGCCTGGACAGCGGCGCTGGCGGTCTCGTACTTCCTGGTCATGCTGACAGCGCCGGTGCTGGGCGCCTATGCCGATGCCTACGCCGCCAAGAAAAAACTGCTGCTTTTTACCACCGCAGGTTGCGTACTGGGCACCGCCGGACTTGCATTCGCCGGTCCCGGCAATCTGGCGCTCGCCATCGTATTCATCGTGCTTTCCAATTTCTTTTTCGGCAGCGGCGAGAATCTCATCGCCGCCTTTCTCCCCGAACTAGCGCGCAGCCGCAGCCTGGGCAAGGTATCCGGCTGGGGCTGGAGCCTGGGCTATATGGGCGGCCTGATCAGCCTGGGGTTATCGCTTGCTTATGTGAGCTGGGCGCAAGCGCGCGGCGACCAGGCGTCTTCGTTTGTGCCCGTGACCATGCTGATCACCGCCGGGCTGTTTGCCCTGGCCAGCCTGCCAACGTTCCTGTTCCTGCGCGAGCGCGCCATCCCCCAGCCGCACCCGCCGGGCCGCAGCCTGATTGGCGAGGCATTCGCACGCTTCGGCGCAACCATCAAACACGCACGCCGCTACCGTGACCTGCGACGCTTTTTGATATGCACGGTATTTTACGCGGCGGGCATCAATACGGTTATTACCCTCGCCGCGATATACGCCCAGCAGGTAATGCGCTTTGATACCCAACAGACCTTGTTGCTGGTCATGGTGGTCAACATCACCGCCGCTGGCGGGGCCTTTCTGTTTGGCTACATCCAGGACCGCCTCGGCCATGTCCCCACGCTTGCCCTGACCCTGCTGGGCTGGCTCGTCATGATTGCGCTGGCGTGGGCAGCACAGGGGCCAGGTTTATTCTGGGCCGCCGCCAACGTGGCCGGACTGTGCATGGGCGCCAGCCAATCGGCGGGCCGCGCCCTGGTGGGCCTACTCGCCCCCGCCGCGCGCCACGCCGAATTTTTCGGCCTGTGGGGTTTGGCGGTCAAACTCTCCGCCATCTTTGGCCCGATCACCTATGGCCTAGTAAGCTGGCTATCCGGTGGAGACCACCGCCTCGCCATGCTCATCACCGGCGGCTATTTCGTGCTGGGATTGTTGATCCTCGCGGGAGTAGATGTAAAACGCGGGCGGCGCGCGGCATTGCGCAAGTAAAAGCACCCAGCGCCTACAAGAGTTGATCAGGCCGCCAAGCAGGTCAATGTAAACAACACTTCTTGTATTTCTTGCCACTTCCACAGGGACAGGGGTCATTTCGTCCGACTTTAGGCTGTTCCCGCACGTAGGTTTCAACCGGCATAAACTCATCATCGTCGAACAAAAAACTGTCCTCGCCGGCGATATCTTCTTCCGCCCAACGGCGCTGACGCTGCGCGATGGCCTCGGGGTCATAAAAGGACCAGGGATCGGGAAAGCGCTCCCATTCAGGGGCGTCGCCGGTTTGGAAAGCGTGGGCTATCTCACCCATATCAAACATCATATACAGTAATCCGGCCTGCTGTTGCTGGAGGTCCACCAGCGACTCCAGCAACAGCCTGTGCCGTTCTCGCGGAAAATTCAAGAGCGCCATTCCCATCCAGCAGCGAGCATCATCATCTTCGGTTTCGTCAGCGGCGATGACAGCAACCCAGTCCAGCGCCGCCTCCAGAGCCTCACTGCCTGATGCTGCGGCGGCTTCCAGGACACACCCCGTAGCTCTGCTGCGGGGATCCCAGCCCAAGGTGCGATCTTCGGCGATGCGGCGCAAGGCGGGGGCAGCAGCTTTGCGCTTGTTCCTGAACAGGGCCGGCCAGTAAGCAGCCACCCAGTCCCACAGGTCATCGTTCGGCAGATCTCGCATGCGTTTGAAAATTTCCAGCAGCGGGGCAGCGGCGCGGGGGTCGTCGATGGCGCCCAGAATGAAGATGCAGTGCAGCAAGGCCCACCACTGATCTCCTGCGACATCCGGCCCCCAGTTCTGCTCATCTTCAAGATAAGCCGACAGGGGCGGCAGCATGTCCGCGCCACGCCGCACGCATTCATCCACCACCACGCGCGGCAGGCGATCGCCCATGGTGAGGATGAATAACATCAAGCCCTGTTCCGGAATTTCTCGCAGCTCGTCCCCGGTAAAATCAAATTCCATATCCTGCCCTGGGAAAGCATCCTCTTCGTCAAACAAACCCTCAATTTCAAATACCCGGCTTGCCATCTTGCTGATGACAGCACCTGTAAGGCCTCGTATTTCGGCAAGAAAGCCGGCGTCGGTGAAGGACACGTCATTGCTGAACAAGAGCGGCCCATAACGCTCCGGGTCGGCGATGATATTGATGATCAATAACAATTTGCCAAGATCAAGATCGTCATTGGTCATATCCTCCCAGCCCTCGTTTGCCAATGCACAGGCTTGAACAAAGCCCTGGCACCAAAGATCCATCCTGGGCAAGGTATCACCACCGCGCTGCTCTGTTGCCGCCTGGGGCTCGAATGCCCCCTCGATCAAATCCTCGACAACTTCTTCGAACACCTGCATAACAAGGCCAATAATTTCATCAGGAGCAACCGCATCATCGGGCAACCCCAAGGCTAACGGCAGCCAAGGTTGCTCATGCACCTCATCCGGCCCCATGGCTACCCCTGTCAGGAAACCATGCATCGTGGAAAAATCCATGGCGTTCGGATAGATCCCGGCAGCGGCGCGCAATTGTTGGAAGGACGTGGGGTGTGCAGGCGATGAAATCATGAGTTGGTTCCTCTTGGCGGTTTTGACAGCCCTGCGGAGTTCGGGGGAGCTGACATCATTTTGTCACGTAAATACCCAGATCGTCCCACGCCCCAAAACCGTTCGCCCTGAGACTGTCGAAGGGCCGTTCATGGTTCGACAAACTCACCACGAACGGCGGTGTATCCCCTATTTCGCCGTGGGACAATTTGGGATCACCCTAACGATCCTCGCGCGTATGCCACAGCCGCAGCACATAGATGGTGGATTCCTGAATTTCGTAGCGCATCTCGTAGTGCCCGACGAGAATTCGACGTACCTCGCGCGCCTCGAATTCTTCGAGTTTTTCGCCGATGCGCGGGTTCGCCAACAGGCTTGCCGGTGCGGCGGTAAGCGACTGCACAGTGTGAGCAGCAGCTCCCCTGTTCACCAGAGCCAGAAATTCATATAGCCGCGCCAGATCGGATAACGCTTTGCTCGTCCACTTCAATTCCATTAGCGTGGTATCGGCAACGGGGCGGCGTCAGCGCTGAGGCTATCGGCCCACGCCTGCACGGCCTGATGGTCGATGACGCGCCCAGCATCCACATCGGCCAATGCTTCTCGCGTCAGACGGCTACGTTCCTCTTCCTGCTCGATCCAGGCCGACAGCGCCTGCTTCATGATCCAGCCGCGCGATCGCTCAAGGCGAGCGGCCATCTGATCGACTTTCTCGGCCAGCGGCAATGGAACATGGGCGGTAAGCACTTTGGTTTCTGTCTGCGCCATGACTGATCTCCTAATAGCTGTCGATTCATTTTGAATCATAAAGATTAATAATGATTTAATCAAGCGGGTGCGTCATTTTGGGTAAGTTTGACGGAAGGGAAATTAACCTAGAAACGCAGTTGGACAGGGGATGGGCAGGCCGCATCGACCTATCACCTCTTTCGACACAATCATTCTTGCTGCCGTTCGGCCAACGAGCTCACCACCTGATCTGCGCCAATCAACGGAATTATCCTGAGCAGCACTTCCTCATATACGCCGGCCTCTGCCGTCGCGACTTTCTTCACCTTTTGTGCTCTCCAATCCAGTGTCGTCACCAAATTGGACGCCACCACACTGGGACTATCCAGGTTATTTACAGGCACCTCCGTGGGTGCGTGGCGAATACTGGTGCTAATCGGGCAACAGATCAAAAGCCCCGTCGCCTTGTTGTAAGCTTTGCCAGATAACACCAATGCCGGGCGGTACTTCCCAATTTCCTTGCCCTTGGTCGGCTCGAAATCGAGCCAGACAATCTCATTACGTTCGGGGACATATCCAGCCACGCTATTCCCCCGCTTCGCTTGCCAGCGGGGCGGGCAATTCATCCGCATGCGCTTTTACAGGCGTCAATCCTCGCACCAATTCCGCCTCGGAATACGGGAGTTTGAGTCGGGCTGGCTTTTTCACGGCGGGCTTGACGAGCAGCCCTTGTTCGGTGATCTCGATCTCCACCTTTGATCCTTTGGACAAATGCGCCAGATCGCCCATGGGGCGGGTAATTCTGAGCCCTAGACTATTTCCCCAAGGTTGAATAGTGCCTTCAAACTTTGCCTTTTTCGCTGAAATCATCGCCACTCCGTACTTCAAAACAGATATCACCGCACATACAAAAAAGTATGTACGGAGTAGTTACGTTGTCAAGGGCTAGATAACCTGTGTTCACGCCGAAACGGCGTGCCCTTTTGCCCCCCCGTTAACATGCCAATGATCTATCTTCTTCCGGCCCGTCTCTCGCACCAGATCGCCCTTTGTGAAAATCAATATGCTGCATGGCTGGCTCCAGTGGCTGACTCCAGGACACCCATAATTTATTGCGGCCTGTATCTCCCCACCTCCCCTTATCGCGCCGCCCGCACACCGCGCAATGGCCCTGAATCACCTCCCGAATATCGATATCCGTCGCTCATCGGCCCCCGCAACACCCCCGGCGATACTTTTCGCTTGACACCCTTGGCCCTGCCAACCCTACAATCCCCTTTATATTATAGTTAGTCATCACTCCGGCGGTTCAGTCCAACAAGGTTTATCCGCCGCGAAACAGGTCTGCGCTCCGTTTCAAGTTATCGACGCGGCGGATAAACGCTATTCGTTAGGTTTGGAGGCCACATGAAGAACATAAATATTTTTTCGCAATTCAATATAAATTTTATCGTACTAGTTACCCCATTTTTACTAACTGCTTGTGGTGGCCCTGATGAGTGGGTATGTAAAAGTAGCACGAATGCAAACGGTGACGCGGTTCAATACGCTGAAAATATTAATACAGGTGAAATTGGTGCTTATAGCAACTGCAAGGAATAATTTTTACCATACAATTAACGTCATGGCTGACTCCAGGACACCCATAATTTATTGCGGCCTGTATCTCCCCACCTCCCCTTATCGCGCCGCCCGCACACCGCGCAATTGCCGTCTGTGTCACCGGAGACCACTAGCACTCAACCGCCCTTGATGCCATTGATTAAAGCCAATCAAGACGAGCACGTGCATCGCCTAGGCTACACCGAACGCGACTACTTAGAATTGGTCGACTGGGCAGGTCGGGCTGTCCGACCTGACAAGCGTGGCGCAATTCCTGGCCATATTCCGCCAATCTTAGACCGACTCGGGCTTGACCCGGGACGTTATCTCCACTACATGAGAGGGAAGTCCAAGCTCACCCACTACCTAACGGCAATTGGTCCGCTTGATCAACTGCAAGCCCTGGTAAAGAAAATGAGTCAATCCTTCTTGAAGGGAAATGTACTCGCCCGACAGCTATATTGCTCCAGCGTGTAACGAGCGTGGGGCAAATGGAGCTTTGACATCATTTTGTCACGTAAATACCCATATCATAGCGCTCGTCACAATAAGAGCGAAGGGATCAGAGACAATGACACAAGGCAATATATACCACCCCGGCAGTGATGAAAATAATGCGGAATTTTACATGCATGCCGCATTGCGCGGGGATCCGGTGGCGCAGTGTTACCTGGGCATTATGTACGAGAAAGGGATGGGCGTGCCGATGGACAGACACGAGGCGGCAAAGTGGTATCGCCACGCTGCTGAGCAAGGCTACCCCGATGCACAAGCAAGCCTGGAGATCCTTTATAGCGGGGCGCTGCTACACCACCAATTGACGCATAGCAAACCCGTGACGAACTAAAATAGAGAGGATTAATACCGCCCGTGCTGTTTGCTGATGTAGTTGGTCAGCTCCACATACTGGTTGTTCATGCGCCGCACAATGGCATGCACCGAGCGGACGATGGAGCGCATCACGCGGTACACGATCAGGGGATCAGTGTTGAGCAGCGCTTCGAAAGACTCGCGGCGCAGGGTAAACACTTCGGTATCGCCAATCGAAGTTAGCGTTGCGCTGTGTTCCAGTCCATCGATAAAGCCTAAAGCACCCGCCAAATCCCCTGTCTTGAGAATATGCAGGGTGGCCGACTCGCCTCCCCCGCTCTCTTTGACTACGGCAAGCATGCCGCTCATGACCACATGCAGACTGTTGTCGCTATGCCCCTCCTGAATCAAAACCTCCCCATCTTTCAAGCGGCGGGTTTCGATAACCTTGGCTAATACCCTGCATTGATCGTCGGTCAACTCCACCGCAAAGGGCGAGGAACGGAGAATGTCATACTTGATCTGGTCACTCATGGAGAACCCACCCGGTGATGAATTTAGCACCTGATTATAACCATGCCGCAACGCCTGTCATCAGGCCATATTTTCCAATATGGCGCGCTTGACGGACTCCAGGGTTGCCTCGACGGTATGCACCGGGGAGGTGCTCTGACTGATGGCAATATCCGGATCCTTGAGTCCATGGCCCGTGAGGGTGCACACCACCTTGCTGCCCTCGGGAATCTTGCCCGATTTGATATCGCGCATCGCGCCTGCCAGCGAGGTCGCCGAGGCGGGTTCGCAGAATACGCCCTCTTTTAGAGCAAGCAGCTTCTGCGCGGCAAGAATTTCCTGGTCGGTACATTCGTCAAACCAGCCGCTGGACTCCTCTCTTACCTTCCACGCCTTGTCCCAGCTTTGCGGATGGCCGATGCGTATCGCCGTGGCCACGGTTTCGGGATTATCGACGGGCCGGCCACGCATGAACGGGGCAGAACCAGCCGCTTGATAACCCACCATGCGCGGACGATTATTGGCGATGCCGTGCTCCTGGTATTCCTTGTAACCCATCCAGTGGGCGGTAATGTTGCCCGCGTTGCCGACCGGCAGGCAATGGAAATCCGGCGCGCACTCCAACTCTTCAACAATCTCGAAGGCGGCAGTCTTCTGGCCTTGCAGGCGGAAGGGGTTAATGGAGTTGACGATAGTAACCGGCGCCTCCAGCGCGACATCCTTGACCAGTTGCATACCGGCATCGAAGTTGCCCTTGATCTGGATCACCACCGCACCGTGGATCATCGCCTGGGCGAGTTTGCCGAGCGCGATTTTCCCATCGGGGATCAGCACGAACGAGGCGATCCCCGCGCGCGACGCATAGGCGGCAGCGGCAGCGGAGGTATTGCCGGTGGAGGCGCAGATGATGGCGCGGCTTCCCTCCTCCACCGCCTTGGTCACCGCCATGGTCATGCCACGGTCCTTGAACGAGCCGGTGGGATTAAGGCCTTCGTATTTGACGTAGATATCCACTTCCTTGCCCAACAGGCGCGGGATATTGTTTAGCCGGATCAGCGGGGTATTACCCTCGCCAAGACTGATGATACGCGTGTCGTCGTGGACAGGCAGGCGATCGCGGTATTTGTCGATCAGGCCGGTGTAGCGGGGGCGGAATGGCATAAATAAACCTCAAAATTCTCGATGTATCTCAGCAAGCGCAACAATACGTGACATGTAATGTAGGGCGGGTTAGCGTTTTTTGCGTAACCCGCCAAAGCGTGCGAAGCACACAAACCGTTTCTAAATGAGTGCCTGACGGCACGGCTGGCGGGTTACAACCCGCCCTACTTTGAATCTACACCCTCACATCGAAAGATCATCTGGTCAAATGCTCCAATCGCATCCTCATCACTGGCCCCGCCATCGTCCCCAGCGCCTCGATACGCCGGATGGCTTCGTTCATCTGTCTCTCGCGGATGCGGTGGGTGAGGATCACCACGGGCACCGTGTCGTCGCCGCCATTGGCCGGTGCTTTTTGCAGCATGGCCTCGATGCTGATGCCCTGATCGGCGAGGATGCGCGTTACGTCGGCCAATACGCCGGGGCGGTCTTGGGCCTGCATGCGCAGGTAATAGGCGGTTTCCACTTTTTCCATGGGTAGGATCGGCAGATCGGACAAGGCATCGGGCTGGAACGCCAGATGCGGCACGCGGTTTTCCGGGTCGGCGGTGAGGGTACGCACCACGTCGACCAGGTCGGCCACCACTGCCGAAGCGGTGGGTTCGGCGCCCGCGCCCGCGCCGTAAAACAGCGTGGGACCGACGGCGTCGCCCTTCACCAGCACGGCGTTCATCACCCCATCCACGTTGGCGATCAGGCGGCGATGCGGGATCAGCGTGGGATGGACGCGCAGCTCGATGCCTTCTTCGGTACGGCGCGCAATACCCAGATGCTTGATGCGGTAGCCCAGTTCTTCGGCGTAGCCGACATCCTGGCGAGTGATGCGGCTGATGCCCTCGGTATAGGCCTTATCGAACTGCAAGGGGATGCCAAAGGCGATGGAGGCAAGGATAGTGAGTTTGTGCGCCGCATCGATGCCCTCCACGTCGAAGGTGGGATCGGCCTCGGCGTAGCCCAGACGTTGCGCCTCGGCCAGCACATCGGCGAAATCACGCCCTTTATCACGCATCTCGGTGAGAATGAAATTTCCGGTGCCATTAATAATGCCCGCCAGCCATTCGATGCGGTTACCGGCCAGGCCTTCGCGTATCGCCTTGATGATCGGAATGCCGCCCGCCACTGCGGCCTCGAAGGCCACCATCACGCCCTTGTCGCGCGCTGCGGCGAAGATTTCGTTGCCATAACGGGCGATCAGCGCCTTGTTGGCAGTCACCACATGCTTGCCGTTGGCGATGGCGCGCAGCACCAGCTCACGCGCCTGGTCCGTGCCGCCGATCAGTTCGACGATGACCTGCAACTCGGGATTATTGACCACCTCGAAAGGATCCTGAGTGAGTGTGATTCCGCTAGTGTCGCAGATGCGCGGCTTGCTCAAGTCCCGCGCGCTGGCGTGGACAACCTCAATACCGCGCCCGGCGCGCCGCATGATCTCCTGGGCGTTGCGCGACAACACCTTGACCGTGCCGCCGCCAACCGTACCCAAGCCCAGCAGACCTACTTTTACTGGATTCATGTTCCCGTCCCCAACAATATTCCGTCTTTCTTGAACATATCGCGTATACCGCGTATCGCCTGACGGGTGCGGTGTTCATTCTCGATCAACCCGAAGCGCACATGGTCATCGCCATACTCGCCAAAACCAATGCCCGGCGCCACTGCGACCTTGGCATCTTCCAGCAGTCTCTTGGAGAATTCCAGCGATCCGAGATGACGATACTGTTCGGGAATCGGCGCCCAGACAAACATCGTCGCCTTGGGCGGCTCGACCGGCCAGCCCAGCGCATTGAGGCCGCTGCACAGCACGTCGCGGCGGCGTTTGTACATGTCAGAAATCTCCTTCACGCACTCCTGCGGCCCTTCCAGGGCGGTAATCGCCGCCACCTGGATGGGTGTGAACATGCCATAATCAAGATAGGATTTCATGCGCGCCAGCGCCGCCACCAGCGTGGGATTGCCGACCATGAAACCGACGCGCCATCCAGGCATGTTATAGCTCTTGGAAAGCGTGAAAAACTCCACCGCCACTTCTTTTGCGCCCGGCACCTGCATGATGGACGGCGCCTCATAGCCATCGAACACGATATCGACATAGGCAAGGTCATGCACCACCCAGATCTTGTGCTCACGCGCGATGGCGATCACTTTCTCGAAAAAGGCCAAGTCAACGCACTGAGTGGTGGGGTTGCCTGGGAAGTTGAGCACCAGCATCTTGGGGCGCGGCCAGCAGTCCTTGATCGCCTTTTCCAGCTCGGCAAAAAAATCCCCGCCCGGCACCAGCGGCACATGACGGATATCCGCCCCGGCGATGACAAAACCATAGGGATGGATGGGATAGGCCGGATTGGGCACCATCACCACGTCGCCCGGCCCCATGGTGGCGAAGGCCAAATGCGCCAAGCCCTCCTTGGAACCGATGGTGACGATAGCTTCGCTGTCCGGGTTAAGATCCACGCCGAAGCGACGCTGATACCAGGTGCAAATCGCCTTGCGCAGGCGTGGGATTCCTTTCGATACTGAATAGCGGTGCGTGTCGCCACGCTGGGCGGCCTCGACCATCTTGTCCACGATATGCTTGGGCGTGGGCTGATCGGGATTACCCATGCCGAAGTCGATGATGTCCTCCCCGCGCGCGCGCGCCTTGGCCTTCAATTCACCAACAATATTGAAGACATAAGGGGGAAGGCGCTTAATTCTGGCAAATTCGTTGTTCAAGCTGGTTTGTCCAAATAACTTCCGAGAGAAAACAGGGTGCGCGGCGCAAACGGCAGCCGGCGCGTCAAAACTTTAAACATTACCGATGCCGGGCGAAACTGTCAATGATCGAAACGGGAAATGGCTTGAAAATCAGGCGTAGGGCACATAAAACAACTCTAGAAACAGACGTGAAATGTTGCCGTGGCAGCCATTGACAAAAAAACCTAAAGGAAGATGATAGGCATTCGATAACGTGTGTTGGCGATCAGGCGAAACAACTACGGGTGCCCTGCAACCACCGCCTGACTGCATTCTCCCCCCCTCAAAATGGAGCTTGATATGGCAAAGAACAAGACACTGACCACGGCCAACGGCATCCCCGTCGCAGATAATCAGAATACCCTGACTGCCGGCGCGCACGGACCGGCGCTGTTACAGGATTATCATCTCGTCGAAAAAAACGCGCACTTCAATCGCGAGCGCATTCCGGAGCGGGTGGTCCACGCCAAAGGTGCGGGCGCCTACGGCTATTTTGAGGTCACCCATGATGTGACGCCGTGGACCAAGGCCAGATTCCTGGAAAAAACCGGCAAGAAAACCGAGGTCTTCCTGCGTTTTTCAACGGTAGGCGGGGAAAAGGGTTCAGCAGACACCGATCGTGACCCGCGCGGATTTGCCCTGAAGTTCTACACCGAAGATGGCAACTACGACATCACGGGCAATAACACGCCGGTATTTTTCTTGCGTGACCCACTCAAATTTCCCGACTTCATCCACACCCAGAAACGCAACCCGCAGACCAACCTGAAAGATCCTGATGCCTTTTGGGATTTTCTGTCGCTCACGCCGGAAGCGCTGCATCAGGTGACGATCCTCTTCTCCAGCCGCGGCACCCTCAAGTCCTACCGCCATATGGACGGCTTCGGCTCGCATACCTTCATGTGGGTCAACGCAGAAGGCAAAGGTGTGTGGATCAAGTACCACTTCAAGACCGAGACCGGTATCCAGAACCTGACTCGTCAGGAGGCGGGGCGCCTGGCAGGCGAAGACCCCGATGATGCCACGCGCGACCTGTTCAACCACATCAAAAGCGGCGGCGAGGCGGCGTGGAAACTCCACGTGCAAATCATGCCCTTTGAAGACGCGCCGAACTACCGCTTCAACCCCTTTGACGTGACCAAGGTTTGGCCGCACAAGGATTATCCGCTGATCCCGGTGGGACGTCTGGTACTCAACCGCAACCCGGAGAATTATTTCGCCGAGGTCGAACAGGCGGCATTTTCACCGGGCAACATCGTGCCGGGCATCGGCTTCTCGCCGGACAAAATGCTGCAAGGGCGCATCTTCGCCTATGGCGACGCACACCGCTACCGCCTGGGCGCGAACTACCAGCTTCTGCCCGTCAACCGCCCGCACGCCGCCGAAGCACTCAACCACCAGCGTGATGGCGCCATGCGTTTCGACGGCAATGGCGGCGCAAGCCCGAACTACGAGCCCAACAGCTTTGACGGCATCAAGGAAGCGCCCCAGCACGCGCCCTTCCCCCTGCCGGTCGAAGGCGTGGCTGGCCATCATGCGCCGTCACACGACGATGACTATGTGCAAGCAGGCAACCTGTACCGCCTGATGCCGGAGACAGAAAAGGCCATGCTCGTCGACAACATCGTCACCCACCTCAAAAATGCCCGCAAGGACATCCAAATCCGCCAGGTCGCGCACTTCCGTGGCGCGGACGAGGATTATGGAATGCGCATCGCCAAGGGGTTAGGTTTATAGAAAAGGGGGGTATTTAGCGTTAACCAATACCCCGGAGGAATCTCAAGCGTGAGGTTTTTCCGGGGTTTCTGTAAGATAGGGGCGTTACTATCACTGGACGCCCGCCGCCATGCAATTCAACCTGGAACGCGATCCCCGCACCCATACCTTCATCTCCTACGCCCCCGGACAGGTGGTTGTCACCATTCCGTGGCGGGAGGGTGATGACACCCCCCTCCTCGTCGACCGCGACGGCGAAGTGCGCGGGCGCATCCGCCACGAAACCCTGACCACCAGCATCATTGTCATGCCCGACCAATTAATCAGAAACTGGCCGCCGCAAACCCCCACTGAAATAACCGCCGCCCATTTTGAAGCCGTCGCTGCCTTGCAGCCCGAGGTCGTGCTGTTCGGCTCCGGCGCGCGCCTGTGGTGGCCACCCAGCTCCCTTCTTGAACCATTTATCAAGCGCGGAATAGGCATAGAGGTAATGGACACCGCAGCGGCGTGCCGCACGTACAATATCCTGGTATATGAAGCGCGCAATGTCGCAGCGGCATTGCTTATGATTTGACCTGCAAGTAGCCACAGGGGCACAGGAAAATACGGGTTCTCGTGCTTGTTCCTGGCCACCGAGCGGGCGAAAGCAATTTTATTTTTCTCTGTGAACTCTGTGCCTCTGCGGCGAATGGCTTTGTTCTTTACAACCGCCCGCGCTGATCCTGAAACGAAAAACCGGCAAGTGGCATGTCGATGCCGCGCGTCAGCGCAATCACTTTGAATAGCTCACCCATCTCGCTGGACAGGGTCAGCTTCTTTACCTGCTGCGTCAACGCAAGGTGCTGGCGCGTGTCATCGGGGTTGGATGCCGATGCCATCTCCATCAAACCGCTTCCCAGCAAAAAATAGGCCTGGGCAGTATACCCCGCGACGGCAAGACCAGCCTCCACGGCGGCCTCGGCCACCGCCGTGAAATCGACGTGCGCGGTGATATCCTGCAAGCCTGTATGTATCAACGGATCAGGGTGGGCATGGTGGCGGTAATGGCACATCAGCGTGCCACCAGCGCGCTCCGGGTGATAATATTCCCGGCGCGGAAAACCGTAGTCGATGATCAGCACCAGCCCCCGCTCCAGCATGGCGGCGATACTGCGCACCCAATCCTCGGCGGCGAGGTTGACTTCCGAGGTGTAGCCGGGAGACAAATCGCCCAGCTCATCCACGATGGCCGCAATCCGCCCCTCCAGACGCGGATCACTCAACGGCCCACTGCGCCAGGCGAAGCGATCATCCTCCCAGGCCACATAGAGCTCTTGCGGCCCCTCCTCTTCGATGCGGAACAGATGCACCGGCATGGCGTCCAGCAGTTCGTTGGCCAGCACCACGCCTGTGAACCCGCTTTCAGGCAAACGATCCAGCCAGCGGACACGCTCCACAAGGTGAGGTATGCGCCTCTCAAGGGTTTCCCGCTGGCGCTGCCGCAGATCCGCACTCACATCAAGGATAAAATAATGATCTGGCAGGCAACCGAGAGCCCCCATCTCAGCCAGCACATCCGCCGCCATCACCCCTGAACCCGCGCCGACCTCCAGGATATCACCACCCCCCAAGCCAGCCAGCACCTGACAGCACTGCCGCGCCACACAGCGCGAAAACAGCGGGGAAATCTCCGGCGCAGTGACAAAATCCCCCGCCTCACCGAACTTGCGCGCCCCGGCGCTGTAATAGCCTAAACCGGGGGCATACAGCGCTAGCGCCATGTAGTGGGCGAAGGTGATCTGCCCATCATTGGACTTGATCTCATCGTGGATCAGGGCACACAACTGATCACTATGGGCCTGCGCGGCGGCATCCGGCGGGGGTAAGTTATTAAAATTCGGAAGGGTCACAGCATGTCCTGGCAATAATGAATCCTTGTCATAGTCAGGCAGATACCATCATCTTACGATTCAAATTCGCTCCGGGGTACGCCAGACTGCCGAATAATGGACTGAAGCGCGCCGATGCGTAGCTCTGGATGATTTGGCACCGGCACTGTTATCGTGGAGTCTGGGAATTTTTTCTGCATGACTATGTGGCTACCGCGTTGCCGTACCTCAACGAATCCATGCGCTGCAAGGATAACGCAGACTTCTTTGCCGGGAAGAATACGTAACTTACCCAACGGCAACCTCTACCCGCGTTACGTACACCTCTTCGTGGAAGCGCTGTTTGATTTCCTCGGCGGAGGCTGATTCGAAGAAGAGCTCAATAGCCTCTCGCAGGTTATTACGCGCTTCTTCGATGGTATTGCCCTGGCTTGCAATGTCCAACTCAGGGCAAAGCGAAACATAGCCATCCGCCTCCCGTTCGATGATTGCTGTAAGCTGTTTTTGCATGATATTTACTCTTGAGCTACGATTTTGGCACCTGACCACAAGGATTCCAATACGACGTGCAGCATGAATATACGCCTGATAGCCCCCGCCTGTACACTCGCCAAAGCAAGGTAGGTCGAGTTAGCGCAGCGTAACCCGACATCGACGCATGCTGCATCCAGAGCACGTCGGGTTACGCCCTTTGGGCTAACCCGACCTACACGTTTTGTATTATGCATTTGGCGCCTTATATCTGGGCCAGAGTTAACTCGCAGATTTTGCCGAAGAGCTTGAAATATTAGGGTGTCGGATTTTTTTACAAGCACCGAACCCAAGAAAAAATTTTAAATAATCATTTAAAATCAATGTTATATACAAATTATGCATTATCAAAACCTTATATGCCCCTTTAATTTGGAGGCCATTTTGTCGAATTTTTTTACAGTCTTGCACAAAAATCTACCAGAGGAATTGCTTTCAATGGCGGTAAAATAATTTAATACCTTGTAATTAAAGGTAATTAAATTTTTATATTCTCTACTGGTATGAATAATGCGTTTTGAATAATGCTTTTAATGATTGGTAAGGACGATGCGATACAGGAAAGTATAGAAATCGTGTCTCCCCATTTATTTGACCCGGTATAATAAATCTTTAGAGGTTAGCGACATGAATAACTCACTGAAAAAAATAGCAGTTTGTTCTGCAATTGTGGCGGCTTTGGGTAATACCTCGGTCTTGGCGGCACCTCTTACCCTGAATGTAGTTGACTCTGTTAATGTCGCGAGCGCTTTCGGCTTGGCTTTCGACGGCACCAACATCTGGTACACAACTGGCTTCCAGACAACGGGACGTATCAACCAAAATGTGGCTGGCATGGCGGCATTCGGTGCGACGTTTAGCGCACCGGTATGGTCTGCAATGGCATGGGCAGGCTCCAATCTTGCGTTTGCGCAAGGCAATCAAGTTTATTACCGTTCGACGACCGGCGCTGACATGGGGAGCCTGACCATTGGCCGATCTGATGGCCTCATTGACGGGTTCGACATTGAAGGTGGGAAAATGTACTGGTCGCCAGACGTTAGTTATGCGGCGCAATTGAACGCCACCACGGGTGCCGATGAAGGGATTATCCTCAATCCTCCAGGTGGCTTGTCTGGCATTGAGCGTGTGATTTCAGGCGCCAATGATTGGCTTTTTGTGGTCAACGACGCCTCTAGCCCACGCACCATCTGTCGCACACTGACCAGCGCACCAAACCATAATTTCCCCGCTGGTGAGTGCGTCGCACTGCCTAATTCGCGCTATGAGGACCTCGCTTTTGATGGCCGTTACCTCTATGCTGCCGACTATTATGGCGGTCGGATTGACAAAATCGACCTGTTGCTTGATGGTGGCTCTATTTTCGTTCCGCCATCTGGAAATGTGCCTGAGCCTGCTTCCCTTGCCCTGCTGGGTCTAGGCTTGGTCGGGATGGTTGCGGCACGCCGTCGCAAGACAGCCTAAGCATTTCGCTTTACTCACAATTTAGTTTCACAAGTAACACATGATTGCCCACCCTTTGCGGTGGGCTTTTTTGTTCTGCCGCCACACTTTTTCACCCCCCTCGCCCCCGAACCCACGCCCACCTCCAGAATATCGCCGCCCCCCCCAAGCCCGCCAGCACCTGCCGGCACTGCCGCGCCACGCAGCGCGAAAACAGCGGGGAGATCTCCGGCGCGGCGACAAAATCCCTCGCCTCACCAAATTTGCACGCCCCGGCGCTGTAGTATCCGAGTCCCGGCGCATACAGCGCTAGCGCCATGTAGCGGGCGAAGGTGATCTGACCATCGTCGAACTTGATTTCGGCGCGGATCAGGGCGTGCAGCCGATCACTGTGGGCCTGCGTGGCGGCATCCGGCCGGGGTAAGTTATCAAGATTCGGCAGAGTCACGGCATGTCCTGAAAATATAGCGCCAAAACTCACATAAGTCATTGAAATATCAGGGGGTCAGATTTTTTTACAAGGATCGAACCCAAGTAAAAACTTAAAATAATCATTTAAAATCAATGTTATATACAAATTATGCATCATCAAAACCTTATATGCCCCTTTAATTTGGGGGCCATTTTGTCGAATTTTTTTACAGTCTTGCACAAAGATCTACCAGAGGAATTGCTTTCAATGGCGGTGAAATAATTTAATACCTTGTAATTAAAGGCAATTAAATTTTTATATTCTCTACTGGCATGAATAATGCTTTTAATGATTGGTAAGGGCGATGCGATATGGGAAGTATAGAAATCGTATCTCCCCATTTATTTACCTTATGACCCCATTTACCTTACCCCTAGCACAAAACCTAACAAAGGAAGGACTTCCCATGAACAATAAACTTACTGCAGCCGCTGGCGGATTGGCGCTGTTATGGGCCGGCGGCGCTCTTGCGGCACCGATCGCGTTTAATCCCTTTGTCACCAGCACCAACCTTAGCACCGCCATGGGCAGCACCTCCACGATAGGATTCGCCTATGCCGGGAATAAATTCGTCGGCTCTCTTTATTTCAACAACCAACTCTATAAAACCGACTTGAATGGGGGAAATGTCCAGGCGTTCGGACCGGCATTACCCATCTCCAGCGGCTCGGCCGGAGAGATCTACGTCTCCAGTTCATTGGGGCTGGGCGGGTTCGCATCGCGTGACGTCTTCGCCGGCTCGCAGTCTTTCGGCACGGTTTACCAAATTTCCAATGACGGCACGTCAAGCTCGACATTCGCCACCGGCTTGAGCGGCGGGGTGCGCGGTATCGCCTTCGACCCTTACGGTTTGTACGGCAACGATATGTTCGTCACCACCAGCACCGGCAATGTGTACCGCATCAACAGCGCGGGCTCGCCCACGTTGCTTGCCAATGTCGGCGGCGACGCGGAAGGCTTGGATTTCACTCCTCAGGCATTCGGTCCCATTCCCGCCGGCACCCTGGTAGTGGTCTCCGAAGGAACGGGGCGCCTCAACGCCATTACGCCAACGGGTACGAAAACCGATATAGGGCTGCAGTTCAGCGCCCCTGAAATGCTCAGCTTCGTCCCCCTCAATCTGGGCATCAGCGGCAATCCGCTCGAGGGATTTTATGCCGCCAACTATCCGGTCAATGTCATCAAGGCGGCGGCCAGCGATTTTGTTTCCTATTTGGGCGACGCCATCATCACCGAAGAGATCAGCCACAATGTCTATCAGATAGAGTGGAACGGCACGGCATTCACCAAAACCCTCGTCGGCACCTACCCGAACCAGCCGGAAGACGGCATTTTCGTCACCGCCGCCATCTTGAATCCCGGATGCACCCTCACCAACACCTGCGGTGGCACGGTACCTGAGCCTGCCTCGCTGGCCCTGATGGGGCTGGGTCTTGCGGGATTGGGCTTTAGCCGCAAGAAGAAAAAGATATAACTCGAAAGTCGCAGCGTCATGAACCCCGTCCCCGAGACGGGGTTTTATTTTGGGAACGGCACTAATATGCCCTGTCTCCCAAAGTAAATCCGGCAAGCACACAGCGGGTTTACCGTATCCGCGGCTTTACCCGGCAAGCAGGGCACTTCCCATGGATAACGCACCGCTCGCCGCAACACAGCGCCACCGTCATGGCCTCGGCGGGCACCGGCACGTCCTGGCAACTTTGTATTATGCATTTGGCGCCTTATCTGGGCCAAAGTTTACTCGCAGATTTTGCCGAAGAGCTTGAAATATTAAGGGTGTCGGATTTCTTTACAAGCACCGAACCCAAGTAAAAACTAAAAATAATCATATAAAATCAATGTTATATACAATTTATGCATTATCAAAACCTTATATACCCCTTGAATTTGGAGGCCATTTTGTCGAATTTTTTTACAGTCTTGCACAAAGATCTACCAGAGAAACTGCTTTCAATGGCGGTGAAATAATTTAATGCCTTGTAATTAAAGGTAATTAAATTTTTATATTCTCTACTGGTATGAATAATGCGTTTTGAATAATGCTTTCAATGATTGGTAAGGGCGATGCGATATAGGGAAGTATAGAAATCGTGCCTGACCCCATTTATTAATTTGACCCAATTTATTAAATTTTTACCTTGGAGAACAACATGAAACTCAACAAACTCGCTATCACCACCGCGTTGGCCGCCACGCTGATCGCCAGCAGCAGCGCTTTCGCCGTTCCCATTACACCTACCGTTTCCTTCGCTCCTGGTACTTCGCTGAATACCACTGCCATAAGCACCTTCACGACAAATGGAGCGCAAATGGCGGGTACGTCGGTGACTGCCTATTTCAGCGGAGGCTCAAGTGAAACCGTTTCCTGGGCTGCCGGTATCGTCCCCGCTGGGGCCGCAACTGGCACTAATTGGTCTCTGAGTTTTGCGGGTACCACAACCTTTAGCCCCTTCTGGGAATTGCTGACTACCGGCAACTTGACTACTGCCATCACACGACTGGTCATCGATGGTCAACCTGGCGATACGATTTTTGACACCATTCTGGATCCGGAAACTACGCCCGGTTCTGCGCGGGGCACGGCTTTCTCGGCTGTCGATGGCCCCACCGGCCTGAGCGTGGCCGCCACCTATAGAAACCAAGTGGCGCTTAACGGTACGGTTTATGGCGATCTATTTACCGTGCTGGATATCGGCTTTTCCACGGCAACCGGCGCTGCTGGCGGATTGGGAGCAGACAGCCGACTGATTTTTACCGCTGACACGGACAATACTGCTATCCAGGGTGACCTCAACCCCATCCCAGAGCCCGCCTCCCTGGCACTGATGGGCCTTGGCTTGGCTGGTTTGGGTTTTGCTCGCCGTCGCAAGACAGCTTAATCAATTTCCCTTTACTCACAATAAGTTCCACAAATAGCGCATGATTGCCCACCCCTTGCGGGTGGGTTTTTTTGTTATGCCGCCGCACTTTTTATCTCCCCCACCCCCCCGCCGTTTTTTCACCCTTGATGAAGCGTGCGCTGTGCGCACGAAACCGCTGGACGGATCATTCTCTAGTCTCTACGCTTGCATCATGCGGACTTCCCCAACATTGAGGTACTCTCCCATGAAACTACTCATCCTCCGCCACGCCCCCGCCGAAGACCGGGAAATATTCGCCACCACCGGCGAGCCAGATGAATCGCGGCCATTGACAGACATTGGCCGAAAAAAAATGCGTAAAGCGACGCGTGGGCTTCATGGCGTGGTCCCTCAGATTGATCTTCTGGCCACCAGCCCGCTGATACGCGCTGCGGAAACGGCGCGGATCATTGGCGACGCCTACGGCGGGCTGACGGTCGCTGAAGCGCAGGAACTCGCGCCTGGACACGCCCCGGAATCGGTATTGTCCTGGCTCAAGACTCAAAAGGGGCATGACACCGTCGCCGTGGTGGGCCATGAGCCGGATTTGGGCCATCTGGTGAGCTGGCTGCTATCAGGTAAAAAACAGCCCTTTATCGAACTCAAAAAAGGAGCGGCTTGCTTGATCGAGTTCCCGAACGGCATCGTGCAAGGCAAGGCGATACTGATCTGGGCGCTTGCCCCGTCCCAGCTCCGCGCACTCGGAGGATAGTGGTGGATCCCACCGGACTACTGACGCTTTGCGCCGCGCGTGCGGTGCGCGTGATCGCCCTGGCGCAGCTGGACGCCGCTGTTGCTGCGTATGGGCGGTTTGATAATCCAGACGATCCGGAGGCGCTGCATGATTTCCGTGTGGCGTTGCGCCGGTTGCGTAGCTGCATGCAGGCCTATCAGGATGTGCTGTTGGACACTGTTTCAAAAAAGGGCCGGAAGCAACTGCGGCGGTTGGCGCGGGCCACGAATGAGGCGCGTGACGTTGAAGTGCGGATCGAATGGCTGCGGTCTCACGAACTCCACCTGCCGGCACGCCAGAGGATCGGCTGGCTGTGGCTACTGGAGGGGCTGGAGGCGCGCAAGGCCAAGGCTTACGAGGAAATACGCACGCGGGTGATTAAAGATTTTTTACGCCTCGAACCAAAACTCCGCAAGCAACTGCAACGCTATACCGTTGCGTATGATCTGGATGGCCAGGCACGCGAAATCCCATTTGCCGAAATCATCGGCAAGCACATCAAACAGCACGGCAAAGAGATGGAGCGGGCGCTATGGCGCGCAGCTTCTTCTGCCGATGTGCAAACCCTGCACAACACCCGGATTCAGGTAAAACGCCTGCGCTATCTGCTGGAACCAATACAGGAAGAGATCAAGGATGGCAAGCAGATCATCAAGCAGCTCAAGGAGCTTCAGGATCTGCTCGGCGACCTGCACGACGCACACCTGCACGCACAGGAAATCGCGCTCGCGGTGGAAACCGCCGCCGCCGGGCGCGCACGCCGCTTGTTGGAAATTGAACTTGGGAACGAGGCTGACCCGGCTCACCTTCGTGCGGAACAGCGGCGCAATGAACATGCCGGACTAGTCACGCTCGCCCGGCTTGCAAAGGCACGCACGGAGACATTATTCACCGAGATTACGGCCCGTTACCTTGACGACGGCGCACAGACGCTTGTCCGACGCATCGCTCGGCTAGGGCAGAGTCTGATTGAAAAGGCACGCAACAATAAATAGGCATGGTAAAATCAAACCCAGATTGTTCCACGGCGAAATAGGGTTCACGCTGCCGTTCGTGGTGAGCTTGTCGAACCATGAACGGCTCCTCGACAAGCTCCATGTGTAGGTTGGGTCAAGGAGCGCAAGCTCCGGACCCAACAAAATCATTGCTTCAGGCAATGTTGGGTCCGCTTCGCTTGACCCAACCTACTTTAAGTGAACAATTTTGGGGCTAATGTACAATCCGGCTTAAACACAATGTCTACCCCTCCAGAAGAGATAAAAACCATCGCTGACGTGCCGAATAACGCGCCACCACAAATCGTCGCCGCCATTGATCTCGGCTCCACCAGCTTTCACCTGGTGGTGGCACGCATCATGAACGGCCAGATCCATGTCGTCGACCGTTTACGCGAAATGGTGGTGCTGGCCTCGGGACTCGATCAGAAAAACCAGCTGGGAGAGCCAGCCCAGAAACGCGCCCTGGAATGCCTGGCGCGCTTCGGTCAACGTCTGCGCGACATGCCGCCGGGCAGTGTGCGCGCGGTAGGTACCAATACCCTGCGTGCCGCCTGCAATGTCGGCGACTTTCTGGAGCGCGCGCAAAACGCACTGGGGCATCCTATCGAGATCGTCGCCGGCCGCGAAGAGGCGCGGCTTATCTACCTGGGGGTAGCGCACAGCCTGCCGTTGCAGAAGGGACGGCGCCTGGTGGCGGATATCGGCGGCGGCAGCACCGAGCTGATCATTGGCGAGGGTTTTGAGCCACTGCAAATGGAAAGCCTGCACATGGGCTGCGTGAACATGAGCCGCGCCCATTTCCCCGATGGCGCGATCCGCGCCCGCGACATGCGCCGCGCGGAAATCGCCGCGCAGCTTGAGCTTCAGCCGATTCAGGCGCAATACCGCCGGCTCGGCTGGCAAAGCGCCGTCGGCGCATCGGGCACCATCCGCGCCGTGGACAGGATCGTACGCGACAAGGGATGGAGCGACAAAGGCATCACGCGGCCGGCATTGCGCAAACTCCGCGACGCGCTGATCGACGCGGGACATATACAACGCCTGCGCCTGGATGGACTGAGCAGCGAGCGCATCGCGGTGCTGCCCGGCGGCGTGGCGATCCTGCTTGCGGCAATGGAGACGCTGGACATCAAGTGCGTACACGTTGCCGACGGCGCACTGCGCGAGGGGCTGTTATATGACCTGATGGGCAGGATACAGCATGAAGACGTGCGTGAAACCAGCATCCAGGCGATGATGACGCGTTACCATGTGGACACTGTCCAGGCCACCCGCGTCGAACGCGCCGCACTCGCCTGCCTCTCCCAGGTGGCGGGTGACTGGGGCATCGCCAGCGAGGAACATGCCCACTTATTGAGCTGGGCCGCCCGCTTGCATGAGATTGGCCTGGCGGTCGCCCACAACCAGTACCACAAACATGGCGCCTATCTGGTGGAAAATTCCGATCTGCCGGGATTCTCACGCCAGGAGCAGGCACGGCTGGCGGGGTTGATCCGTGGTCACCGGCGCAAGTTTCCCATGGCGATATTCATGCAACTGCCCGCCTCTCAAATAGATCAGGAGTGGCGTTTGTGCATCCTGCTGCGTCTTGCGGTGTTGCTGCACCGCAGCCGCGCCGACGCCGCATTGCCGGATTTCAGGCTGACGGTGGGGCGGCGCTCCGTGCGCATTCAGTTCCCTGCCGCATGGCTGACCCACCACCCCCTCACCGAGACCGAGCTGGCCGGAGAAGCCGCCTATCTGGCGGCGGCCAACATCAAACTGGAATTTGCTTAAAACGGACACCATCGTGCCATCATCCACCCCGACGCTGCGGCGCGAGCCCTCTCTAGGCTCCACGGAAGACGATATTTTCGACGCCCCGCCATTGCACGAGCAACACCTGCACATGCTGCGCTATCTTGCGCCGTACAGCGCATTGCTGCTGGTGATCGGCGGCAAAGAGAGCGGCAAAACCGCCCTGCTGGAGCAACTCATCGCCTCGGCCTCCGCATCATGGCGCGTGTGCCGCATCGACGCCACGCCCATGCTGGACGAGGATGACATCCTCGCCACACTCAGCTCGGAATTCGGCCTGCGCGTTAGCAAGACACAAGACCGCGAGGCACGCCTGCGACTGTTGGGCGAACGCCTGCGCGAGATGAGGTTGGACGCGCATCGCCCGATACTGGCGATAGACAACGCCGATCAACTGCGTGAAGCTGCGCTCCTGTTGCTGGCGCGCATTCTTGAAGCGGGCGACGACAGCCAGGGATTACTGACCATCATCCTGTTTTGCCAGCCGCAGATCGAACCCATGCTCGCCACCCCCGCACTTGCACCCTTGCGGCAACACATGGCGCATGCTTTCTACCTTCCTGCTGCGTCCAGCAATCAGAAATCCTCGGGCCAGCCATCAAAAACGGGAAGGAAGGCGCTATGGCTAATGGGCATCGCAATTACCCTGGCGGTAGCTGTATTGCTATTGCAGAACCAGATCAACACCCCGCCCGACAAAAGCCCCTCCTCGCCCACATCGACGGCAACCATCGCGCAAGGCAAGGCCATGCCGCTGGAGATCCCGCCATTACACCCCACTCCCTCCACGCAACAGAGAGAGGCGGCACTGGCGCAGCTTGCGGATGTGGGTGTGCAGGCCAAGGAGGCTGGGCTCAGCGTCAACAACGCGCTGCCCCTGCCCACGCCTGAACCCATGCCGGCACTGCCCGGCGAGGAAGCGCCCGCCAATATTATCCCTTCAGCGCAGCCAGATCACCCCACCGTTGCAGCGCCTACAAAAAAAGAAACCACCGAACCGGCAGCCGTACTCAAAAGCGAATCCTGGCTGCTCGCGCAGAACCCCGCCCACTACACCCTCCAACTTATGTCCATGAAAACAGAAGCGCCATTAAAGGAATTTACCGCAAGCCATCCGCTCACTGCGGAGACCATTTACTTCCGCGCAAACCGCCTCGGCGAGGCACGGCACGTCTTGCTCTCCGGCATTTATCCTACCCGCGCCCAAGCCGAACAGGCGGCAAAGGACGTTGAAAAACTGACCGGCATCACCCCCTGGATACGCAGCATCGGCAGTATCCAGGACGACCTGAAAAATCCCAGGCAGTAGACCTCACACCCAAAAGCCCGTCAAAAGCACGCGGGATTTGGCCAGCACGCCCGCATTGAACCAAGCGCCGTGCGCTAGTATACTCAGACTCATTTCCCCTGCGATTTTGCAAGGGGCGGCTAACTCACGATCCAGAATTGAATGCCTAAAAAAGTGAACCATAGAGACAACACAAACCCCGGCCTGTACCGTCCATCTTTTGAAAAAGACAACTGCGGCTTTGGCCTGATCGCACAGATGGATGGCGTGCCCAGCCATTGGCTGGTGCAGACCGCCATCAGCTCGCTGGCCTGCCTGACCCACCGTGGCGCGGTTGCCGCCGACGGCAAGAGCGGCGATGGCTGCGGCCTGTTATTCAAAAAACCCGCCGCTTTCCTGGAGGCAACAGCCAAAGAACAGGGCTTCAAACTGACGCCGCGCTATGCTGTGGGCGTAGTGTTTCTGAACCGTGACTCCGCCCTTGCCTGCCAGGCGCGCCAGCAGCTTGAATCTGAATTGAGCGCCGAAGGACTGAAAGTGGCCGGCTGGCGCCCTGTGCCCGTCAATCCCGTGGCCTGTGGAGAGGAGGCGCTGAAGAGCCTGCCTGTTATCGAACAGGTGTTCGTCAATGCAGCGGATGCCATGGATGACGCCACGTTTGATCGCCACCTTTTCATCGCGCGCCGCCGCGCCGAAAAGGCTATCGAGGCGCAGGACAAGACTTTTTACGTCACCAGCCTGGCCGCAAATGTGATTTCCTATAAAGGCCTGGTGATGCCGGCCAACATGCCGGTCTTTTACCTGGACCTGAATGACGAGCGCTTTGCCTCGGCGCTGTGCGTATACCATCAGCGCTTTTCCACCAACACCTGGCCGGAGTGGCGGCTGGCCCAGCCGTTCCGCTTTCTTGCCCACAACGGCGAGATCAACACCGTGCAGGGCAACCGTAACTGGGCGCTGGCGCGCGGCAACAAATTTGCAACGCCACTGATCCCGGACATGGAGAGCATCCAGCCGCTGGTGTCGACGAGCGGTTCCGACTCGATGAGCCTCGACAACATGCTGGAGGTGCTGCTTGCCGGCAACATGGATCTGTTCCGCGCCATGCGCCTGCTGGTGCCGCCAGCCTGGCAAAATATCGAGAGCATGGACCCCGATCTGCGCGCCTTTTACGAATACAATTCCATGCACATGGAGCCTTGGGACGGCCCGGCGGGCATCGTAATGACCGACGGCCGCTACGCGGCCTGCGCCATGGACCGCAACGGCCTGCGCCCGGCGCGCTATGTCATCACGCGCGACCGGCATATAACCCTGGCCTCGGAGATTGGCGTGTATGACTACTTGCCAGCCGACGTGGTCAGCAAAGGACGCCTGAAGCCCGGACAGATGATTGCCGTGGACACCCGCACCGGAGAGCTGCTGCTGCCCGAGGACATCGACCAGCGCCTAAAGGAACGCCACCCCTACCGGCAGTGGCTAAAAGACCATGTCCAGCATCTCGATTCAACGCTGCATGGCGATGATTTCAGCGTTGAATACATGGATACGGCCACCTTGCAGGTCTACCAGAAGTTGTTCCAGGTAACCTTCGAGGAGCGTGACCAGGTGCTGAGCGTACTCGCCGAGGCGGGCCAGGAGGCCATCGGCTCGATGGGCGATGACACGCCGATGGCGGTACTGTCACAACAGGCGCGTTCACTTTATGACTACTTCCGCCAGCAGTTCGCCCAGGTCACCAATCCACCCATCGACCCGCTGCGTGAGCAAATCGTGATGTCGCTGGAAACCTGCCTGGGCCGCGAACAGAACATGTTCGAGGAGACCGCCGCGCACGCGGCACGCCTGCAAATGGATTCGCCGGTACTGTCCACTGGCAAGTTCCAGCAGTTGCTGGCGCTGAATGAGCCAGACTATGCCCATGAGCGCATCGACCTGAATTACCCCCAAAACTTGGGACTACGCCGTGCCATTGAGGTGATCTGCGAGCGTGCAGTGGCCGCCGTGCGCGCGGGTAAGGTAGCGCTGGTACTGTCGGATCGCACCATCACCAGAGACACGCTGCCCATCCACGCCCTGCTGGCGACCGGCGCGGTGCATCACCGCCTGATCCGCGAAGGGCTGCGCTGTGACAGCAACATCGTAGTGGAAACCGCCACCGCACGCGACCCGCACCAGATAGCGGTGCTGATCGGCTATGGCGCGACGGCGGTTTATCCCTATCTGGCCTATGAGTGCCTCCACGACCTCATCCGCACCGGAGAGATCACCGGCAAGGACTCCGACAAACTGGCCGAGAATTACCGCAAGGGCATCAATAAGGGCCTGTACAAGATCATCTCCAAGATGGGCATTTCCACCATCACCAGCTACCGTGGCGCGCAATTATTCGAAGCGGTGGGGCTGCATGATGAGGTGGTAAATCTGTGCCTCACGGGTACCGTGAGCCGCCTGCAAGGTGCCGGCTTCGACGACCTGGAGACCGACCAGCGCCAGCTTGCGCACGATGCCTGGCTGCCGCGCAAATCCATACAGCAAGGCGGACTGCTCAAATATATCCATGGCGGGGAACAGCACGCCTACAATCCGGATGTGATCCAGACCCTCCAGTCGGCGGTGAAGACCGGCAGCTACGAGACCTATCTGGAGTACGCGCGCCTGGTCAATGAGCGCCCGGCGCTGACCCTGCGCGATTTGCTGATATTGAACCCCGATGCCGCGCCTATCCCGATCGACGAAGTGGAATCGATAGAAGACATCCTGCCACGCTTCGACAGCGCCGGCATGTCGCTCGGCGCCCTGTCGCCGGAGGCACATGAGGCGCTGGCGATTGCCATGAACCGCCTCGGCGGACGCTCCAATTCCGGCGAAGGCGGCGAAGACCCGAAGCGTTACGGCACGGAGAAGATGTCCAAGATCAAGCAGGTGGCCTCGGGCCGCTTTGGCGTAACCCCATCCTATCTGGTGAACGCCGAAGTCCTGCAAATCAAGGTCGCCCAGGGCGCCAAGCCCGGCGAGGGTGGACAGTTGCCCGGCGACAAGGTCAATGACCTCATTGCCCGGCTGCGTTTTGCGCGCCCCGGTGTGGCGCTGATCTCGCCGCCACCGCACCACGACATCTACTCCATCGAGGACCTTGCGCAACTGATCTTCGATCTCAAGCAGGTCAATCCTCAGGCGCTGGTGTCAGTCAAGCTAGTGGCAGAGGCGGGGGTAGGCACCATCGCCGCCGGCGTCGCCAAGGCCTATGCCGATCTGATCACCATCTCCGGTTATGACGGCGGCACCGGCGCGAGTCCGCTGACCTCAATCAAATACGCCGGCTCCCCGTGGGAACTGGGACTCACCGAAGCCCATCAGGTGCTGCGCGCCAACAATCTGCGTGCCAAGGTACGCCTGCAAACCGATGGTGGCCTGAAAACCGGCCTCGACGTGATCAAGGCGGCGATTCTCGGCGCCGAAAGCTTCGGTTTCGGCACCGGTCCTATGGTGGCGCTGGGCTGCAAATACCTGCGCATCTGCCACCTCAACAATTGCGCCACCGGTGTCGCCACCCAGAACGACGTACTGCGCCAGATTCATTTTGTTGGCCTGCCGGAAATGGTGATGAACTATTTCCGCTTCCTCGCCCGCGAGACACGCGAATGGATGGCGAAGCTCGGTGTGCGCAACATGGCGGATCTCATCGGGCGCACCGACTTGCTGCGCATCATCGAAGGCGAAACCAGCAAACAGCACAAGCTTGATCTAACGCCCATCCTGTCCAACGGCGGTGTGGCGGCATCCAGCCCGCAATACTGCCAGTCAGAAAAAAATGCGCCATTCGACAAAGGCGAGCTGGCGGAACAGATGGTAGAGGATGCACTGGAGGCCATTGAGCACAAACGCGGCGGCACGTTCAGTTATGCGATCCGCAATATTCACCGCTCCATCGGCGCACGCCTGTCCGGCGAGATTGCGCGGCGTTATGGCGACAAAGGCATGGACGACGCGCCCATCACCGTCAAGCTGGCGGGGTCAGCAGGCCAGAGCTTTGGCGTGTGGAATGCGGGCGGACTGAACCTGACACTGGAAGGCGACGCCAATGACTATGTGGGCAAGGGCATGGCGGGCGGCAAAATCGTCATCTATCCAGCACACGACGCCACATTCAAGACCAACCAGACCACTATCATTGGCAATACCTGCCTGTATGGCGCCACCGGCGGCAAGCTGTTCGCGGCGGGCCTGGCGGGCGAACGTTTCGCGGTGCGTAACTCCGGAGCACTCGCCGTGGTGGAAGGCGTGGGCGACCACGGGTGTGAATACATGACCGGTGGCGTATTGGTAGTGCTCGGCCCCACCGGCCTCAACTTCGGCGCGGGCATGACGGGCGGATTCAGTTATATCCTCGACAGCGACAACACCTTTGTCGACCGCTACAACCACGAACTGGTCGATATTCACCGCATCGGCACCGAGGCGATGGACGGGCACCGCAACTACCTGCGCCGCCTGATTGAAGAATTTGTCGCAGAAACAGGCAGCACGTGGGGACAAACCTTGCTGGACGACTTCAGTGCGTATCTTGACCGCTTCTGGCTAGTCAAACCCAAGGCAGCCGAGCTGGAAACACTCCTTGAAACATTGCGTAACGCAGCGTGACAAGGCACTGAAAAAACAGACGTAGGGTGCGTCCCACGCACCACCCTGCCTGCATCACAACGATGGTGCGCGCGGTGCATCCTACGAAATTTTGATTGCATGATTGGTTTTTGAAATGACAAAGAATTTCGAGTTTTTAGAAATCCCGCGCCAAGACCCGGCAAAAAAGCCAGCGGCGGTGCGCATCCATGAGTTTGGCGAGATCTACGGCCAGTATGACGCCAAGGCCGCCGCCGTCCAGGCCGGACGCTGTCTGGGCTGCGGCAACCCCTATTGCGAATGGAAATGCCCGGTTCACAACTACATTCCAAACTGGCTGAAACTGATCGAAGAAGGCAACTTTTTCGAAGCGGCAGAACTCTCACACCGCACCAACTCACTACCCGAGGTGTGCGGACGGGTCTGCCCGCAAGACCGTCTGTGCGAAGGCGCCTGTACCCTGAATGACGGCTTCGGCGCGGTAACCATCGGCTCTATCGAGAAATTCATCACCGAAGAAGCGCTCAAGCGCGGCTGGAAGCCCGATATGTCAGGCGTGGTTGCCACCGGCAAGCGCGTGGCGATCATCGGTGCGGGGCCGGCGGGCCTGGGCTGCGCCGACATACTGGTGCGCAACGGCGTGCAACCGGTGGTATTCGACCGCTATCCCGAAATCGGGGGGCTGCTCACCTTCGGCATCCCCGAATTCAAGCTAGAAAAAGAGGTAGTGCGGAAACGGCGCGCCCTGATGGAAGAAATGGGCGTGGAATTCCGCCTTAATATTGATATCGGCAAGGATATTACCTTCGAGAAACTGCTCGAAGAGTACGATGCCGTATTCCTCGGCATGGGCACTTACAACTCCATGAAGGGCGGCTTTCCCGGCGAAAACCTTCCGGGCGTCCATGAGGCCCTGCCGTTTTTAATATCCAACGTCAAGCGCAATTTAGGCCTGGACCTGGATAGAGATGGGGACGAATCCAAATTCGTCAGCATGGCAGGACAGCGCGTGGTGGTGCTGGGCGGCGGCGATACCGCGATGGACTGCAACCGCACCAGCATCCGCCAGAGCGCCGCGAGTGTCACCTGCGCCTACCGCCGTGATGAAGCCAATATGCCCGGCTCAAAACGCGAGGTCGCCAACGCCAGGGAAGAAGGCGTGCAATTCCTGTGGAACCGCCAGCCGATTGAGATCGTCGGCACAGAGCGGGTAACCGGCGTCAAGGTCATCACCACCGAGCTCGGCGCGCCCGATGCGCGTGGGCGCCGCAGCCCGCAGGCGGTACCCGGCTCGGAAGAGATCATCCCGGCGGACTGCGTCATCATCGCCTTCGGCTTCCAGCCCAGTCCTTCGCCATGGTTCAGCGATTTCAACATCGCCGTGGACGAACGCGGCCGTGTCAAAGCCCCGGCGCGCGGCAAGTTCAAACACCAGACCACTAACCCCAAGGTCTTCGCTGGCGGCGACATGGTGCGTGGTTCAGACCTGGTGGTGACTGCGGTGCATGAAGGCCGCGAGGCCGCGCAGGGGATTTTGGATTATCTGGGCGTTTAAATTTGGACACAGAGGAGCTAATGGACAATCTGGGTTTATGGCAACCTTTTGTTTCTCCTCTGTGAACCCTGCGTTCTCTGTGGCTAACTGCTTTTTCCAGGGTTAAATATTTCTTTGCGCCTTGGCGCCTTTGCGTGAGTAGCCTTTACATGTCTGAATTGAAAAATGACCGTTTCCTGCGCGCCCTGTTGCGCGAACCTGTAGATGTCACCCCGGTATGGATGATGCGCCAAGCAGGGCGCTATCTGCCTGAATACCGCGCCACCCGTGCGCGCGCCGGTTCTTTTATGGACCTGTGCACCAACCCGGAGCTGGCCTGCGAGGTCACATTGCAACCGCTCGAACGCTTCCCGCTCGATGCCGCGATCCTGTTTTCAGACATCCTTACCATCCCCGATGCAATGGGCCTGGGGCTGTACTTCTCCGAAGGCGAAGGGCCACGCTTTGAGCGTCCGGTGCGCACCGCCGCCGATGTCGCCGCATTGGGTGTGCCCGACCCGGAGACCAATCTGCGTTATGTCATGGACGCGGTACGCCTGATACGCCGCGAACTGCATGGCCGGGTGCCGCTGATCGGCTTCTCCGGCAGCCCATGGACGCTGGCCACCTACATGGTGGAAGGCAGCTCCAGCAAGGAATATTCAAAAATCAAAGGCATGATGTTCGACCAGCCCGCGCTGCTGCACAAGCTGCTTGATACCACGGCGCAGTCTGTCATCACTTACCTGAACGCGCAGATCGCTGCCGGGGCACAGGCGGTGATGGTGTTCGATACCTGGGGCGGCGTACTGACTCCACGTGATTACCGCGAGTTTTCGCTGCGCTACATGGAACAAATCGTCCACGGCCTGCAACGCGAAAGCGAAGGCCGCCGCGTGCCGGTGGTCCTGTTCACCAAGGGCGGCGGGGCCTGGCTGGAGGCAATGGCGGATACAGGTTGTGACGCACTGGGCGTGGATTGGACAACTGACCTCGGCGATGCGCGCGCGCGCGTAGGGGGTCGCGTCGCCCTGCAAGGCAACATGGACCCCTGCGTACTGTACGCCTCCCCTGAGCGCATCCGCGCCGAGGTGGCAACTATCCTCGCCAGCTACGGGCGCGGCTCCGGCCATGTGTTCAATTTAGGCCATGGCATCCACCAGCATGTCGACCCCGAACACGCACGGGTCTTCGTCGAGGCCGTGCATGAACTGAGCCCTCAATATCACAGGTAATTTTTTGCTCCAGAGGGCGCGGAAAACCGAGACCTTCTTCCTCGGCGACCCCCAAGTCCTCTGGGGCTAATTCTCAATGGGAACAACCATGAATTTTGAACCGCTCCGTGAGATGGAATCCTTTAGCAACGAGATGTTTACCCGCATCGTTGCCGTACAGCAAAAAGAACATGCCTGCTGGAATCCCACCCTGCCCTTCGCCGATCGCATTAAAGGCCTGCCCTTATACTCCTTAATCTTCAGCAACCCGGATCGAAATGCGGCGACGACCGGCCCGACTATTGCGCACTACTACCCGCTGCGTAGCGAAATGCGGAAAATCGCCCATTATGCACGTCAGGTAGCCGCCCAGCCCGTTGTCTGCGACCTGAACTGTGGGAATGGCTTCATCGGCAGCCTGCTGGCGCGCGAGGGCGTTAGCGTGATTGGCGTCCGCGATCCCGCCGCCAAGCCTCACCAGATTCCTGACTTCTATGACACCAACGGCTATGAGATGCGTAACCAGTCCATCAGCCACGTCGACTTTTCCTTCGACGTCGCCTTCTGCTCCTGGATGCCATCAGAAATTAACCTGACCCCCGGGATTCTGCAACATTCGCCAAAACTGATTGTCTACGTGTACACGGATCATATCGACGCATCCACAGGCAGGCGGCAGACCGGCACCGCCGAGGCATTCACCCAACTGCCGCCGCGCTACAAGCTCATCGACGAATGGTCTGTGACACGACAGCGCGACATGATGCACGAAATATGGCCAGAGCTGTCGGCAAGCATTGAGGAAATCCGCCACGTCAGGATCTACGCCGATGAGCCCTACCATGGCATCAGCCTGCGTGGATACACAGAAGCTGCCAAGGGGTATGATTGGGAGCGCGACATGGAGATGACTTTACTGGCGCTGGCCGCGAAAGAACACCTGCGCGCCAGGGGCATTGCCGTTTAACTATTTCCGCAATTAAAACGGTTTTAAGGGCGCAGGCACTACTTTAACAATGGATTTCAGGAGGTCCGGTGACAATGGAGAAAAAAACACTCTCCGCCGGGGTGATTGTTATCCGGCGCGAAGAAAACAAAAAGTGGTATCTGTTGCTGCGCGCCTACCGCAACTGGGACTTTCCCAAAGGAATGGTCGAGGCGGGTGAGGAGCCACTACAGGGCGCCATCCGCGAGGTGGAGGAAGAAACCTCATTAAATAACTTGACATTTACCTGGGGGAACAGCTATCAAGAGACACCGCCCTACGGTCGCGGCAAGGTGGCGCGATACTACGTCGCCGAAACCCGGCAGACTGATATCACCTTGCCGATAAATCCCGAACTGGGACACCCGGAGCATGAGGAATATCGCTGGGTGCCTTACCAGGAGGCGCGTGGCATGGTAGCGCCACGCGTACAGTCTATTCTTGACTGGGCCCACACCCTGACCTCGTAAAAGCGCCGTAAGAGCGGATGGATACGTGCCTGGACGCTGCCAGATTGATCCTGGCCAACAGTCATAAATGGTTTCCAATCCTTCAGCAGAAAGGTAAAAAATAGTATGAGCAACAAGGTATACCGCACCTTGCTGTTTTGGCTGGTCTGGGCCTCTTTCGCGCTCATCGTCACGCTGGGACTGTATGTCGATACCGGCATCTGGGAGTTTATAAAAAACGACACCACCAAGCTCACCTGGGTCATCCTTGCGCTGTTTGTCGTGAGCATGTTTGTCAGCTTCATACTCACCATGACGCTGACGCGCGAATCCGTTGAAGTGATACACATAGAAAGTATCGCACGGGAAAAAGGGTTAATGGGCATCGCCACCCCGCTGCAACGCCACGCCTCCCACCGATTCTTCGCCTCGCTTAAAGAGGTGGTGATGGCCAACGGCCCCATCAATCTGGAAGCGCTGCTCCAAACCGAAATCTCTTTCTATCAACGTGTCAGCCATGGCCTATCGGTGATGGGCAACCTGCTCATCACCCAGGGATTAATCGGGACGGTAATGGGTCTGAGCATCACGCTGGCGGGTTTAAGCAGTTCGCTGGAGGCATTAGGACATGACGAAGCACTGCTGCTAGAGGGGCTGCGCAAGGCAATGGGCGGCATGGGTACGGCCTTCTACGCCACGCTGATGGGCGCCGTGTTTGGCGGATTGCTGCTGCGCGTCTTCGCCCTGATTACCGAAAATGGGGTTGAGGATCTCTATGACCGCATCATGAAAATCTGCCTGGTATATTGCGCGGCCGATTGCAAACAAACGGAAGAAAAGGATGTGCGCATACTCAACGGCGAGGTTGCCGCTCTGGGCGCGAACGTCAAACTGTTGCAGGAGGCGTTTGCAGGCTCCAAACAAGCGATGGCGGAATTCCGTGAAGAGGCTAAGCGCCTGAGCGATTTTGGGGACGGGTTGGAAAAAGGCGATGACCTTGCCGCACTCAGGGAAGCCATCAAGATGCAAAAGCATTACCGTATTCTGCTGCGGCAGGAAATCAAGCTGGTGGATCAGGTCAACCGCGCCTGGTGGCCACCGCTGAAGAGGCTTTTCCTGTCCAGTCGCAAGCGACGATCACCGCCGCCTGGGTCATCCCATGAATAGACGCCGCCGTTTTATGGATGAGAGCGTCTATATCACCTATTCGGACATGGCGCTGTTGATGCTGGTCATCTTTATCTTCCTGTTCACCATCATGGTAATCACCGCCCGCATGTCGGGCGGCAGCCAGCCCGACAAACTAGACAAACTAAAAGGGCAGATGCAGGATCTCCAGCAGCGATTATCCGCAGCGGAAGCCGATAAAAAAAGCCTGGCCAAAAACCTCGAGCAGATCGTCGTCAACAGCGAGGAAAATTATCTCGAAAAGGTTCTCGAAACCTCCACCTTTGGCCGCAAGGACTTCGATCTTTTTATCGAAGGGCTGCAAAACATTCCCGGCGATGATATTCATCTGGTAGTCGACGCCTCGGGCTCCATGCACGGCCTGGCATCCTTCCTCGTACCAGTATTGCGGCTGGTCATCACAAAATCAGGCAAACGGCTATCCGCCATCACCTGGTTCTCCGATAACAAAGCGGAGACCTACACCGGCACGATGGGCGAAATGTTCGACCGGCTGATGCGCGGCGCGCCTTTCATCGGCAGCATGGAAACCATAGGCCACGCCTTCCGCGTCGCAGCCAGAAATTCCCCGCCGCCAGGGGCCTATTTGCTGGTTGGCGATGAACCATCCAACGACCAGATCTACTACGACAAAATCCCCAGCCCAGTGTTCACCCTGCCGCTGGGCCGTTCGAATGAATCAACCAATCACGCATACGGCACCCTCGCGCAAAAAACCGGTGGCAGGATGCTGCACCTTGATTTCAAGTAGAAGCGACAAGAAGATGGCGCATCCCTGCGCCACCACCTCAAAACTGCACATCCGCCATCAACCAGAACTTGTCGATGTCTTTAGCCAGGGTTGACGTGTTGCGCGCCACATTGGTTGCGTTGCTGTCAGCGCTATAGGCGGCATATTTGGCGGTAAGCACTAATGACTTGTTGATCTTCTTCGCCGCCTGCAGATTCCATTCGGAGCCATAGTCGTAGCCAAGATTATCGGAGGCATACTTATGATAAACAGCCGTCAGGTTGACACCACCGAGAATCGTGCCGGCGCTCAGAAAGGTATCTTTGATCCCATCGTTTGGCGTGGCCAGAAACTTGTCCGCCCAACCGTTAAAGGCATGCAGCGTGGCCAGGGGAGTAGCAAACCCGTAGGTGCCGTCACCGCTCAACACTTCGTGACCAAGTTTGACCTGCACATCGCTGACATCGACACCCGCCATCAGGTTGGTGTAATCACCGTCCACCTTGCTCTCGCCACCCGCGTAATTGCTTTGTTTGGCATATTCCGCAGTGTATAAAAATTTCACTGCCATTGATTCAGGTTTGTAGCCACCGTCAAATCGCAATCCGAGGGTTTTGTTGGATAGCGTGCTGGAAATGGGCTGTGCCTTGTCGTAATCCAGGAAATAACCGTAGCCCACGATTGAGGCCGGTGCAAATCCCTTATAGGCAATGTTCAGCAGTTCACTGGACATATTAAGATCGCCCTGGGTACTGTTTGCCCCAAAGATACGCCGGACATTCATGACATGCCCATAAAATATCGTGGTATCCGGCAGCGAATTATTGGTTACCGTAAAGGCGTCAAAGGCTTGGGCATTTTGGCGCCACTCCACCGTACCGATGAAACGCTGGTTATCGAGATTGATGCCTTGGCGGCCATACTTGAAAACGGTGTCAGGCAATCCTTTATAGCTTAAAAAGGCTTGCTGCACCTGGGCACCCTTGGGATCAACAACGGTCGGGTATTGTGTCCGGCCGTTCACCGTGCTGTTATAGTGTTCACTGCCCACCACACGCACATCCTGAAGTTGAATGAAGCCTGACAAATTCAGGTAATCGCCCGTCATATAGCCTAGCCGTGTGCGCAGTGTCGACGCCCCCGCCTGTTCGGTCTTCGTCGCATCATCCACCCATTCATAACGATAACGGAGTTGCCCGGAAACCTTGCCGCTGCTTAACGCCTCGACCAGCGTGTCTGCGGCATAAGATACCGGCATGGATGCGGCCATACCTCCAACTGTCAGAGCGACGAAAAGAGAAGGATTAAACAGCGTGTTGGAAATACCTTTTTTCATGATTTATACCCCAGGTTATAACTAATAATTTAAAAAATAATCAAGCCGCTTCTTTCTTGTGCCGCGCATACAAGAACTGCAACACTTCACCGCGCAAATGGACATAACGCGCGTCCTCGGCCAACGCCAGGCGATCACGCGGTCGCGGAAGATTGACCTCCAGCACCTCACCTATCGTTGCCGCAGGCCCGTTAGTCATCATGACGATGCGGTCGGACAACAGCACTGCCTCATCCACGTCATGCGTCACCATGATCGCAGTGCTGCCTAATGCCGCGACAATACGCATCAACTCATCCTGGAGATGGGCACGCGTAAGCGCATCCAGCGCACCAAAAGGCTCATCAAGCAGCAACACCTTGGGCTGCATGGAGAGCGCCCGCGCAATGCCGACACGCTGCTTCATGCCACCCGAGATCTCATGCGGCAGCTTGTACATGGCGTGCCCCAGTCCAACCAATTCCAACGCCTCCTTTGTGCGTTTTTTCAGGTTCGCCTTATCCTCCTTGCGGCCAAACACGCGCTCCACTGCAAGATAAACATTGTCAAAGCAGGTCAACCAGGGCAGCAGCGAATGATTTTGAAATACCACAGCACGATCCGGGCCGGGACCTGCAATCTCACGGCCTGCGCAAAACAAGGCCCCGCCGGTGGCATCTATCAACCCCGCCACCAGATTAAGCAATGTTGATTTTCCGCAACCTGAATGCCCAATGATGGAAATGAACTCACCCTGATCAATGCCCAAATCGACATCCTTTAGCGCAACAAATTTTCCTTTTTTTGTTTCAAAAGCCATTTGAACTTTTTCTACCTGAACATATTTATTCATGACTAGGTCACCTAATATTACAAATGATCAATATTCAAACCGTTTTGCCACAAGCAAAAGCGCCTGTTCAAGAAGCAAACCTATGATGCCAACCACGAAAATGGCGATGATGATGTGCTCGACATTGAGGTTGTTCCATTCATCCCACACCCAGAAGCCAATCCCCACACCGCCGGTCAGCATCTCCGCCGCGACAATCACCAGCCAGGCCACACCTATCGCCAGACGCACACCGGTCATCATGTACGGCAATACCGCCGGGAATAGTATCTTGGTGAAGATCTTCCACTCTGACAGATTAAGAACACGCGCCACGTTCATGTAATCCTGTGGAACCTTGCTCACGCCCACAGCGGTATTGATGATCATCGGCCAGATGCTGGAGATGAAAATCACCCAAATGGCAGCGGGCTGCGCTTCTTTAAACACCAGCAGACCGATAGGTAACCACGCCAACGGAGATACTGGACGCAGCAAGCTGATAATGGGAGACGCCATGCCGCTGAAGAAGGCGAAACGCCCGATCATGAAACCCAGCGGAATACCGATCAATGCCGCCAAGCCAAAGCCCATGCCGACACGCTCCAGAGAATTTAGAATATTCCAGCCGATACCCTTGTCATTCGGACCATTGTCATAGAATGGATCGCTGAACAACTCAACTGCTGAGGCCCAGGTCTTGATAGGGCCAGGAAGGTTTTCGCTGCGCTGCGCGATTAACTCCCAGAGCATCACGAACAGCATCAGTCCGAGTATCGGCGGCAGGATACGCTTTACAAAAAACTCTAAACCCGCCTTAACATTTATCAGCTTAGACTTGACCTCCGAGACAACGGGTTTTTCCGCAGCCACAGGCTCATGTATTGTCTTCTGCACGACAATCTCCGACAAATCCTCACCTGTTCGAACCTGCTTGATGCTTACTACAGTCATGGCGGTCTACCTCATACCTTGATCTTGAAACTGTTGGCATATTTCTTCGGATCCTTGCCATCCCATACGACGCCATCAATCAATTTGCTGACGCGCATCACATCTTTTGGCACCGGCACCTTTACTTGGGCTGCGGCCTCTTTGTAGAGGTCGATCTGGTTTACCTTTTTTGCGACAGCCAGATAATCAGGATCGTCTTTGAGCAATTTCCAGCGTTTATGTTGCGTCATAAACCACATGCCATCCGACAGATAGGGGAAATTGACAGCACCATCGTTGTAGAACTTCATGTAGTCGGGATCCTTCCACTTCCTGCCCATACCATTGTCGTAATCGCCGAGAAAGCGGCCCTCGATAACCTCTTCCGGCGCATTAACATACGACTTGCTGGAAATGGTCTTGGCTACACCGGGCCGGTTGGCAAGGGTGTCGATATACTTCGACGCCTCCAGCACCGCCATGAGCATGGCGCGTGTGGTGTTGGGATATTTCTGTGTAAATTCTAGGGTAGTACCCAGCACTTTTTCCGGATGATCTTTCCAGATATCCTGCGTGGTCGCTGCAGTAAAGCCTATCTTGTCGTAAATAGCCCGGGCGTTCCACGGTTCGCCCACGCAATAGCCATCCATATTTCCGATGCGCATATTGGCAACCATTTGCGGCGGTGGCACGGTGATGGTTTTTACATCGGTCAGCGGGTGTATACCGTAGGATGCCAGCCAGTAATAAAGCCACATCGCGTGGGTGCCCGTCGGGAAAGTCTGGGCAAAGGTATATTCGCGTTTTTCACCCTCGATCTTATCAATCAGTTTCTTCAGCGATGCGCCATCGACAACGCCCTTGGCCTTCGACTGATTCGACAAAGTAATGGCCTGCCCATTGTTATTCAGGCACATCAACACAGCCATATCCTTTTGCTGACCGCCGATACCCATTTGCACGCCATACATCAAGCCATATAACACATGTGCCGCGTCAAGCTCTCCATTCACTATCTTGTCACGCACTCCAGCCCAGCTTGCTTCTTTTGAAACTGTCACATCCAAACCGTATTTCTTGTACAACCCCAGCTCATCGGCCATCACCACGCTGGCGCAATCTGTGAGTGGAATAAAGCCAATCTTGAGTGTCTTTTTTTCCGGCGCATCGGAGCCTGCAGCCCACGCACCAGTACGAATTCCTGGGGAAATCATGCTCATCAGGGCAAAACCACCCAATACCGCACCTCCAGTTTTTAGAAAATTGCGGCGCGATATTCCATCTGTTTTAATAACACCGCTTTTTTTCTTGAATTCATTATCATCACTCATCTTCACTTTCTCCCATTTTCGAATGTACAAAAAAAAGGCGCCCATCTTCACAAGAAGATTTCCTGTGAAAATGGACGCCGTTGTCCGCATGGCAAACCGCCGTTGGCTTGCCCGTGTTTGTGATGTCAACCCGCCATTGGGTCGACTCACTTTAATCCTACTGTGTCACAAAGCGCTGAAGGGCGCATTGCGGCGTTAAAGTCTGGTTCAAAATGCGGGGCCGTGAAGGGGCAAACTACATGTAAACTCCGCTTTTTCGCCCGACTTTGCCTTGCACTGCATCCCTTGATCGCTTTGTGACACAGTAGGATAAAAAACTGTTATGCCAGAATATCCGCAGCCGTATTTATGCTGTTGGCCACGTCAATCATGCGCATGTTACGATCCATCGCCATCTTGCGCAGCAAGCGAAAAGCCTCATCTTCCGTGCACTTGCGTTGCTTCATCACCACCCCCTTGGCACGCTCTATGTGCTTGCGCTCCGCCAGGGTTTCAGTCGTTTTTTCCAGATCGCGCTTGAGCGCTTGATGCTCGTCAAACCTGACCATCGCAACATCAATAATGGGTTTGATGCGTTCGATGCTTAGCCCGCCTACCACATAGGCGCTTACGCCCGCCTTCACTGCGGCACGGATTTTTTCACTATCGCCATCATGCGTAAACATCACTATAGGCCGTGGCTGATCACGGCTGATCACACATATATGTTCTAAGGTATCTCGATCCGGTGATTCCGTATCGATAATAACCACATCGGGCTGTAATTCGCGGACACGCACATACAGGTTATCACCGGGATCAACTTGCGCGACAACGCTATGCCCGGCATCCTTGAATGCCTGAAGAAGCAAGGCGTTTCGCTGCGGGTCTTCATCTACTAGCATGATGCGCATTTTGATGCATGTCCCGCATTAATCCGTGAAATCCAATCGAACCTAATCAGAGCATGAGCAATCAACATGCCAAGATCAGCCATCCCTAAGAATAAAATATTAAATCAATATGTTACAAACAATATTCCATCCCATCCTTTACCTTAACAGTTTGGCATGCACTTTTTTGGTGAGAACTCCATGCCTGGCGAGCGCTCATGGTGCAGGGCCATCGCCGGCGCCAGGAGCTCACTTGCGCAATTGCAACAACACCGCCTCCGCCTTGGCACCGAGAAAAACATACAACCCCAAGCCCACCAGCAAACCCACCGCCGCCAGCATCATCCATACTGCCTGCACCAGGTCATAACCATCACCCAGCGCGGATTTGAACATCAGCAACAGCGACTCTATAGAAACCGCGATCAAAATCGCCGCCATGAAACGGCGTAATGGTGCGGCGCGTTGAACTGTGGCGGAAGATGTCTTTGTGCATCAGCACTTCTTCTTCCAGCGTCGTCTTTCCAAGATCAAACACCGCTAATGCGAGGGTAATAAAAACAATCACACTGAAGGGTTTTAATTGCAGCTCATGCGTGTTGTGTTCGGTATAAAGAAGCGACACCACTTCACTGAAAGCGGAATGAAGCAGCGCTGCAACCACGGAAAACAATCCGGTCACAATCAGAATATAAACCAGTTTGAAATACGGTTGAAAACGCCGCCGGCCAGTATCTCCCATAAGAAACTCGACAGTCTCGCCCAGGTCGATATCAAGCACAATATAGCCCTTGACCTGTTGCTTTTCGTCTACCAGCTTCATTGCAGTGGAAATGCACAGTTTTCTGCTTGCGCTGGACAGATAAGGTTCTGTCACCACCACCGACTCACTATCACGCGCCAGCATATAATAGGGCCGTTGACCGCGATCCTTGCCTTTACCGTCGCTGGCCGCCATAATTTTTCCATGAGCATTAACATTATCGCTGGTTTGAATGCCGCTGGCGTCCAATGTATATAGAAGATCAACGAAGGGATAGTGCTGAACCAGGCACTGTATCGACTTGTGCTGAGCCTCCACGTCATCCAGCAGCCGTTCATCGGCAATGCCGGTGATGATCGAGGCCAGCAATTCCTGTATTGCGGCACGGTATTCGTGATAACGTTCGATAATGCTGATATAACTCATGGCGCTCATGGACTTCCTCTTCATCAAGGACATACGACAATCCTGTCACCTTGCAGAAAGCATTTATCACGCCAACAATAATTTTATTGCCATACAATACGTTGCATAAAAAATACGCCGCCATCGTATAAATCCGCACTTTTTTGGAACGAGCCATCCACGCCAGCGTGACAAGATCGGGCAAAGGCGGGAGAATATAATAGCGTGGCCCAATCCATGTGCCAGGGTAAAACACCAGAGAAAACCGCATGAAAATCGACCAGAAGCAAGACAATTTCATCCCCATCAATATCGCTGTGCTAACGGTCTCCGATACCCGCACTGAAGAGACGGACACCTCCGGCAGGCTTTTGGTTGAAAGCCTAACCACGGCAGGACACGCTCTTGCCGGGAAGGTGATCGTGTTAGATGACATCTATAAGATCCGCGCCATCCTGTCGGGCTGGATTGCGCAGACCAGTGTCGACGCGGTGCTGATCACTGGCGGTACCGGTGTCACTTGGCGCGATATCACGCCGGAGGCAATACGCCCGTTGCTGGACAAAGAGATTGATGGGTTCGGCGAACTGTTCCGCTCCATCTCTTACCAAGACATCAAGACCTCAACACTGCAGTCACGGGCGTTCGCCGGCATCGCCAATGGCACATTGATCTTCGCCATGCCCGGCTCGACCAACGCCTGCCGCACCGCATGGGATCATATCCTCCAGTACCAATTGGACAGCCGTCATCGTCCATGCAATTTTATTGAACTCATTCCACGCCTGAAAAAAGGTTGATCGCCACGCCCATGACTGACCCCTGTTTCACAGAAAAAGAATTGATGAGTGTCGATAACGCCTTGGCGTTGCTACTGGCCAAGGCGCAGCCGGTCGATGAGATTGAATACGCCGATATATCAAATACTCTCGGACGGATTCTGGCGCAATCCCAAACATCGACCCTCAATATACCCACCGCCGACAACAGTGCTATGGACGGTTATGCCTTCGCCTATCGTGATATCCACGCACAAGGCGAGACTCGGCTATCCGTCTCGCAACGCATCCCTGCGGGACAAGCCGGCCACCCCTTGTTGCCTGGAACCGCGGCGCGGATTTTCACCGGCGCACCCATGCCGCCCGGCGCGGATACGGTGGTAATGCAGGAGCACTGCCGCGTCGAAGAAGATAGGGTTATCATCCAGCACCCGATAAAAAGCGGCCAGAACGTGCGGCGCACAGGAGAGGATATTGCCGCTGGCACTATAATACTTACGGCCGGGACAAAGCTGCGTCCGCAGGACATGGGACTCGCTGCATCGGTGGGCTTGGCGCAACTGCCCGTTTATCGTACCCTGCGTGTGGCGATATTCTGCACTGGCGATGAGCTTGTCGCACCCGGCAACCCGCTTGCACCGGGCAAGATCTACAACGCCAATCGCTATACCCTCACTGGACTGTTGCGGGCACTTGGTTGCGAAATCATCGACCTGGGGATCGTGCCGGATAACCTGGCGGCAACCCGCACTATCCTTGCTGCGGCGGCGCGGCAAGCGGATATCGTTATTACCAGTGGCGGCGTATCGGTAGGTGAAGAAGATCATGTCAAGGCCGCCGTCGACGGCTTGGGACACATTGACTTGTGGCGCATCGCCATGAAGCCTGGCAAGCCGCTCGCCTTCGGCACCATCGGATCGACACCATTTTTCGGCCTGCCCGGCAACCCGGTCTCGGTGTTTGCTACCTTCTGCCTGTTCGCGCGTCCCTTTATTCTGCGCCGTCAGGGCATGATTAACGTGCTTCCACAAACCGTATATGTGGAAGCAGATTTCGACTGGCCCAAAGCAGGCCACCGCCGCGAATACCTGCGCGCCCGATTGGCCACGGCGGAAGACGGCAAAACCCGCGCCGTCATTTTTGCGAATCAAAGCTCCGCCGCGCTGTCTTCGGTTAGTTGGGCACAGGGCATGGTTACCATCCCCGAAGGGCATACTGTACAACGCGGCCAAATGGTCAGATTTATTCCCTTCACGGAATTGCTTGCATAATTCCATTTCGCAAAAACATCCCCTCAGTGGGGAAGGGCTAATGTGAGAAGGATAATGACCTCACTACCACGCAGCAACATCACCGGCGTCATCCTCGCAGGAGGACAAGCCCGCCGCATGGGTGGCGTTGATAAAGGGTTGATTGATTTGCGTGGCAAACCGCTAGTCGCCCACGTCATTGCCGCCCTTGAACCTCAAGCAGACAATATCATTATCAGCGCCAACCGCGACCTTGACCACTACGCTGGATTTGGTTATCCGGTGGTTGCGGATACCCTGCCCGATCACCCCGGCCCGCTCGCAGGCATTCTCAGCGGGATGCTTGCAGCAACCACCGAGTACGTGCTCACTGTTCCTTGTGATACTCCCCTTCTGCCGCCAGACCTGATGCTGCATCTGTCATCCACACTCACACGAGAACACGCCGAGGTATGCACTGTGCATGATGGCACGCGCACCCAACCCCTCTTCACCCTGCTGCGCCGGGATCTTGCCGCAAGCATTTTGGACTATCTGAATAAAGGCGATAATAAAGTCGAACTCTGGCTGCAACGCCAGAAGCTCGCGCTTGCCGATTTTTCTGATCAACCCACCGCGTTTTACAATATCAACACCCGCGAGGAACTGATGGCAATTGAGAATATAGGCACGACAAGACAAAAGGAAACAACATGAAACTCTACGACATGCCGCTCTCCGGCAATTGCTACAAGATCCGCCTGATGTTATCTCTGTAAGGAGTCATCAATGAATGGCAAATATCAAAAGCTTGCCGGGATATGTTGGCATGGCGGGCATTGCTTGATAAACCAATGACTCACATCAATCGTCCGCCAATATATTGGTCGGCAGTCCATCAATGCTTGTTTGATTTTTCTCCCACCAGTAATCTCGTATGCCTTGCTCACCCTTTTTTTCTGCCCAGCGCGATAGCGTCTCACGCTCACCCTGGTATTCGAAAAATGGCACGGCATAACCGCACGATGTCTGAACAGAGCTTATTTCTAAGACTATCAATTGCCGTTCACCGGGCAGCAATCCAAACAGCGGATGCAGGGTTTCCCATTCTTTATCTTGATGCCTGACTACACGACCATGGCCGTACAGCCTGAGTATCTGGGGGGATTCGGAAAAACTGCAAAACATGATCGTCATCCGGCCATTTTCCAGCAGATGCGCGGCAGTTTCATTGCCGCTGCCGGTGAGATCAAGATAAGCCACTGTGTAATCATCAAGACAGCGGAAGCTATCCATGCCTTTTGGGGAAACATTTACCCTGCCATTACTTGGGGCAGTGCCTGTAAAAAATATGTGTTGCTTACTTATAAAATCCCGAAGGCCGTCGTTTAACGCATCATAGAATTTCGCCATTTCAAGCTCCGTTGCAGATCACGAACATGAGGATATTCACGATTACGCCCGCACCATTTTCGACTCGGCGGCGGCGATAACCAGCGCGGTTTTAATCGCCGTATCGGGGTTGAGTGAAATCGAGTCGATTCCCGCTTCGACGAGCCAGGCGGCAAACTCAGGATAATCGGAAGGCGCCTGCCCGCAAATGCCAATTGGCTTACCGGCGCGTTTGGCGGCGTCAATTGCCATGGCTATCATTTTGCGCACCGCATCATTGCGCTCGTTAAAAAGATGCGCAATCGTGCCCGAATCGCGGTCAATTCCGAGCACCAGTTGCGTCAGATCATTCGAACCGATGGAATAGCCGTCAAAAATGTGCAGAAACTCATCGGCCAACATGACATTCGCCGGCAGCTCACACATGCCATACACTTCCAAACCCTGCTCGCCTTGGCGCAGGCCGTTGGCTGCCATGACCTCAATTACACGCGCCGCTTCCTGAAGCGTGCGGCAGAATGGGATCATCACCTTGACATTGGTCAGCCCCATGTCGCGCCGCACGCGTAGCAGGGCGGCACATTCGAGGGCAAAACCGTCGGCGTAACGCGGATCGTAGTAACGCGATGCGCCACGAAAGCCGAGCATCGGATTTTCCTCATCCGGCTCGAACTCGCGCCCGCCCAAGAGCTGCGCATACTCGTTGGTCTTGAAATCGCTGGTACGGACGATCACCGGCTTCGGATAAAAGGCGGCGGCGATGCGCCCCACGCCCTCGCTGAAACGCCGTATAAAAAATTCGCGCGGACCTTCATCTCCGATGCGCATGCCGATTTCCGTGACAGCTTGGGGATCGGTGATATTGGGATAGCGCGCCAACGCCATCGGATGGATACCGATATGGTTAGTGATGATGAATTCAGTGCGCGCCAGTCCCACGCCTGCGTTGGGAATGGCGCTCAGTGCCAGTGCCTGGCCAGGATCGCCGACAGTGAGCATGATCGCAGTGCGTGTCTTGGGCACGGTTACTGCATCGATGTGTTCTATCTCAAACGGGATGCGCCCGGCGTAGACGTGCCCCTCCGCCCCCTCGGCGCAGCAAACGGTGACATCAGCACCGTCCTGCAAGGTTCGTGTCGCGTTGCCGGTACCCACGATGCACGGCAGGCCAAATTCACGCGACACGATGGCGGCATGGGCGGTGCGCCCCCCCTGATCGGTGACGATGGCCGCCACTTTGCGCATCACCGGCTCCCAGTCCGGATCCGTGTTTTCGGCGACGAGCACTTCGCCGGGCTGCACGCTCGAAAGACCGGCGATCTCCCGCACCACGCGCACACGGCCAACACCGACTTTTTCACCGACGGCCTGGCCTGTCACCAGCGGCGCGCCTGGCGCGCCCTTCAAGCAATAGCGCTCAGCGGCGGCGGTGCGCGGCTTCGCGGAATGGACCGTCTCCGGGCGCGCCTGCAGGATAAACAACTCGCCCGTCAGGCCGTCTTTGGCCCATTCGAGATCCATCGGCTGCGGATGATTGACCAAGGCCGAATAGTGCTCTTCGATCACACAGGCCCAACGCGCCAGCGTAAGCACTTCATCATCACTGAGAGAGAAGTGGCGGCGCTCAGCAACAGGCACCTGCTCACTACGGGTGGCGCGGCCGCTATCGGCGTAAACCAGCCGCATTTCCTTTGAGCCCAGCCGCCGCCCGATGATGGGGCGTAGTCCCAGCGCCAGCGTCGGTTTAAATACCATCCATTCGTCGGGCGTGACGATGCCCTGCACTACAAACTCACCCAGACCATAGGAGCTCGTCACCACCACGGCATCACGAAACCCCGTTTCGGTATCGAGCGTGAAGATCACGCCGGAGCTGGCCTTGTCGGACCGCACCATCGGCATCACGCCAACCGAGAGCGCCACCCTGAGCTGGTCATAACCCATCCGGGCGCGGTAGCTTATGGCGCGATCCGTAAACAGCGAAGCAAAGCATGAATGCACCGCATGCAGCAGCCCCTCGCGCCCGCGCACATTGAGAAAGGTTTCTGCCGCGCCGGCGAACGAGGCCTCGGGCAAATCCTCCGCCGTTGCCGATGAGCGTACCGCCAGTTCCGGCTCCCGTCCCAGACGCTGACTAAGCTGCTCGTAAGCCGCGATGACCGCGCTGCACAGCGCTTCGGGCAATGGCGTTTCCATTACCGCCGCACGCGCCTGGCTACCGCGCACCGCCAGCTCGCCTACATCTTCGGGGTCAAAGCTGGAAAAAATCTCACCCAGCCGGTTTTTTAGATTTCTTTCTGAAAGCAACAACCAGTAGGCATCGGCCGTCGTCGCAAACCCATCCAGCACACCCACGCCCTGCGGCTTGAGTTCGTTGAACATCTGCCCCAGCGATGCGTTTTTGCCGCCAACACGCGCGACATCGTCCATATTGATCTGATAAAAATCGAGCGTGTAAGGCGGTGCAGCGTTCATGGCCATCTCCTCCGGGGTTCTCTCAATAAACTCAAGGACACCTCAAAGATATCGCCCGCGTTAATTAAATGGAGAGCGATATGCTTATAACACCCCATGCTCCAGCGCCTGCAAGTAAATGAAGCCTGGTGTTTTTACGCCCGCCTTTTTTCTGATTTCCACTAATTCCGGCGATTCAAAAAATCTTCTGGCTCTTTCCAGCGAGGACCATTGTGAAAAGTGGACGATATTATTTGCGTCATTATCGTACCTCAATAATTGATAGCTTATTTCTCCCGCATCTTTTCTCATGGCTGCGGCTTGATCGAAAACCTGTTTCCACGCCTGATAATTTTCGACCTCATGAATAATTAGGACGTACTGCACCCAACCTCCTTCTATTGATTAGGCTCTGTTGACATTTGGACAACCGTTGCAACTGGAATCGTGGGCGTGATCCTGCAAGGAACACGGAGCGCGGAAGGAACCTGATCTTGTAGCGTATTCTCGGTCATGGCAGCATAACCATAACAATGCGCTACGCCCATCTGGCACCCGAACACCTGCAGGAAGCAAAAAATCTCAACCCGCTCGCGCGGTTGACACTGCAAAAACGAAAAAGCTTGCTCAGTATCGCAAGCACTTGATTTTATGGTGGGCCCGCTCGGACTCGAACCGAGGACCAAGGGATTATGAGTCCCCCTTCAGGGTAGAAGAGGAGTATACCGCTGAAGCGGGGTATTCGTCATCCTGGAGGCGCAAAAAAACATCTCATCAAGCGGCTATAACAACACCGCCTGATGAGATTAGCCCGGTTAATCCAGGAAGCTGCGCAGATTTTCGGAGCGGCTGGGATGGCGCAGCTTGCGCAATGCCTTGGCTTCGATCTGGCGAATGCGCTCGCGCGTTACGTCAAACTGCTTGCCGACTTCTTCAAGCGTATGATCGGTATTCATATCAATACCAAAGCGCATACGCAGCACCTTGGCTTCACGCGCCGTGAGCGTTTCCAGCACGCCCTGCGTGGCTTCGCGCAGACCTTCGACAGTGGCGGCATCCGGCGGGGACATGACGTTCGGATCTTCGATGAAGTCGCCCAAATGGGAGTCTTCATCGTCGCCAATCGGCGTCTCCATGGAGATAGGCTCTTTGGCGATTTTCAACACCTTGCGCACCTTATCCTCCGGCATCTCCATCTTGACCGCCAGCTCCTCAGGCGTGGGTTCGCGCCCCATCTCCTGCAACAACTGGCGCGAAATACGATTGAGCTTGTTGATGGTCTCAATCATATGCACAGGAATGCGGATCGTCCGCGCCTGATCGGCAATGGAACGCGTAATCGCCTGCCGTATCCACCATGTCGCATAGGTGGAGAACTTGTAACCGCGACGATATTCAAATTTATCCACCGCCTTCATCAGGCCGATATTGCCTTCCTGGATCAGATCCAGGAACTGCAAGCCGCGGTTGGTGTATTTTTTAGCGATCGAAATCACCAGACGCAGGTTAGCCTCGACCATTTCCTTCTTGGCGCGCCGCGCCTTGGCTTCGCCGATGGAGATCTTGCGGTTGACATCCTTGATCTCATTGATGCCTAACCCGCATTCATCCTGTATGGCGATCAGCCGGTTCTGCGCATCCAGAATAGCCTCGGCATGCTGTTCGAGCACCCGTGAATAATCACGCTTGGCCTTGATTTGCCGCGTCAACCAATCCAGATCCGTTTCATTATCCGGGAAAGAGGTAATGAAATCCTTGCGCGGCATGTGTGCCTGACCCACGCAGATGTCCATAATCACCCGCTCATGGGCGCGGATGCGATCCATCGTTTCCCGCAGCCTGTTGACCAGACGGTCAATCTGAAGCGGGGCAAGCTTGATTTCCAGGAGCGCGTCGGAAAGCTCCTGGCGGCATTTTACGGACTTGGCATGGCCTCTACCGTGCTTTCCGGATGCCGCCATGAACTTCTCGTGCAACTCGCGCAGATTGGCAAAGCGCACGCGAGCCTCTTCGGGATCCAGCCCGGTATCAACCTCATCCAGCTCGGCATCGACATCCGCCGTTTCCTCTTCATCATCGTCGGGGATATCGGCTGCTACGGCAAATTCGGGTTCTTTTTCAAGTTCTGCAGCGGGGAGATCACCCTCAGCCACAGCGGGATCAACATAACCGCGTATCACTTCAGTAAGGCGAATCTCACCGGCCTGCGCCCTGTCATGCTGCCGTATCAGCTCGGCAATCGTCTCGGGGTAGGTGGCGAGTGAGGACAACACCTGGCCCAGACCATCCTCGATACGCTTGGCAATCTGGATTTCACCCTCGCGAGTAAGCAGCTCGACCGTTCCCATCTCGCGCATATACATGCGCACCGGGTCGGTAGTGCGGCCAAATTCGCCATCGACGCTCGCCAGCGCCGCCGCTGCTTCTTCTGCCGCATCCTCATCTGCGGCAACGGCGGTATCGGCCAGCAACAAGGCATCGGCATCCGGCGCAACTTCATGCACCGGGATACCCATGTCATTGATCATGCCGATAATGTCGTCGATCTGTTCAGGATCGACGATCTCATCCGGCAGGTGATCGTTGACCTCGCGGTAGGTAAGAAACCCTTGTTCCTTGCCTTTCGCGATCAATAGTTTCAACTGTGACTGTTGCTGTTCCTGATTCATACTTACCCAGTAGTCTTGACGTTTAAGGTTAATTGAACTCAGCAAAAATAACTTTCTATCTTACACTAAGCTGCATGTCATGCAAAGAAACCTCTGAAAAAGTCAGAGGTTTCGCGGCACAGGGAAGTGCCACTCAAAAATCGAATGCAAAAGCATTTGATTTTTGCAGAAAAAATCATCCGTCCGTTTTTTTGCTGGCCGCTGCACGCTCGACCCTCGAAAGCAGCCTGCCCAATTCGCTTTTCTCCTCAGCGCTCAGACCCTCCAGCTTATCCTTGCGCAGCAGGCTCTCAACAAACTGCTCAATGCGCTGTTCACGCAGACACCGCAATGCACCATGAAACTCCGCCTCCACGCCTTCTGACACTGAAGGCGTCCACTGCGCCAATGTAGCCAGATAATGGCCTTCCTTGGTATCGCGCCAGCGCTCCAGCAGGGCGCCAACTTTTAAATGAGGCTGCGCATGCAATAATTCAAGCAATTCCACCAACAAACGCACTCCGGGGACATCGAGTTCCAGCAACCACCTTGCATCGCCCGCTTGAAGCGCCAGATCCGGCTTGTACAACAGTATCTCAATCGCCATGCGCACTGGCGAACGACTGCCAACCTGTCTGGGCGGCTTGGCTGCGGGCCGTCGCGGCGCCTTGGTCTCGGCCTTGCCGCCGCCCACGATGCCCGCAAGCACCACGGCATCCATGCGCGCGATTTCAGCCAGCCGCGCCATCATCATGTGCTTGAACGCACCCTCCGGCACATTGGACAACAGGGGGCGCACAAGTTCCACCAACCGGGCGCGCCCATCCATGCTTGATATATCGGCCTGTTTGGTCAGGCTGGTATAAAAAAATATCGAAAGTGGGACAGAGTTCTCAATGCGCGCCTCAAAGCCCCCTTGACCTTCCTTGCGGATCAGCGTATCCGGGTCCTCCCCTTCGGGCAGAAACATGAAGCGCGCAGTTCGCCCATCGGACATCAGCGGCAGGGCGTTTTGCACCGCCCGCCACGCCGCATCGCGCCCGGCGCGGTCGCCGTCAAAACAAAACACCACCTCGGGGACGACACGGAAGATGCGTTCAAGGTGCTCGCGCGTGATGGCGGTGCCCAGGGTTGCCACCGCATTGCGAATGCCGAACTGCGCCAGCGCCACGACATCCATGTAACCCTCCACCACCAGCAGCCGGTCAAGCTGGCGCGACGCCTTGCGCGCCTCATACAAACCATAGAGCTCACGACCCTTGTGGAACACCGGCGTCTCGGGCGAATTGAGATACTTGGGCGTATCGTCTCCCAGCACCCGCCCGCCGAAGCCGATGACGCGGCCACGCGCATCACGGATAGGGAACATGATGCGGTCGCGGAAACGGTCGTAATAACCGCCACCCTCTTTCTCTATCAGCAAGCCCGCCTCCGCCAACCGCGCCTGGGATGCGGGATTACCCCCCTGTGCGCGCAGCAGGTTATCCCAACCCGGCGGGGCAAAGCCGATGTCGAATTCGGCGGCGATTTCGCCACTCAGCCCCCGCCCCTTCAAGTAATCGGCAGCACGCCGCGCCTGGGGATGTTCACGTAGCTGCCGCCGGTAAAAAACGGAGGCCTGGACAAGCAGCTCATACAGATCCTTGCCCTTGGCGGCCACAACAGAATCCGTGGCCGTTTGCGGCACTTGCATCCCGGCGCGCGCCGCAAGATCATGGACGGCTTCGACAAAATCCATGCGCTCGTATTCCATCAAAAAGCCGATGGCGGTGCCGTGAGCGCCGCAACCGAAGCAATGATAGAACTGTTTTTCGGGGCTGACGGTAAAGGAAGGGGTCTTTTCGTCGTGAAACGGGCAGCGCGCCGTGTAGTTGCTGCCCGCCTTACGCAAAGGGACGCGTGCGTCGATCACATCGACGATATCGACGCGCGCCATTAACTCATCGATAAGCTGCTGGGGAATCCTGCCTGCCATGCGCTATTGTAAGCCTCCAGCGCCTCGCCGTCTGCCTGTAAAGTCAGGCCGACAGAAACTTAGAGATTCCACACACTATAGAGGGAGATGGAGATTGAAAACAATAATTCAGAACAACCTCGAACGAGGTTGTTCTGAATTATCAAACAGATGGAAACAACGCAGCCAATCTGGTTTTGATCTTGGCGCCCACCACGCCCATATCGGCACGACCCTGAACGCGCGGCTTGAGCGCCGCCATGATCTTGCCCATATCTTTGGCCGAAGCGGCGCCGCTGGTGGCTACCGCCTCGTCAATCAGGGCGTCGATCTCCGCCTCGCTGAGCTGCGCAGGGAGGTATTCCTGGATCAGACCGATCTCAAAAGCCTCTTGCGCGGCAAGCTCGGCGCGTCCCGCCGCCTCATACTGGCTGAAAGAGTCACGCCGCTGCTTGATCATCTTGTCAAGTATGGCAAGGACTTGCGCATCATCAAGAGAGATGCGCTCGTCAACTTCGCGCTGCTTGAGCGCCGCCAGGATCAGGCGAATCACTCCCAGGCGCTCTTTCTCTTTGGCGCGCATCGCAGACTTCATGTCTTCTTCGATGCGCTGCTTCAGGCTCTGCTCACCGCTCGCCATAATACCCCCACGCAGGAGCGGGCATGAAGTCCGTCCCCTGTAGCCTGCCAGAAAAAAGCCTTAGTACATGCGAACCCGTTTGGTAATATCGCGCGAGGACTTCTTGAGCTGCCGCTTCACCGCCGCCGCCGCCTTGCGCTTGCGCACTGAGGTTGGCTTCTCATAGAACTCACGAGCGCGCACGTCAGCCAATGTGCCGGCCTTTTCACATGTTCTCTTGAAACGACGCAAAGCGACTTCAAACGGCTCGTTCTCTCTTACGCGAACTAATGGCATCTATAAACCTCAAAAAATTAAAAATGGATACAAATCAATATAAATCTGGAAAGAAACCGTACTCGGGCACCGCACGTGACCGATTAAACCGCCAATTCTAATCCCAAAACATCAGGGATGCAAAGATTTATGCTTGTCGCCCGTCTGTCGCATGGAACAAACCGGACAATCCGGATCCTGGGATAGCCGGACTGTTCGCCAGCGCATGGCCAGCGCATCAAGCAGCATCAAGCGCCCGGCCAGCGTATCGCCAATACCGAGCAATAGCTTGAGGGTTTCCGCAGCCTGGATGCTGGCGATGATGCCGACGGCGGGGGCAAACACGCCGCTCTGGCCACACGTCTCGGCGGCTTCCCCATCCTCCTTGTACAAACAGCGGTAGCAAGGGCTACCAGGCTGGTCTGCGCGAAACACCGTCACCTGCCCTTCCATGCGGATCACGGAACCGGAGACGAGGGGCGTCCGCTCCATCGCGCAGGCCTCGTTGAGCGCAAAGCGCGTGGCGAAATTGTCGCTGGCATCCACCACCACATCAGCGAGCCGCGCCTGCTCGCGCAATGCCTCTCCGGCCAGACGCGCATTGATAGTAATGACTTCGATGCCCGGATTGAGCGCCAGCATGGCGTCCCTGGCGGAGCTGACCTTGTCGCGCCCCACGTCAGCAGTGCGGTGGGCAATCTGGCGCTGGAGATTGGTAAGATCGACCTGGTCATCGTCGCTGATCACCACATGACCGACGCCGCTACTCGCCAGATACATAACCACCGGCGAACCCAGGCCACCCACGCCGATCACCAGCACCCGCGCGCGCAGCAATTTTTCCTGCCCCGCAAAGTCGATCTCCGGCAACAGAATATGACGGCTGTAGCGCCTTAACTGCCCATCATTCACAGCAGAGCACACTTAAACTGCGCGTATAGACATAAAAAGCATCCACCGGGACGCGCGCGTTATCGGCCCATCCGCCTATCAAATAGGCAGATTTCCCTACCACCGCAACCCCCATGGCGGCCAGCGTGCCCGGCATGGGGCCGACCTGATGCCACACACCTGTTACTGCGTCATAATAGGCGGCGCGGTCATGGATGCCATCGCCGCTGTACCCGCCAAAGATGAAGATTTGCCCATCCAGGATGCAGGCACCCAGACCCGCGGCAGTCCACGGCAAGACAAACGTCGCATCTCTTGCCCATGCACCCTGCGCCGGATCATAGGATTCCACGAAATCGAAGTTATTGAAACCCTTGCTGCTGAAGGCCACGCCGCCCATCGTCAATATCTTCCCCCCGGAGACGACGGCGGTAAGTGCGAACCTGGGCGTTGGCAAGGGGGCGATCTCCTCCCAAACCCCTCTCGCAATATCCAGACGCTCACAGAAATCAAAGCCTGGATCGGTTTGCGGCCCTCCCTCCGTGGCGCCCGGATGGTGCCCACCCATTACATAGATACCACCATCGAGATATGCCACCGCAGGGTAATCATGCGGCATCAGCAGATCAGGGCCACGCTCCCACACATCACGCTCAGGGTAATAAATCTCGACATCGGTCAAGAACCGGAATGTCCCGTTCGGCTGCTTGAAGCCCCCGCCCATCACATAAATGCGGTCATCAACAGTGACCGCCACCGTCCCCGACCTCAAGGTAGGCATGTCCGCGCGCTTTTCCCAGACCCCAGCGGCAGGATCATACATCCGGGTCAAGTTCATGCTAGCGAAATTCACGCCACCGCCGCCAAACGTGTAAATTTTATTGTTGTGAACGGCCACCGACGGGTGAGACCGCGCAATATCCAGAGGTCCCTTGGCAACCCACCCGTTCGAATGAACAGCATTTTTCATACCATATCCCTCTTTAAAATAGCTAATACTTTATATTACAATCGCTTTTTTCGGTGAAACGCTCAGCAGCGCACGCACCATCCTGCTCGCCAGCAACAAAAAACCAAAAATTAAACCATCGGCAACCTATAAAATGGCATGAATTTATGGTACAAAAACCGGGTCGGGGTAAAGCAGGGAGCTTGTAAGGAGCGAAAAACTCACCAAGATCCTTCATGATATAAAAAATAACTAAAACATAACACAAGGATAACCGATACATAAGTTAGGCTAGATACTAACGCGATACGACCTTGCGAGAAAGAAATGACATCAAGCATGCCCAAAAAATCAGTAATCATCAAATATCTGAGCAGCCATGTTGGAATATTGCAGGATTTTCGTGTATGTTGGTAAAATCTGACTATATTACTAGGTTATTCGCGTGACAGCGAAACCCACTCAACTAACCCTGAGGAGACAAAACCGTGCTCCAGAATAGCTCTATCCTTGCTAATGACAACTTGAGTGTGGCTCCACAGGCGGCGCCCGCCAGCGTCCAGAAGGCATCGCTTCCGCCCCTGCAAGACGCCTTTGGACGTACATTTGATTATGTGCGCATTGCCGTCACGGATCGATGCAACCTGCGCTGTACGTACTGCATGCCGGAAGAAGGTGTCGAATTCAAGCACAAGGACTCCGTCCTGAATGCTGAAGAAACCATGCGCATCATTTCGGTGCTTGCCAAGATCGGCATAAAAAAGGTGCGCTTTACCGGGGGCGAACCGACCATCCGCAAGGATATCGTCGATCTCGTCGCAGGCGCGGCATCAACCCCAGGCATCAAAGGGGTGCATCTCACCACCAACGGCCTACTGTTGCACCGCTACGCCAAAGACCTGCTGAATGCCGGGCTCACCGGACTTAACCTCAGCCTGGACAGCATGGACGCCGACCGCTTCATGCGCATCACGCGCCGCACCGGCGTCAATACGGTGCTCGACAATATCCAGTTGGCGCTGGATATGGGTTTCCCCCGCGTCAAGGTCAATGTAGTGCTGATGCGCGGCTTCAACGAAGACGAACTGGAAAAGTTTACCGCCTACACCAAGGATCACGCCGTCACGGTGCGCTTTATTGAATTCATGCCGTTCGATGCAGAGCAGATCTGGGGCAGCGGAGACCATTTCGCCAGCGCAGAAAGCATTGTTGCGCGTATTCATTCGCTTTATCCCGATGTCGGCCCTGCGCCGGGAACGCGCACCGAGCATCACATCTTCAAGGTTCCCGGCTGGGCAGGCAAGATCGCAGTCATTCCCGCCTTCACCCGCAGCCTGTGCGGCAATTGCTCGCGCATCCGCGTCACCGCCGACGGCAGCATACGCAACTGCCTGTACTCCGATGACGAATACAACCTCAGGGAAGTCATGCGCCAAGGCGGCACGGATGATGACATGATCGCGCTGTTCCGCAAGGCATTCGCCGATAAGGCCATCGACGGTTATGAGTCCAAAAAACGGTCCGACGCTAAAGTCAGCCTTTCTCCGCACCGCGGCAGCATGACCCAGATCGGCGGCTGAGGGCGGACGGACACCCCACATAAGTCCCTTCCCTTGTTCAAAAGGCAAGGGGCACACTACAATCAAGATTCCGACCAAATATCAAGCAGGTGAACAGCACGATGGAAAATGAATTTACCCATTTCAACGCCAAGGGCGAGGCCCATATGGTGGACGTTGGCACCAAGGCCGTAACCCAGCGCGAGGCCGTCACCGAAGGCCGCATCTATATGAACCCAAAGACCCTGGAAATGATCATGCAGGGTACCCACAAAAAAGGGGATGTATTGGGCATCGCGCGCGTTGCCGGCATCATGGGCGCAAAGAGAACGCCGGATCTGGTTCCATTATGCCATCCCATTAACTTGACCGCAGTCGAGATCGACCTGATCCCGGAGCCGGATAAAAATGCAGTGTATTGCCGCGCGGCCGTCCGTTGCGGCGGACAAACCGGGGTGGAAATGGAGGCGCTTGCCGCAGTGCAGATCGCGCTGCTAACCATCTACGACATGTGCAAAGCGGTAGACCGTGGCATGGTGATGCAGGACATCGGCTTGCTGGAAAAATCCGGCGGAAAATCCGGAACCTGGACCAGGGCCGCACAAGGCTAACGCATTCGAGGGCTGACCATGAACATCAAAATACGTTATTTTGCCAGCATGCGTGACCGTATGGGACGCGCCGAGGACACCGTCTCGGTTGATGGCGACACTGTTACCGTTGCAGACCTTTGGAAAAAGGTCTCCTCCGGCCAGGATTTGCCCGGCAGCACGTTGATTGCCGTCAACATGGAATATACGGACGGTGCCGCAACCGTGAAAAACGGTGACGAAGTCGCCTTCTTTCCGCCTGTCACGGGAGGCTGATCATGAGCGCAAAAACCGGCATTACAGTCCTGGTTCAAGAGGAGTCCTTCGATCCCTGCCAGCTCACCGCAGCTCATCAAGCCACTCTTGATGCCAGCAAGTGCGGGGGCATTGTGACCTTCGTCGGCACCATGCGTGACTACAATGACGGTCACAGCGTGTCATCGATGTACCTGGATCACTATCCGGGCATGACCGAGCGCCATATCGAAAAGGTATGCCAGGAAGCCGCTGAAAAATGGGACGTAATTGACATCCTGGTGGCGCACCGCTACGGCGAGATCAAACCTTCCGACGCTATCGTACTGGTCGCGGTATGGTCAGCCCACCGCGCCAACGCCTTCGACGCCTGCCGCTTCGTGATCAACTACCTGAAAGAACGCGCGCCGTTCTGGAAGCGTGAATCGACCCCTGCCGGTGAGCGCTGGGTGGAACACAACACCAAGGACCCCGCCGCTGAGGTATCGGTCGCCAGCGCGGCAGGGATACGCCGCACGGGCTGAACCCCAGGGCACCACCCTCACCCCAACGGCTACGCCCCCCTCGCTGCGCTCTCCCCGCAAGCGGGAGAGGGTGTTCTGCTGATTTCATACTCCCTCTATCCGCATCACCTCATCCATACGGATCTCCACAGGTTTTTCCGTCGCTCCCATCGTTTTTGACATACCGGCGATTCCGGGCTTGGTCCGCCGCGAAGTAAACAGACGTTTCACCTTTCTCGACGTGAAAGTGAAACAGGGTTCCGCCACTTTTACCTACTGCAGAATCATCCCGCTCACGCTGTCGGCTCGGGCAACACCGGGCAGCAGCGATACTCCTGGGATTTTTCCAGAAGCTCGATCTTCTTTTTCAGCAACTCATTTTCAAGTGCCGCCCGCTCCAGGCCAAGCTCGACCTCCTTCTCCACCGCCGACTCGCAGATATTGCAGTCATCGAGGCAGCCTTTCACTAGCAGTCCGGGCGTGGGCAATGAACTGCGCCGCTCATATGAGAAACGCTTTTTGATCTCGTCGGAGAGCTTGCCGGTTTTATCCAGCAGCCCTTCCTTGATCAGGCGCTCATCGACGTAGCTGAGCGCCTTGAACCGCGTCGCTTCGGGAATCGGCTCGATGGTGGACGCGCCACCGATGGACAGTCCCGCAGCCAACCTGAAAGTATTCACGCCTGCGGCATCTGTCGCACGCTGCTGTGCCAACACGCTGGCGCGGGCTGTCTCTTCGATCTTGAGACGATTCGTGTCGGTGGCGAGCACAGCGCTGGGAATGGCCGTGACACCGCCGGTTGAGGCGAAGCGATTGTGCGTGATGCGCGTATCGGCCGCCGGGTCTATGACGCGCCGCTCGATGGACTCGATGGTGAATTTAACGGTCTGCGTTTTGTTGATCTGGTAAAAATAGGCTCCTCAGCAAAATCTGTGGGTAAATTGAGCCAGATTTTGCGGGCGTAAGCGCGATAATAGTCATAAAAGCAGGGCATCCCGCCCAATCTCTGAGAAGATGGAGTTGCGAAACAACCATCAGCGAGAGACAATGGGATGAGACCGCAGAGATATTCCACGCCTCATGGGAAAGCGTCTTCCGCTCCGTGGAGATGGCCGTCGAGTGGGGCCGCGCCCACCAGGACCTCACCGGCATCCACTCCATTGGCGTGGATGAGATCGCCTGGCAGCGCGGTCATCGTTATCTCACGCTGGTTTATCAAATCGACAGCCATTGTAAACGGCTGTTGTGGATAGGCGAGAAACGCACCGTCAAGACACTGTTGCGGTTCTTTCGCTGGTTTGGCAAGGAACGCAGTGGTGATCTGAAATACATCTGCAGCGACATGTGGAAACCGTATCTGAAAGTGATCGCCAAGAAAGCCGAGGGAGCGCTGCACATCCTCGATCGTTTCCACATCATGGCCCACCTTGGCAAAGCGATCGACGAAGTGCGCGCCCAGGAGGCCAGGGAGATGAAGGCCAAGGGTTACGAGCCGGTGCTCACCAAGAGCCGCTGGCTGCTGCTCAAGCGACCGGAGAACCTCAGCGACAAACAGGAGATCCGACTGTCCGAGCTGCTCCAGTACAACCTCAAATCGATCAGGGGCTATCTGCTGAAGGAGGAGTTCCAGCTCTTCTGGGGCTACCTCTCTCCTCATTGGGCAGGGCAGTTTCTGGATAAATGGTGCACGAAGACGATGCGATCGAAGATTGAACCGATGAAGAAAGTGGCGCGGAGGCTACGTGGTCATCGGGAGTTGTTGCTCAACTGGTTCCGGGCCAAAGGGCAACTCTCCAGCGGTGTCGTGGAGGGATTCAATACCAAGGCAAAACTGACCTCCAGAAAATCCTTTGGTTTTAGGACATTTCATGGCGTGGAAATC
>JACPOZ010000023.1 GCA_016191235.1 Gammaproteobacteria bacterium
AGGTGGTGTAAGTGCAATAGTCCTCTGTTGTAGACATGAATAAATTCCTTACGAGTAAAGTTGATATGCGTATGGGCGACTTGTGCAACGGAAACCTACACACCACGTGCGCCCCGCCACCCGTTAAGAGGTGGCGAGGTGCTCGTGATTTCGCCCCGAATCAACTAGGCGAAGATGTCGCAAGTCCCGCTGGCGCAACACTTGGTGCTGCCCCCGCTAGCCAGTCCACCCCCCTTACCGCCACCGCCGCCAGCGTAATAAGTGGTGGAGTTGTAACGATCGAAGAGACCGAAGAGGCTCTCCGTATCGATCGGAGTCCCAGGAGTCTCTACGGTCGCCATAATGCGAGGGTTGATCCAAGCCTTTGCTGCTTGCTCAATGCTGGAATGGTGTATCATTGTTCATCTCCTTAAGTTACTATAGTTATTCAGATAAGTCCCAAGAAACATAACACCCAAGCAGGCAAACACCTTGGGAATATGAGGCTAATAATTTACCCCATTTGAACTCTAACAGGCTTACAGGGGCGAAGGCAACTCTCCAATTCACATCTTCTTAAAAGATATAGTAAAAATCCCCATAACGGTGATGGATAGCACCGCATCGTTGCGTTCCCTTGGAGTGGAAATCTCGTAGAAGGCTATACTCATGCACACCTGTCCGATCCGGCGGCGCAACGTTCACTTCAATTAAGGTTATCGGGCCTCTGGTGCTAAACGTTGGGGTAACACTGCCGGACTCCGGAAAAACCCCAAGCATTTTGTTAATTTAAGAAGAACCCCAGATATAAAGCCTCGGCTCTCATGCGCAAAATTATCATTATCGGTATTATATTGGCGAGCGTTCTTGGGGCGTTCGCTATGTGGAAGTTTAACGCCGCCGAGGGCGCACTGGTCAAGACCGTTGTGGTGGAACAGGGGCCACTGTCGGTTTTTCTTACGGTCACCGGCAAGGTGATCAGTGGGCACGAGGTGAAACTGACCTCCCAGGTGACGGGGCAGGTGACGGAGGTTTACGTCAAGGAAGGGCAGAGCGTTTCCACAGGGAAGATTCTGGCGCGGCTGGATGGCCGCGAGGCTGCTGCGCAGGCCGGCAGGGCCGAGGCGGCCTTGAGACTGGCTCAGGCCGAGGTGGCGCAGGTGGTGCGCACCGTCGAGCGGTTGCGGCTGCTGACGCCCACCGGCATCGAGCCGCGACAGAAACTGGAGGATGCTGAGGCGCAATTGGGCAGCGCGCAGGCCAAGGAGGGTGTGGCTGCGGCGGATCTGCGTCTGGCACAGATTCAGCTTACGAAGTTGAACGTGGTGGCGCCTTTTGACGGACTGGTGACCACAAATCCGGCGCGGGTTGGCCAGTGGATTGTGCCGCCTGATCCCCTGTTCACGCTGGCCGATCTTGGCAGCCGCGAGATCGAGGTGAAGGTCGATGCCGATGATAGTGCCAGCGTTGTGGTGGGGCAGGAAGTCACGGTATCGAGTGATGCGTTTCCGGGGCGGCAATGGCCGGAGAGGGTCATCCGCCTTGCGCCCGCCGTGGAAAAGGAAGAAGCCGCCAATATCGTCAATGTGCGCATCAGCCTCAGCCGCGTAGCGCCGTCATTGCGTCTTGGGCAGCAGGTGGACGTGAAAATCCGCACCGCAGCGAAGACCAGCACCCTCAAAGTGCCATTTGGCGCATTGATCAACAAGGATGATAAAACCTGGGTGGCGGTGATCGAGCAGGGACGCGCGAAGTTATTGCCCATCATCACCGGCATGGAGGACTTGACCCATGCCGAGATACTGCAAGGGGTCGCACAGGGGCAGCGGGTGATCCTCCCCGAAGGCATCACCCTGAACGAGGGTGACCGGGTGCGGGTGGTGGATGGTAAGCCGCTCCCGGCATCCCGCCTCCTGCGGCACTAGCACATCCCCGTGCGTCGAAAGAAACCGTAATGATCGATCTGCAAGGCGTCAGCAAATCTTACCGTCTCGGTGAGGTGGCATTGCCGGTATTGAAGGATATATCGCTGCATATCGGCGCCGGGGAGTTTGTCGCCATCATGGGGCCGTCCGGCTCAGGCAAGTCCACGCTGCTGAATATCATCGGCTGCCTGGATACCATTGACGAAGGCAGTTATACGTTGGGGGGCGTGGCCATCGAGGCGGCTTCGGAAGATGAGCTGGCGGCGATCCGCAACCAGCGCCTGGGATTCGTATTTCAGTCGTTCAATCTCATCCCGCGCATCAACGCGCTGCGCAACGTGGAGCTGCCGATGATCTACAGCCGGGTTGCGCCCGCCGAGCGCTTGCGCCGAGCCCATGCGGCACTGCAAAACGTTGGTCTGGAAGACCGCGCGGCGCACTCGCCCGCCAAGCTGTCCGGCGGGCAGCAGCAGCGCGTGGCGATTGCACGTGCGCTAATCACCGGACCCGACATCATCATCGCCGATGAACCTACCGGAAGTCTCGATTCCGCCTCCGGCCATGACATCATGCGTCTGTTTTCCCATCTGCATCGGCAGGGTAAAACCGTGGTGATGGTAACGCATGAGGACGAAATCTCTGCCTACGCGCAGCGCGCTATACGTCTACGCGATGGCCTGATGGAAAAGGACGAGCGTCGATGATCAAGCTCTTCGGCCGCTCCCGGCATCCTGCCTCCTGCGGCACTAGCGCATCCCTGCGCGTCGGTTATCTGCGCGATATTGCCAGCCAGGCCTGGTGGGCCCTCAAGGACAACTGGCTGCGCAGCGTATTGAGCGTTCTCGGTATCGCGGTCGGCATCACCGCCGTGATGGCGGTGGGTACGATAAGCAAGGGCGGTCATTATCTGGTGTTTTCCGAGCTGGAGACCTTCGGCCTCAGGTCGGTGTGGGTGTTCCGCGACCGGCAGGACAAAGACCCGCACCGCGTGGTGCGCATGGGTACCGGCATCGACAACGACGACTATGCCGCCATCCGTTCCGGTTGCTGTCCCGCAGTGAGCCGGGTCAGCCCGGGGATACATGACTTCGGTAAGCGCCAGATAATCCGTGCCGGCAATCGTTACAGCAACGCCAGCGTGGAAGGCGTGGGCAGCGAGTACACAACAATCACCAACGACACGCTGGTCATGGGCCGTTCCTTCCGCTTCGAGGACGAGGAGCGGCGTCGGCCTGTGGCTATCATCGGGCCGACGCCGCACGCCGATCTGTTCGGCGCGAGCCAGAACCCGATCGGCAAGGAGATCCGCATCGGGCAACAAAAATATACGGTGGTTGGCGTATTGAAGGCTAAAAGCCGTGGCTTTCTCGCCAGCATCGGCTCCGTCGGCGGGCAGGACGCCAACAATCGCATCCTGATACCCTACACCCTGTATCAGCAGCAGCTCGGCAAGAAAGAAATCCATTGGCTGCAGGCCGAGGCTGTCAGCCAGGATCAGGCCGACATCGCTGTTGCGCAGATCAGAAACACCCTCAAGCGCCGCCATGGTGAGCGGTTTTCCTATAAAGGCGAGACCATGGCGCAGTATATCGACACCGCCAACCGCATCCTGCAAGGTGTGTCCCTGATCGGCGTGGTGGCGGCCTCCGTTTCGCTGCTGGTGGGCGGCCTGGGGATCATGAATATCATGAGCACATCGGTGCTGGAACGCACCCGTGAGATCGGCCTGCGCAAAGCTATCGGCGCGCGCAGGCGGGACATTCTGCTACAGTTTCTCGCCGAGGCGGTATTCATCTCCACTATCGGCGGCGTGCTGGGTCTGCTGGCGGGGACGCTGGCGAGCTACGGTTTGGCGCTGGCGACAGGCTTCCCCCTGACGCCTTCTGTGGCCATGGTGGCTGTTGCCCTGATGGTCTCCATCGGCGTTGGCGTACTCTCTGGCTATTACCCCGCTCGCCGCGCCGCAGCAATGCGACCGGTGGTGGCGTTGCGATATGAATAAACAACCCCGCCCCTGGGGCGGGGTTGTTTATTCAGTGACTTATCGTGGATAACCGGGTTTTTCAGGATGAAGCGATTACCCGGCCCCGGCAACCGCTACACTTCGAGCGCATTGATTTTTTCGATCAGCGCGCGAATCTCCCCAGCATCACTGCATTTCAGCACCTTGCGCGCCATTTTGGCCAACTCAGTCAACCGGCTGGCGTGGATGATGCTTTTTATTTCCAGCAGCATGGAAGGATGCATGCTGAACTCGTTCAATCCCATGCCGAGCAGCAAGCGGGTATAACGCGCATCTCCGGCCATCTCGCCGCACATCGCCACCGGGATACCGACGTTGCGCCCGGCGCGGAGGGTCATGTCAATCAAGCGTAGCACGGCGGGGTGGAGCGGGTCGTAGATATAATTAACCGCCTCATTGGTACGGTCGGTGGCAAGCGTGTACTGAATCAAATCATTGGTGCCGATGGAGAGAAAGTCGAGGTGGCGCGCCAGGCTTTCGGCGACGAGAGCGGCGGCAGGCACCTCGACCATAGCGCCCAAGCGCATGTTATCGTTGAATTTAAGGCCTTGTCCTTTTAGTTCGTTTTTGACATCTTGCACAAGTTGTAATACCTGGTGAAGCTCCGGCAGGCTCGATAGCATGGGGATCATCATGCGTACACGCCCATATGCCGAGGCGCGCAGGATGGCGCGCAATTGCGGACGGAACAGGGACGGTTCATTCAGGCACAGGCGTATCGCCCGCAACCCCAGCGCGGAATGCGTGGCGGATAGGGCCATCTGCTGCCCGCCGCCTGGCATCTTGTCGGCACCAAGATCGAGGGTGCGGATTGTGACTGGCGCTCCCCGTGCAGCCCGTACTATATGCACATAAGCGCGGAGCTGCTCTTCTTCGTCGGGGATGTCCGGGCGATTCATAAAAAGAAATTCGGTGCGGTATAAGCCTACGCCTGCCGCTGCCGTGCGCTTGATGGCCTGGATATCCTCGGGTAGCTCAACATTGGCGCGCAATGTAATCGACCAGCCGTCGCGCGTTACCGCGGGCTGTTTTTTGAATCTGGAAAGTGCCGCAAGGTGACGTTTATCTTCGCGCTGTTTGCTGCGGAAATAGCGCATCGATTGCGCATCGGAATCCACCAGTATGGTCCCTTGCTGGCCATCCATGACCAGCCGGGAGCCAGGCGGTATATTGCGCCGCGCATGTGCGACCCCAATGACCGCGGGGATGCCCAGGCTACGGGCCAGGATGGTGGTGTGGGAGGTGGGGCCACCCGCTTCGGTGATAAATGCGGCAACACCCTGATGCTGCATCAAGAGCAGATCCGCCGGGGAGATATCTCCGGTAACAACGATGACGCCCTTTAACCGGCCGTCAGAAAACTCCAGGGGATGGGCTGGCTGGTTGAGCAAAATCCGCTGAATACGGTTGACGACATGATCCACATCATCCTTGCGCGTGCGCAGGTAGGGGTCATCCATGGCTTCGAATACGCTTACCAGGATGTCGCGCTGCTGCTTGAGCGCCCACTCGGCGTTGCACTGCCGGGTCTTAATCAGCTTCACTGGCGCATCCGCCAATGCGCTGTCTTCGAGCATCAATACATGGGTTTCAATAAAGGCGGCGATGTCTGCCGGGGTGCCGCGCGGAATCTGCTTGCGGATCGCGCTGAGTTGTTGCCTGGCGGTGTCCAGCGCGGCCTTGAAGCGCGCCACCTCTTCAGCGATAAGGTGTTTCGGTAGAGCATATTCCGTGATTTCGGGTGATTCAGGCTGCAACAGGTAGGCATTGCCTATCGCAATCCCTCTGGATACCCCCACCCCTGTCAGCGTCAATCCCATGATCGCAAGAATACCCAGTTAAAATTGAAACCGCGCCTATCTGATCTGTTATTCCTCTTCACCAAAGCGCATTTTTATCAAATCCTCAAGCAAGCTAATGGCGTCTGCCTCGTCCGCACCATCGGCTATGATTTCCAGGGACGTGCCGCGCCCTGCGGCCAGCATCATTACTCCCATGATGCTTTTGCCGTTCACTTCGCGGCTGCCCCGCGCCAGGCGGATATCGCTCTCGAACCCCGACGCCAGGGTAACGAATTTCGAGGCGGCGCGCGCATGCAGCCCCAGCTTGTTGATGATCGTGACTTCCTTGCGCAGCATAGGGGTTCTAAGTCTCCGAACTGGGGCTGCTCAGCAGGATACCATCCCGCCCGCCGCTTAACGCCTTGTTGACCAGCTCATCGAGGCTCAGACGGGGATAGTTGAGCACCCGCACCAGCATCGGCAGATTGACGCCGGCGATAACCCGAACCTGATTATCGTCAGTCAACTGCACGGCAATGTTGCTCGGCGTTGAACCATAGATATCCGTCAGCACAAGCACGCCAGCGCCTTGATTGAGTTTCGTCACGTTACGCCGCGCCTCGTTTAAAACAACATCGGGATCGTTTTCCGGTGTCACTGGCAAGGCTACCGTCATAACTGGGCACATGCCGAGCATCCCCGTGGCGGTTTTCAACAATTCGTCACCGATCCGGTTATGCGTGATGAGCAATAATCCGATCATTATGTCAGCTCCCTGTGGCGGGTCAGTACACTATCGCGCGTGCGAAGAAAATATTCCGCCAGCTGCTCAACCAGATAAACCGAGCGGTGCTGGCCGCCGGTGCAGCCGACCGCCACGGTAATATAGCTGCGATTCTCCGCCTCGAAACGGGGAATCCAGGTTTCCAGGAATACTTTCATATCCCCCAGCATTTGCGCAACCAGCGGCTGATTTTCCAGAAATGCCGCGACCCCTGTGTCCAACCCCGTCAACGAGCGCAGGTGTGCTTCCCAGTGGGGATTGGGCAGGCAGCGCACATCGAATACAAAATCGGCGTCCACCGGCAACCCGTGCTTATAGCCGAACGACACAAACAGCAGCGACAAGGCGGTGCGATTTGCGACGCGCGCCTGAATCATGTTGCGCAACTGATGGACATTGGTGCGGCCGGTATCAATGTGCCAATCGGCGCGGCCGGCGATGGGTTCAAGCAGCCTGCGTTCGGCGCGAATCGCTTCCGCGAGCGATACATCACCGCTGGTCAACGGGTGTTTGCGGCGTGTTTCGCTGAAGCGTTTGAGCAGGGTGGCATCATCGGCATCGAGAAAAAATATCTCGCATGCCAGCCCCTGTGCCTCGATGTCTTTCAATATTTCCGGGAAGTGCAAAAAATCTGCGGAAAGGTTGCGCGCGTCGATGCCGACCGCGGCGTCTTTGGGGAGACGTCCGGCCGCGCTTTTCATTTGTGCGGCGAAGGCTGGCAGCAATCCCACCGGAAGGTTGTCGATACAGTAATAGTCCAGGTCTTCCAGCGCATGCAGTGCAATGCTCTTGCCGGAACCGGACAGCCCGCTGATGATCAGTAGCTTCATGCCGGCTGCTGCGCCATGATGTGTCGCTGCTGCTCCATAAAGGCCTTGGCGGCATGATAGCCGCCAAGCGACAGGATGTGGTTGCGCACGGCGCCCTCCACCAGTACGGCAAGATTGCGCCCCGGCGCCACCGGCAACAGGATTTGCGGGATCTCGACCTCCAGCACGGTGCGGACGCTGTGCTCACCGCGCAGGCGATCCATTTTGTACACCTCTTCGTCTGTCATGCGCCGCAAATGAACGATCAGCCGCAAGCGCTCACTTTGTTTTATCGCGCTGTCGCCGAACATGGCGCGGATATCGAGCACCCCCAACCCGCGCACCTCAAGGAAATCGCGCAGCAACTCGGGACAGGTACCGTCCAGCGTGTCGGGGGCGATATGCGAGAATTCAGGCGCATCATCGGCGATCAGGCAATGGCCACGGCTCACCAGCTCCAGCGCAAGCTCGCTTTTGCCCACACCGCTATCGCCGGTAAGCAGCACGCCGATCCCCAGCACTTCCATGAAGACGCCGTGCAGGGTGGTTTTGTCGGCCAGAAAGTTGACCAGATAATAATGCAGGTGATCGACTATTTTGTCGCTCGACAGGCGTGATGCAAATAGCGGCGTGGCGGTACGCTCGGCGTATTGTTTCAGTTCCTGTTCGGCCGGTTGTCCGTCGGCGACAATCACCGCAGCAGGGGCATAATCGAACAAGTGCTTGATGGCGTCGTCGTGCGAATTCTTTCCCAGCCCCCGCAAGTAGTCGCACTCCGAGCGCCCCAGCACCTGGATGCGGTTAGGATGAATAAGATTAAGGTGCCCTACCACGGCAGGGCCGGATGAAGAACCCCAGGAAGAATCCGGGGATAGGCCGGTGGCATAGCGCCGCTTTTCCAGCTCTACGGCCCGCCCCTCCCCCGTCTGACCCGCCAGCCATTCCAGCGCGAGTTTTTCGCGGTGGATGTCAAACAGGGTTCCAGCGGTGAGGGGGGTAGGCATAAAAATCAGGCATGCATCGTGAGCTGCATATCGGAAGGTGGTCTGTGGGTGACCAAATCGCACAGCTCATCACGTGTCTGGGCGCAATGCAGTTTCTCGCGCAGCCCCTCGTCGCTGAACATCTCCGCCAGTTGGGCGAGTAACTGCAGATGCTCCTCCGTTGATTTTTCCGGCACCAGCAACACAAACAGCAAGTCCACCGGCTGGTTGTCACTGGCGTCGAAGTCTATGCCTTTTTCGAGTTGTATAAAGGCGCCCAGCGCCTTGTCGATCTTCTTGAGGCGGCCGTGGGGAATCGCCACCCCATGCCCCAACCCAGTGCAGCCCAGCCGTTCACGCGCAAGCAGGCTATCGACGATTTCTGCCTGCGTCAGTCCTGATTGGCTGCCCGCCAGCAACTCACCCAACAATTCAAATACGCGCTTTTTGCTGCTTGCCTTGACATGGCACGCAATGCGATCAAGCGTAATAACATCAGCTATTTGCATATTTATCAGAACATCCCCCCATTATTAATGAGTAGGGGCGGGTTTCAAGCCCGTCCCTACGTTCTTGCATTTCAGGCCATCCGCTTGCGCTCGCTAGAAGGCGCGATGCTCATCGCCTCGCGGTATTTCGCCACCGTCCGGCGCGCCACATTGATCCCCTGCTCGGAGAGGATCTCCGCAAGCTGGCTGTCACTGAGTGGCTTCTGTGGGCTTTCCGCCGCTACCAGCTTCTTTATAAGCGCGCGTATCGCCGTGGCGGAACACACGCCGCCGGTGGCGGTGGAAACGTGGCTGGAAAAAAAGTATTTTAGCTCGAAGATGCCTTGCGGGGTATGCATGTATTTTTGGGTGGTGACGCGTGATATGGTGGATTCGTGCATCCCTACCACTTCGGCGACATCATGCAGTACCAGCGGCTTCATCGCCTCCGGACCATAATCGAGAAAGGCACGCTGCCGCTCGACAATACACGAAGCCACCTTGAGCAGGGTTTCGCTACGGCTTTGCAGGCTTTTGATAAACCAGCGCGCTTCCTGAAGGTGGTTTTTCAGATAGGTATTGTCCGTGCTGTTGTCGGCGCGCCGGATCATATTGGCGTAGCGGGCGTTGACGCGTACCCGCGGCATGGCCTCAGGGTTGAGCTCGACGCGCCATGCGCCGCGCTTTTTCGTGACGACCACATCGGGGATCACATATTCAGACGCCTTGCTGGAAAAAATGCTGCCGGGGCGCGGGTTCACGGTCTGAATCAGCGCATTCACCTGGCTTAGCTCCGGCTGGGTCAGTTTCATGCGGCGCATCAACTGCGCGTAATCGCGGCCCGCCAGCAGATCCAGATGCTCCCGCACCAGTTGCAGGGCCTGCGCGCGCCAAGGGGTTGCCGGATCGTACTGCTGGAGCTGGATCAGCAGGCATTCGCGCAGATCGCGCGCAGCCACGCCGGGAGGGTCGAAATGCTGGAGGCGGCGCAGCACGGCTTCCACCTCATCCAGTTCGACATCCAGATCGCTGTGCAGTCCGGCGCGGATCTCTTCCAGCGGACTGGTGAGATAACCGTCATCGCTGATCGAATCAATCAGCGAGGTGGCGATGGCGCGGTCGGTGTCGCTGAACGGGGTGAGCTGCATCTGCCACATCAGGTGCTCATGCAAACCCTCGACGGACTCCCCCTGAATCTCATAATCGCGCCCATCCTGATCGCTGCCTTGCGTCTGCGGCGCGATGCTGTCATAGACATCATCCCAGGAGCTATCGACCGGCAGGTCGTCGGGCATGTCGGACGACTGCAAATCGAGTGTCGACTCGGAGGTGGCTCCACTCACTACAGGCTGCTCATCCATACCCATGCCGCCGCCGGTATCAACGCCTATGTCCATAGGCGTAGGCGGCAGAAATTCATCGGACCCGCCGGTATCGCCCTCGCTGGATGTTTCAAGCCCGCCACCAGCCAGGGCGCTTTCGAACTCGCCCTCCTCGGCAAGCTCAAGCAAGGGGTTGGCTTCAAGGGCCTGTTGTACTTCCGTCTGCAATTCGAGCGTGGACAACTGCAACAGGCGGATTGCCTGCTGCAGTTGTGGCGTCATGGTCAGATGTTGACCCAGGCGAAGCTGAAGTGATTGTTTCATGGTAAAACGGCTGACTCAATCATGCGTACACGAACAATATACGCCTATGTGGCGAAGGACGGCTAGTTTAGCAGCCTGTCGGACTTAGGTCGAATCTACTGCGAAAGCGGTCCATTTTCCTACCAGTCCGCTACGATCCCCTAAGTCCGACAGGCTGCTGCCCCCAAATCATCAAAGTTGGAACTGCTGCCCCAGGTATACATCCCTAACCTGCTGATTGCTCAATATCTCGGCAGGCGCCCCGGCGGCGATTACCTTGCCTTCACTTACTATATAGGCGCGGCCGCAAATACCCAAGGTTTCGCGCACGTTGTGATCGGTGATCAATACGCCGATGCCCCTGGCACAAAGGTGGTTTATTATATTCTGAATATCGACAACGGAAAGGGGGTCGACACCGGCAAACGGCTCATCCAGGAGGATAAAGCGTGGCCGGGTGGCCAGGGCACGGGCGATTTCGACGCGCCGCCGCTCGCCGCCTGACAGGCTCATCCCCAGGCTGGCGCGGATGTGGCCGATGTGCAGCTCTTGCAGCAACTGCTCCAGCTCCTGCTCCTGCTGTTCACGGCCCAGCCCCGGCACGGTTTGCAGAATGGCGCGGATATTGTCGGCGACGGTAAGTTTGCGGAATACCGAGGCCTCCTGCGGCAGGTACCCTATCCCCAGCCGTGCCCGCGCGTGCATGGGGTAGGCGGTGATGTCCTGGCCATCAAGCATGATGGCGCCATTTTCACAGGAAATCAGGCCGACGATCATGTAAAAACAGGTGGTTTTGCCTGCCCCGTTGGGACCCAGCAAACCCACCACCTCGCCACTGCTTACTTCCAGGGATACGCCGTTGACGACATTGCGCGCACGGTAGCGCTTGGCGATGTCATGCGCGCTTAAAACGCTCACGGGGCCTTTTCCTTGCGTCGCGGCTGGATCACGGCCTGCACACGCTCCTGGCCGGTTTGCGCCTTGCTGGCCTTGACCGTCTCTTCGCGGCCGCTGTATTCAATGACGTTGCCGGCAAATTCACTGCCTTCTTTCCAGAGATAGGCGCTTCTTTGCAGCACGATGCGTTCCTCGCTGGCAAAATAGTCGATGCGCTCGGCGCGGGCGCGCAACTCTTCATTTTTGCCGGTCGCGGCGTCTTTGCTGTCCAGAAGCTGGCGATAGTTCGCCAGCTTGCCTTCGGCGATGATCTTGTCCAGTTGCCGCTCCCTTTTTTTGCCCTCCGCGCCGGGCTTGGTCTCGGTGACGAAAGAGGCATAGGTCGTCACCGTGTCGGCGGTCAGCACGATACTGCCCTGGGTCATGCGCACATTTCCCCGGTAGACACTGACGCCCTTTTTGTCGTCGATGTCGACACTGTCGGCCTCGATGTGCATGGGCTGCTCCCGGTCGCCGGTCATGGCCATGACGGCGACCGGGAACAGCCCATGCGATGCGGCCAGCAGAATAAATTTAAGGTGTTTCCGATACATAAATTCCACGTACTTTAGAGAGCAATTGCAGGTGTTCGTCTTTCAGGCTGGCGCGCATCCCCACCGCGTCGACCACGCTGCCGGCATTATTGCTGAAGGTGACGGGCTGGTCCGTTTCCGCGTATTCATCATCCGGCTTGAGATGCAGTTCGGTGGTGCGCACTATTTGCTCACGGCCCAGCGTGGGATCGATTTGGCGCATCATCACCTTGCCGTGCAGTATCACGGTCTTGCCGCCCGATGATATCCACCCCTGCTCGGCGTCGATGTGCCATGGTGCCTCATCCTTGCGGAGTATGGTCATGTGCGGCAGCGTGAGCAGCGCGCTGTCGTCGTCCGCGTAATGCACCATGGAAGGTGCGGCCAAATGATTGCGCGGCGCCCCCGCCTTGTCCATGGTGGTCAGCGTGAAGTCCTTCAGATAAAAATCAGGGTCATGCCGCGTCGATCCGGGGCGGCTGGCCTGCGGGGTCTGCGCGGATTGCAACAGCCACCAGCTCAGGGTGGCGAGGGCGGCGAGAACAATCAGAATGAACCAATATCGCCAGTGAAAATTGATGCTTGTATTAACCAAGGGTTGTGTAATCCTGCAAGCTAATCACTGCGCCCGCCGGGCCAGTTTTTTGCGCATATTTGTAATCAGCGGTGACGAATAGCCCGTTTTCCACAAGGGCCAGCGCATGGTAAGCGGCATCGTAGAAAGTCACGTTGAACTGCTGCGTCAACGATAGGGTTTGATTTAGCCATGCCTTGCCTGGCGGGCCTTCCTCCATGCCAAATTCCATCAAGGCTTCCAGTATCTCCTTTGCCTGACCGGGAAAGCGCCGGGCGAGGGTATTGCCTACCTCATAAAGCCACAAAGATGGGACTTTAACAAAAATTTCCCCTTGTACCGCAGCATCGCGCAAATGCAGTGCTGCGGCGAGATCTTGCTCTTCGGGGCCAGGCAGAACCCATTTCAGGATGACCGAGGCATCCGGGACAATCAGCATCACTGCATGCGTTCCCGGTCTTCACGAATCCAGCTGACGACATCTTGGGTGGACACGCCAGGCAGTTTGGCACGTAGCGCGTCCATTTTTTGCGCCGCCTTAATCCGTTGGCGGGTCTTGAACCATGCGGTAATGGCGTTGTTCACCACCTTGCTGCGCTCCCCTTTGGCGCATGCCTGCAAGGCATTCCAGGCTTCCTCATCCAGCATGATGTTTACGCGATGTCCCATAACATAACCTCTCACCAGTGTGTATGCGATTACACACTACTGAAACAGACCAGTCCCTGTCAAGAATCGTCCGCCATCAAATACTTGCCCAATTGCGCCTCCAGCGTCCCCTGCGCTTCCATGACCAGTTCGCATACGTCCCTGGCCGCACCGCGCCCGCCCACGCTGGGGGTTTGCCAATGCGCGTGCTTTTTGACCAGGTAATGGGCGTCCTGCACGGCGATTGCCAGGCCAACGCGCCGCATCACTGGCAGGTCGATCACGTCGTCGCCGGTATAAGCCACCTGTTGCGCATCCAGCGCCAGCTTTTCCAGTAGCACTTTAAAGGCGGCGAGCTTGTCCTGCTGCCCCTGGTAGACGTGCTTGATATTGAGGCTGGCCATACGGTGGGCGACGGCTTCGGAGGTGCGCGCGGTGATCACGGCGATATCGACGCCGCTGTTTTGCAGCATTTTTATGCCATGCCCGTCGCGCGAATGAAACACCTTGAGCTCCCGGCCCTCGGCGTCTATGTACAGACTGCCGTCGGTGAGTACGCCGTCCACGTCAAAGATCACCAGTTTGATATGTGCGGCTTTTTCGAGAATGTCTTGCATTGGATTATCCTGATTTCTCAGATAACGTTAGCATGACTGGGCTGGGTATCGCAAAAAACATGGAAAATCCGTGGGGCTGTGGCAACCTTCACTTGCCCGGATAATGGACTTCGGTTACGTAATAGGTTGCGCTTCCCTCCGGCGTTTGCACCGTAACCTCGTCATCCACCGTTTTTTTCATCAAGGCGCGCGCAACAGGGGAGTCTATGCTGATGTAGCCTTTTTTCACGTCGAATTCATCGGGGCCGACGATGCGATAGACCACCTCCTTGCCGCGCCCGTCTTCAAGATGCGCCCAGGCGCCAAAGAAGATGCGGGTTTGGTCCTGCGGGGTATCTCGCACCACTTTAAGGTCCGGCAAGCGCTTTTGCAGATAACGAACGCGCCGGTCGATTTCGCGCAGCTCTTTTTTGCGATAGATATATTCGGCGTTTTCCGAGCGGTCACCCTCGGCTGCCGCAGCCGTCAGCGCCTTGGTCACCTCGGCGCGCCGTTTCCACAGGCTTTCCAGTTCATCCTGTAGGCATTGATAGCCTTCGGGTGTGATGTAGGGGGAGGCCTTGGCCTGTGGTGGGCGGTAGCGAGTCATTGTGGCGTGCAAATATCCATTTTCAAATCCGCGCGAGTATGGCATAGAAGGCGTGTAGAATGGTCATTTTTGGGCGAACTATCCGCTTGATGGTCATGGTTAGCGGGTTACAACGATTTGACGAGTGCAGATAATGAATAATTCAAGCAAAGCATTGCAGGATTTCTCCGTGGCGTATTACATCGGTGACCGCAGCACCGGAGCGATTCATGTTGTAAACCGCAGCAACGGTCAAACTACGATTGAGCATCTCCCGGTCGCGCCGGGCACGGATCTGGACAAGCTGCTCAAGCCCGTCATGGCGGGACTGACGCAAGACCGCAAGGTTGTGCTGCTCGATCCGCGCAGCAAGGAGGTCCGGCTGCAGGCGGATTTTCCGGCGGATACCTTTCCCGCCCATCTTTATGCCGATCCGTATTCCAATCGCGACTGGTTCATGAACGATGGCGACAAGGCGACTGGCAACGACACCCTGAATTGCGGAGATAAAGGCTCCTCGGTGACGGTCATTGCAAGCACGGCGAGCCGCGACGCAACATTCCTGAAGACCATCTGCATCGGGCGAGGCCATCATCAGGCGGCGTTTACGCCACCCGCCGCACCAGCGTCCAACGTGCCGCAGCGCGCCTACATCAGCAATCTCAACGACGGCACGGTTTCGGTCATCGGCAATGACCCCAACGATGCCACAAGCTATCTGAAGCTGCTTGCCACCATCAATCTGTGCGAGCCGGAACGCGAAGAGGGCGTGGCGGACAAGATTCCGAACACCGCGTACCCACATGGCCTGGCGTATTCCACGGCCGCCGGCAAGCTGTATAACCTCAACAGCGGTTACGGCACGGTGGTGATTATCGACCCGGCCACAAATGTCATTGAACAGCGTTTGAATTTCAAGGGCTACAGCAACCTGTTTGCGGCGCCGGGCGGACGTTATCTGATCGGGCGTGGAGCGGATCGCAAGTCCGACCTCAACCACGTGATCGCCAGGATCGCCGCGCTGGATACCGCCACCAATACCGTGACGGACAAGCTCGACCTGCCAGACATTTATTTCAGCAAGTACTACTTCAATGCCGAAGGTACCAAGCTGTATATGACCACCAGCAGCTCGGGCAGTCCTGAGCAGCAGGCGAATATCAAGGCCGATGTGGTGCTGGTGTTCGATCTCACCACCTTGCCGAAGCTGCGGCTGCTCCAGGAGATCAAGGCAGGGCCTTCGGGATCGCTGGCTTTTCTGGTTCAGAACGGCGTCACTGAACTGGTATTCTCCGCTAACGCGGAGGCCGGATCACTGGTGGTGATCGACGGCAAGACGGACGCCGTGCTGGAGACTGTCGAGGTCACGGCGGGTGCATCGCATGCGCGGATCTGGATGTTGGGTGAGAGAGCATAATCAGGAGGAGTACATGAAAAATTTTTGGATAATTGCCGCGTTGTTTTTTGCCGGTATCTCCTCCGCTCAGGCGGCGGTACAAGGCGAAGAGGTTGACTATAAAGCCGGTGGCACGGTGCTGAAAGGCTATCTGGCCTATGACGACAGCATCAAGGGCAAACGCCCCGGCGTACTGGTAGTGCATGAGTGGTGGGGTCATAACGAATATGCACGCAAGCGGGCGCGCATGCTGGCGGAGCTGGGTTACACGGCGCTAGCGGTGGATATGTATGGCAACGGCCAGCAGGCCGAGCACCCGGATGATGCGGGCAAATTTGCCAATGAGGTGGCGCAGAACAGGGAGGCCGCCAAGGCGCGTTTCCTGGCGGCGATGAAGCTGCTGCAAAACCATTCAACCGTCGATACGCGCCATATCGCAGCGATTGGCTATTGCTTCGGTGGCGGCGTGGTGCTGGAGATGGCGCGCATGGGCGTGCCACTCGACGGCGTGGTGAGTTTTCATGGCAGCCTGGGCACGGCCCATCCCGCGCAGCGCGGTAAAGTAAAAGCCAAGGTGCTGGTGTTGCACGGCGCGGACGATCCTTTCGTCAAGCCCGAGCAGATCGCACAATTCAAGAAGGAAATGGAACATGCCAAAGTGAATTACAAGTTCATTTCCTACCCCGGCGCCAAGCATTCATTTACCAATCCCGATGCCGACGTTTACGGCCAGAAATTCAACCTGCCGCTGGAGTACAACGCCGAGGCCGACCGGCGCTCCTGGGATGAGATGCAGGTGTTTTTCGTCAAACTCTTCAGGAAATAGCGCGATGATTTTTCGCCCCGGCCAAAAACCGGCTATGCCCGCGCCGCACGAGGCCCTGCCAGGCCGCAACGAGAAGATGCCGGTGCCGGAACATCATTACCTGAACCACCATCGTATCGTGCCGCCGTTCCCGGAGGGTATGGCGATAGCGATGTTCGGCCTGGGGTGTTTCTGGGGTGCGGAACGCAAATTCTGGTTGGTGGAAGGCGTTTACTCCACGGCGGTGGGTTATGCGGGCGGCTATACACCGAATCCCACCTATCAGGAGATCTGCTCCGGGATGACCGGCCACAATGAGGTGGTGCGGGTGGTGTATGACCCCGGCAGGGTGAGTTACCAGCAATTGCTGAAGGTATTCTGGGAGTCGCATGACCCGACCCAGGGCATGCGCCAGGGCAATGACATCGGCACACAATACCGCTCGGGAATTTATCCCTGTGACGATGCGCAAAAGACTGCGGCGCTGGTCTCAAGAGACACCTATCAACAGGCGCTGAACACAGCAGATTATGGATCCATCACCACAGAGATCGTGGACGCGCCGGAATTTTATTATGCGGAAGACTACCACCAGCAATACCTGGCAAAAAATCCTGGCGGCTACTGCGGCCTGGGTGGTACCGGTGTGGCGTGTCCAGCGGGGCGTGCAGGATATGCTAATGACTAAAAGCATACTTATTCTTTCAAAGGTGTAGCATGGTTGTTGGCGTGCTTGCTAACATGGGCAATTACCCAGCCGCTTTACTAAAGACACCCGAGAAATATGGTTCGCCGAAGAATTATCATCATAATTGCCTTTATGGTTGCCGCGCTGATTATCCTATTGGTGGCGGGCGGTGATAAAAATACCCCCCTGATGGAAAAGGTGATGGACGGCGACGTGGCGGCGGTCAAACAGATGCTGGAGCAAGGGGCCGAAGTTAACGCAAAAAATAAATACGACTGGACGGCGTTAACACACGCGGCGAGAGCAGGCAACCTGCAAATGGTCAAACTGCTGCTCGCCAGCGGCGCGCAGGTCAATGCCAAGGATCACATGGGCTGGACCCCGTTGGTGCGGGCCGCGCAGAAGGGGCATACCGACATTGTGGAAGCGCTGCTAGCCCATGGCGCCGACATCAATGCCCAGGAAGACAGCGGCGGGACGGCGTTGCACTGGGCGGCGTTCGAGGGCCATATCGAGATCGTGAAGCTGCTTCTGGCCAAAGGCGCCGATCCGAACATCAAAAACCAGGAGGGTTGGACGGCAATGATGATGGCGGTCAAGGAGGATCATGCCGACATTGCGAACCTGCTTAATAAGGCGCAGAAAAAGGAATAGATGGCTTACGAGCCGGAACCATAAACCTTAAAACCCCTTTTTTTGTCCACGAAAAACACGAAACTCACGAAATAAATCAAAAATATAGATTGCTTCAGCAATTCACCGGATGTGTGGTAAGTAAAATGGCGATATATACTTGAATATTTTCGTGTTTTTTTGTGAATTTTGTGGATAACTGAGTGTGTGTTTTACTATGATTTTTCTTCCCGCCCACATACCCGAGTCCATTCGTTATGATTACATTTAGCAAATTTTCCAGGTTGACGTGTGCAGCGGCGCTTATGATGAGCATCGCGGCGTGTGATACGGCGGGACTCCCGAAAACGGCCGCTCCCATCGGCGATAAAGCGGCGCTGGAGGCGCTCGCCAAGGCGTATCAGAACGTACAGGAGAAACAGCAGCTCTCTATGTCCCCGTTGAGCCTGCCCCCGGACGCGCGCAAAAAGTTTGTTGAAATGGTGTTTGCGGAAGGTGGCTATAACTATTCCGTCACCCTCCACAAAATGGCCGAGAGCACGCTGAGCGCGTCGGATCAAAACACCAAGGATCTGGCCGAATTGCTGCTGATGCCGCACCGCAGCTCGAATATGGCGATGGAGGAGATCTACTCCGCCGACGAGCTACGGGATGTGCGGGCGCTGGAAGGCAAGATGAAGTGATGAAATAAAGCAGGAGCGGGCCTCAAGCCCGCCTCTACATTAGACTATTTTGCCGAATGCCCGCTTAACTTCACCTCCACCTTATCTTCATCCTTGATGGTGGCGTAGTAGTCACGCAGGATCGCCAGCACTTCGGAACGGCTGAATTCGGCGGGGACTTCGCCGCCTTCGGACAGCGCCTTGCGCAGCTTGCTGCCGGACAGCAGCAGGCGGTCTTGCGCCTCGTGCGGACAGGTTTTCATCGAGGCCATGCCGCCGCACTTGTAGCACCAGAAGGTCCAGTCGATCTTCAGCGGCTTGGTTTCCAGCGCCCCGGCGGGGATTACATCGAAGATGTGCTGGGCGTCGAACGGGCCGTAGTAGTCGCCCACGCCAGCGTGATCGCGGCCCACGATCAGGTGCGAGCAGCCGTAGTTCTGGCGGAACAGTGCGTGCAACAGCGCCTCGCGCGGCCCGGCGTAGCGCATATCGAGCGGATAACCGGCCTGGATCACGGTGTCCTTCACGAAATACTTGTCGATCAGCGTGCTGATCGCGTTGCTGCGTACTTCAGCAGGGATGTCGCCGGGCTTGAGCTTGCCCAGCAGCGAGTGGACCAGCACACCGTCGCAGATCTCCACCGCGATTTTCACCAGATACTCATGCGAGCGGTGCATCGGGTTGCGTGTCTGGAAGGCGGCTACCGTTGACCAGCCCTTGGCCTCGAACAGCGCACGGGTTTGGGCGGGGGTGAGGTAGGTGTCGGCAAAGCGGGTCGGGAAATCGCCCTCGGACAAGACCTTCACCGGTCCGGCGAGATTGATATCGCCCTGCGCCATAACCATCTGCACACCGGGGTGCTCGGCGTCGGTGGTTTTGAACACCATGACGCACTCGTGCTCCTTGTCGATGGTGTATTTCTCTGTGACGCGCATGGTCGCCATGATCTCGTCGTTTTCGTCACTGACCAGGGCGATTTCGGCACCGGTTTTGATGCCGTCGGCGGTGGATTGATCCGTGGAGAGGGTGATCGGGATCGGCCAGAACAGCCCGTTGGCCATGCGGTAGCCGTCGCATACGCCTTCCCAGTCGGCGCGGGTCATGAAACCTTCCAGCGGGGTAAAGCCGCCGATACCCATCATGATCAGATCGCCGGCCTCGCGCGAGCTGATGCGCACCTTGGGCAAGCCCTGTGCGCGGGCAAGTTCGGTGGCGCGTTCTGCGCCTTGCAGCAGCAGCGGCTTAAGCTCCCCGCCGCCGTGGGGTTTTACGAGTTTGGACATGGTGTTATTGCGTTCCTTGGTTCAATCGGGATATTTTAACGCATTGTATTGCAGTCAAAAGAGTGAGATTATCATTAAAACGCCTATTTTACTTCCTGGCGGGGGAAATGTGATGAAAAAACAAGTTTTTCCCGGTGTTTTGCTGGCGTTGGCCGCGCTCGGCGTGTCCGGGTGCGCATCGACGAAGATTGTGTCAAATCACCCATTGATGGAAAAAAGCGGTAGTGGACCTTATGCGACAGTCTATTTTCTACGCCCGAACACCGAGCGCGCCATGGGGTTTCCCGATAATCCGCTGACCATCGAGATGGATCAGGAAAAGCTGCTGACGCTGGGAAAGGGCGAGTACACCATGCTGCGCCTGAAGCCCCGCGTCACCACTACGATGACGCTGAAATCAAAGACTGCTGTCGGTCCGAACTGGACCATCAAAGAAATGTCAAAAGATAAGAAATGGTCTTTTGCGGGCGGCCAGACCTATTTCCTGGTTCTTAAACCGGTGGATGGCGAGTTTCGCGGTGTGTATTTTGTCGCGGAAAGTGTTGATTTGTTCAGCGCCAAGGAGGCTGCTCCAAAACTCCATGCAGTCGGCGTTGCAAAACCGATTTCAGCGCTTTAGACTGCAACAGCTTCCCCTGAGAACCTCTTTTTTCCACGAAAAACACGAAAGTCACGAAATAAAAAAAGATGGATTGCTTCGGCAATTCGCCGGATGGGCGATAAGTTACACGCGATATACACCTGAATGTTTTCGTGTTTTTTCGTGAGTTTCGTGGATAACCGGGTTTTTTAGTCCTACTGTGTTACAAAGTGATCAAGGGATGCGGTGCAAGGCAAAATCGGGCGAAAAAGCGGAGTTTACACGGAGTAAATGAGCATTTTGAGCCAGATTTTAACGCAGCAATGCGCCCTTCAGCGCTTTGTAACACAGTAGGATTAGGTTTATGTATATCATTCTTATCCTGCTCGGCATCCTCCTCGTCTTCGGCCCGCAATTCTGGGCGCGGCACGTTCTCAAGCGTTACAGCAAAACCCAGGATGACTTGCCGGGCACGGGCGGCCAATTGGCGCGGCACCTGCTGGACAAGCACGGCCTGTTGGACGTGGCTGTGGAGCAGACCGAGAGCGGCGATCATTACGATCCGCTAGCGAAGCGCGTGCGGCTCAGCCCCGCCAATCTCAATGGCAAATCGCTCACGGCCGTGGCGGTAGCGGCGCATGAGGTGGGGCACGCATTGCAGGATCAGGCCGGCTATGGCCCCCTGAAGATGCGTAGCAATCTGGTGCAGATCGCCCAGCGCACTGAAAAGCTGGCGTCCCTGGCGATGCTGCTGATGCCCGTGGCGGCAGCGCTGGCGCGCTCCCCATCGACAGGTTTTGCGCTATTTCTCGTGGGTCTTGCCGGTTTTGCCATGTCTACCCTCGTTCATGTCGTTACCCTGCCCGTGGAATGGGACGCCAGTTTCGGCCGGGCGTTGCCGGTGTTGCGCGACGGGGGCTATATCTCGGCACAGGAGGAACGTGCCGCGCGCCGCATCCTGCGGGCGTGCGCCTTCACCTACGTGGCCGGCTCACTGGCCAGTCTGTTCAATCTATGGCGCTGGATAGCGATATTGCGGCGCAGATAGGAGATAATATCCTGATTACCTCATTCTGCCTGCCCATCCGTCCTTTGAAGAGAGGGGATGGTGCCGTTTGAGCCAACTTCTTTCTTGCTAATTTTGTTGGGTGCGGAACACGCGTTCCTTGATCCAAACTACACTGAATGCTTATGAAAAATAATTGTACTACTACCCTCGAACAGCTCCTGAAGCAGCGTGTCCTTATCCTGGACGGTGCGATGGGCACAATGATCCAGACCTACAAGCTGGATGAAAAAGATTATCGCGGCGCGCGCTTTGCGGATTTTGCGCATGACCTGAAGGGCAACAACGATCTGTTGACCCTCACCCAGCCACACATCATCCGCGCCATTCATACCGCCTATCTTGAGGCGGGGGCGGATATTCTTGAGACCAACACCTTCAACTCTACCTCGATCTCCATGGCCGACTACCACATGGAAGAGTTGGTGTATGAACTGAATCTTGAGGCTGCGAAGCTCGCGCGCGCGGCGGCGGATGAGGTGCAGGCCAAAACACCCGGCAAGCCGCGTTTCGTGGCGGGTGTGCTGGGTCCTACCAGCCGCACCGCCTCGATCTCGCCCGATGTCAACGACCCCGGTTTTCGCAACGTCACCTTCGATCAACTGGTAGAGGCCTATACCGAGGCGCTGCGCGGGCTGCTCGATGGCGGTGCGGACATCCTGATGGTCGAGACCATTTTCGACACGCTCAACGCCAAGGCGGCGCTGTTCGCCATTAGTCAGTACTTTGAAGATCACCATGTGCGCGTGCCGGTCATGATCTCCGGCACGATTACCGACGCCAGCGGACGCACCCTCTCCGGGCAGACCACCGAGGCGTTCTGGAATTCCGTGTCGCACGTGCGGCCCTTGAGCATCGGCCTGAACTGCGCGCTCGGCGCCAAGGAACTGCGTCCCTATGTGCAGGAATTGTCCCGGATCGCCGACACCCATGTGAGCGCGCATCCCAACGCAGGCCTGCCCAACGCCTTTGGCGAATACGACGAGACGCCGGAGACGATGGCGGGCATCATCCGCGAGTTCGCAGAAAGCGGCTTCCTCAATATCGTCGGCGGCTGCTGCGGCACCAGCCCCGCGCACATCAAAGCGATTGCCGATGCGGTAAGCCACATCCCACCGCGCGTTGTGCCGGTGATTGAAAAAAAATGCCGCCTCTCGGGCCTGGAACCCTTCAACATTGGCGACGAAACGTTGTTCGTCAATGTCGGCGAGCGCACCAACGTGACCGGCTCGAAGGCCTTCGCGCGGCTCATCATCGGCGGCGAATTCGACAAGGCGCTCGACGTAGCGCGCAACCAGGTGGAAAACGGCGCGCAGATCATCGACATCAACATGGACGAAGGCATGCTCGATTCGGAAAAAGCGATGGTGACCTTTCTGAAGCTGATCGCCTCCGAACCCGATATCAGCCGCGTGCCCATCATGATCGACTCCTCCAAGTGGTCGGTGATCGAGGCGGGATTGAAGTGCGTGCAGGGCAAGCCTATCGTCAACTCCATCAGCATGAAGGAAGGCAAGGCGGAATTTGTCGAGCGGGCCAAACTGGTGCGGCGCTATGGCGCGGCGGTGATCGTGATGGCGTTCGACGAACAGGGCCAGGCCGACACCCAGGCGCGCAAGGTGGAGATCTGCACCGAGTCCTACACTATTCTGGTGAATGAAGTCGGCTTTCCGCCCGAGGACATCATCTTCGATCCCAACATCTTCGCCGTCGCCACCGGCATCGAGGAGCACAACAACTACGGCGTGGATTTCATCGAAGCCACGCACATCATCAAGCAAACCCTGCCCTACGCCAAGATCAGTGGTGGCGTGAGCAACGTCTCGTTCTCCTTCCGTGGCAACGAGCCGGTGCGCGAGGCCATCCACACCGTGTTTCTCTATCACGCGATTCAGGCGGGGCTGACGATGGGTATCGTCAACGCCGGCCAGTTGGGTGTGTATGCAGAGATTCCCAAGGATCTGCTGGAACGGGTGGAGGATGTGATCCTCAATCGCCGCCCCGACGCCACCGAACGCCTGGTGGAGTTCGCCGAATCGGTCAAGGGCAGCGACAAGGCCAAGATCGAAGACCTCGCCTGGCGCAACGGCACGGTGACGGAGCGCCTTACCCATGCCCTGGTGAAGGGCATCACCAGCTATGTCATCGAGGATACCGAAGAGGCGCGGCAGCAGGCGGCGCGTCCCATCCATGTGATCGAAGGGCCGCTGATGGACGGCATGAACGTGGTCGGCGACCTGTTCGGCTCGGGCAAGATGTTCCTGCCGCAGGTGGTGAAAAGCGCGCGCGTCATGAAGCAGGCGGTGGCGCATCTCATCCCGTATATTGAAGCGGAAAAGGAAGCCGGTGGCGGCGCACAAAAGGCCAAGGGCAAGATCCTCATGGCGACGGTGAAGGGCGATGTGCACGACATCGGCAAGAACATCGTCGGTGTGGTGTTGCAGTGCAATAATTTCGATGTGGTCGATCTGGGCGTGATGGTGCCGTGCGCCAAAATCCTGCAAACCGCGCGTGATGAAAAGGTCGACATCATCGGCCTGTCGGGCCTGATCACGCCGTCGCTGGAAGAGATGGCCTATGTCGCCAAAGAGATGGAGCGCGAAGGCTTCACCCTGCCGCTGCTGATCGGCGGCGCCACCACCTCGCGCGTACATACCGCCGTGAAGATCGAACCCGGTTATAGCGGCCCCACCGTTTATGTCACCGATGCCTCGCGTAGCGTGGGTGTGTGTACCTCATTGGTGAGCGATGACCTTAAAGATCCTTATGTAAAGGACATCAAGGCCGAATACGAAAAAATCCGCATCGAGCATAAGGGCAAAAAGGCGTCGAGCAAGCGCTATACGCTGCTTGAGGCGCGCGAGCACGGCCTGAAAACCGACTGGGCCACCTATACGCCGCCGATCCCCGCCTTCGTTGGACTGAAGGCGCTTACCGATTACCCATTGCAGGATATCAGTACACGCATCGACTGGACGCCGTTCTTCCAGACCTGGGAACTCTCCGGGCGTTATCCAAAAATTCTCAGCGACGCGACGGTGGGCGAGGCCGCCACCCATTTGTTCAGCGATGCCCAGGCGATGCTCAAGCGCATCATCGAGGAAAAATGGCTGCAGGCCAACGCGGTGATTGGCCTGTTCCCCGCCAACAGCGTGAACGAAGACATCGAAATCTATACCGACGAATCGCGCACCAAGGTGGCGATGATCTTCCACACCCTGCGCCAGCAGATGGTCAAGCCACCGGGCCGCCCCAACCTGTGCCTGGCCGATTTGATCGCGCCCAAGGACAGCGGCGTGAAAGATTACGTCGGCACCTTCGCCGTCACCGCCGGCATCGGCATCGACGCGCGTGTCGCCGAATACGAGAAGAACCACGACGACTACAACAGCATTATGCTGAAAGCCCTCGCCGACCGCCTCGCCGAAGCCTTTGCCGAACTCCTGCATGAGCGCGTGCGCAAGGAATTCTGGGGTTACGCTAGTGACGAAACCCTGAGCAACGAAGAGCTGATCGAGGAAAAATATCGAGGCATCCGTCCTGCCCCCGGCTACGCCGCCTGCCCCGATCACACCGAAAAAGGCCCACTGTTCGAGCTGCTTCAGGCGCCGGACAATGCCGGGATCATCCTCACCGAAAGCTACGCCATGCTGCCCACCGCAGCGGTAAGCGGCTTTTATTTCGCGCATCCCGAATCGAGCTATTTTTCAGTCGGCAAGATCGAGAAAGATCAGGTCGAGGATTATGCGCGGCGCAAGGGCATGACGGTCGAAGAGGCAGAGCGTTGGCTGGCGCCGGTGCTGGCGTATGATGAATGAGGGGTACCTCTATAAATTCGCTAACCCAGCAACACCAGTCCCCACACCACTATCACGTTGACATGAGAAACCATCACAGCCGCTGAACCCAGGTCTTTCGCGCGTCCAGCCAATACGTTGAACTCCGTGCCGGTGCGATCCACGGCCGCTTCCAGCGCGGAGTTGAGCAGTTCAATGATCAGTACCAGCATCAGGCAACCAATCAGCAGCACCCGTTCTGTACCGCTATTGCCCAGCCAGATGCCGAGGGGGGAAAGGATCATGAACAGCGCGATCTCGATGCGAAAGGCTGGCTCCAGGGCCAGTGCGGCTTTAAGGCCTTTGAGCGAATAACCCGTCGCCCGGATGATATGGACGAGTGGTTTATCGTGGCTCGCCATGAATCACCTTGACGACTTCCAGGCGAGATCCAGTTCGCGCGCGGCCTTAACATCATCCAACCGTCGCACGGGCAGGGTGTGGGGCGCTGCCTTGACGATCTCAGGTGTGGTTTGCGCCTCTGTGAGAATCTGTTGCATGGCGGTGATGAAGCGGTCCAGCTCTTCTTTGGCCTCGGTTTCGCTCGGCTCGATCAACAGGCACTCCGGCACCAACAGCGGGAAATAGGTGGTGGGCGCATGATAGCCCAGATCGAGCAGGCGCTTGGCGACATCCATGGCGGTGATGCCCAGCTCCTTGGCCTGACGCTTGAGGGTGACGATGAATTCATGCGTGGCACGGCGTTCTGGAAAGGCCAGGTCATAGCCGCTGTGCGCCAGGCGCGCCATCAGGTAATTGGCGTTGAGCGTGGCGAATTCGGCGACGCGATGCATGCCTTCCGATCCCAGCAGGCGCGCGTAGATATAGGCGCGCAGCAGTACGCCCGCGTTGCCCGCGAAGGCCGAGAGACGGCCAATGGTTTGCGGTCGCGCCGATTCGGTAAGGAGGCGGTAGGCCTTGCCGTCGTAGTCCACAATAGGTACCGGCATGAAGGGTAGCAGTCTTTCGCTTACGCCCACCGGCCCGGCGCCGGGGCCACCGCCGCCATGCGGGGTGGAAAAGGTCTTGTGCAGGTTCATGTGGATGACATCGAAACCCATGTCGCCGGGTTTGACCTTGCCGAGAATCGCATTGAGGTTGGCACCGTCGTAATACAGCAGTCCGCCGGCCTCGTGGACAATCTGCGCAATCTCCATGATGCGGCGCTCAAACACCCCTAGCGTCGAAGGGTTGGTGAGCATGATCCCCGCCGTGTGCGGTCCGACTGCGCTCTTCAGCGCCTCGATGTCCACATCCCCCTGTGCATCGGTGGGGATCTCGCGCACCGTATAGCCGCACATCACTGCCGTGGCCGGGTTGGTGCCATGCGCCGCACTGGGCACCAGAATTTCGGTGCGCTGCACATCATTGCGCGCGTCGTGATAGGCGCGGATCATCGCCACGCCCGCGAACTCGCCCTGCGCGCCCGCCATCGGCGTGAGCGACACGCCTTTCATCCCCGTCACCTCCTTGAGCATCTCCTGCAACTCGTACATGCAGGCCAGGAATCCCTGGCTCAGAGATTCCGGCGCATGGGGATGGCGCGCCAGAAAGCCCGGCAGCATCGCCAGCTTGTTGCAGGCACGCGGGTTGTACTTCATGGTGCATGAACCCAGCGGATAAAAATGCGTGTCGATGGAGAAGTTCTTCTGTGACAGCCGCGTGTAATGCCGCACCGCCTGAAGCTCGGAAACCTCGGGCAGCAGTGGGCGTTTTTTGCGCCGGAATTTTTCGGGGATGGCCTTTATTTCCGCTTTGTCTTGCGGGGCTTGCGAGGGATTGCGGCGAGCGGGGTGGGAGTGTTCGAAGATCAACATGAGATGACTATTCTCTCTAAAAATACCATTCCAAAATGCAAGGTGCGCACGGCGCACCCTACAGCTTACCTCAACGCCGCCAGCGCCTTCTCATAATCCGGCTCCTGGCCGATTTCCGGCACGAGTTCGGTGTAGATCACGTTATCGCTCTCGTCCAGCACCACTACGGCACGGGCGCTGAGGCCGGCAAGCGGGCCGTCCTGAATCAGCACGCCGTATTCCTTGGCAAAATTGCGGCCGCGCATCATCGACAGCGTAATGACGTTGCTCAGCTCTTTGTTACCGCAAAAACGCTTCATGGCGAACGGCAAATCGGCGGAGATGACCAGCACCACCATGTCATCGCGGGTTTTGGCGAAATCGTTGAACTTCTTGGTGGAGAGGGCGCACACCGAGGTATCAAGGCTGGGGACAATGTTGAGCAGCTTTTTCTTGCCTTTGAAATCGGCAAGTTCCTTGTCGCTCAAGTCCTCTGCCACCAACTTCAGGTAGGGTGCCCTGCTGCCGGTTTTCGGCAGGTCGCCGTTGGTGTGTATGGGATTACCTTTCAGTGTGATCGCTGCCATGACCTATCTCCTTAGTTAAACCCGCGTGGATTACTGCGGCTTTAGTATATCGCGCAAATGTTTGGCAAACAGTTCAATATCAGCCGCATTTTTGGTTTCGGTAGCGCACACCAGCAGCGCGTTGCTCAACTCGGGGTAATCGCCGCCCAGCTTGTACCCGCCCAGCAGACCACGCTCCGCAAGCTCATCCAGCACCTCGTCCACCGGGCGCGGTAGCTGCAACACGGCCTCATGGAACAGGGGCCGATCGAAGAGCTTGGTAACGCCGTCGATAGCGGTGAGCACTTCGACAAGGGCCAGGGTATTGGCGTGGCATGCGGCCGCCACACGCTCCAGGCCATCGGGGCCGAGCAGCGCCATGTGGATGGTGGCGGCGGTGACTACCAGACCCTGGTTGGTGCAGATGTTGGAGGTGGCCTTGGAGCGGCGGATATGCTGTTCGCGTGCCTGTAGCGTGAGCGTAAATCCTGGCTTGCCGTCAAGGTCGACGGTGCGTCCCACGATGCGCCCCGGCATCTGGCGCACATGCTCCATTTTGCAGCACATAAAGCCGAAGTACGGCCCGCCGGAGGACAGCGGGGCACCCAAGGGTTGGCCCTCGCCACACACGATATCCGCACCGTTCTCTCCCCATTCACCCGGCGGGGTGAGCACCGCCAGCGAGACGGGGTTGACCACGCCGATCACCAGCGCGCCGTGGCGGTGCGCCCAGTCTGTGAGGGTATCCACTTCTTCCAACACGCCGAAGAAATTGGGCTGCGGGATCACCAATGCGGCGATGTCGCCACCGCTGTATCTTTCCAGCGATTCGGGAACGGTATGACCGCATTCCGTGCAATAGGGCAGCTCAATCAACTCGATGTTCTGCATAGTGACTATGGCGCGCACCACCTTGCGGTAGGCCGGATGCACGGTGCCCGGCATCAGCACGCGCCTGGATTGCGACTTGCGGTTGGCGCGCACTGCCATCAATACCGCCTCGGCCAGCGCCGATGCGCCGTCGTATAGCGAGGCGTTGGAGACATCCATGCCGGTGAGGCTGGCCATCATGGTCTGGTATTCGTAAAGCAGTTGCAACGTCCCCTGGCTGGCCTCGGCCTGATAGGGGGTGTATGAACTGTAAAACTCACCGCGCGTGGCGATCTCCCACACCGCGGCGGGAATGTGGTGGTCGTAGGCGCCCGCGCCGGCAAAACACAACGGGCGGCCATCCTCCTCGGCGCGCTGCATCATCAGGCGCGTGATATCCATCTCACTCATGCCGGGAGGAATGGATTTCAGCGCCGCCGTGGCGCGCAACGCCTCGGGGATTTCGTCAAACAGATCCTCGATACCCGTCGCGCCGATGGCGGCAAGCATGTGCTGGATGTCATCTTCGGTGTGTGGAATAAAAGGCATGGTAATCTCTTTTACGTTAGCCACGGAGGCATAGAGGACACAGAGAAAACTATGTGGATGTGGCTTGGGTTAAGAGCGATAGCCCACACCCAATATGCCAACCTTGTTGGGTCCGCTACGCTTGACCCAACCTACATTCATTTCTCTGTATCCCCTGTGCCTCCGTGGCAAAAAACCAAATCAATGCGCCTCGGCGGCAACCAGCTCGGCGTAGGCGTTCGCATCCAGCAGGCTGTCCAGTTCTGCGAGGCTGGAGGGCTTGATGCGCATCATCCAGCCTTCGCCATAGGCGTCTTTGTTAACCAGGTCGGGGCTGCCGCCCAGTGCTTCGTTGACGGCGACGACCTCGCCGGAGACCGGGCTGTAGACATCCGAGGCAGCCTTCACCGATTCCACCACGGCACACTCCTGGCCTGCCGTGACGCTACGGCCCGGCTCCGGCAGCTCGACAAACACCATGTCACCCAGCAAATCCTGGGCATGGTCGGTGATGCCGACACGCAGCGTGCCGTCAGCCAACAACTCAACCCATTCGTGACTCTTGGTGTATTTCAGATTGGCGGGGGTTTTACTCATTTCACTATCCTCATTTTTGCTCAATACATGATGCGCCATGACGCACAAACGGTGGCTTGACTATTCTCACGGCCAGTAGCTTGCCACGCACATCCACTTCGGCCTGCTCACCCGCCTCGCGCAGCACGCGCGCGAAGGCGATGGCCTTGCCCAGTGTCGGCGAAAAGCTGCCACTGGTAATTTCACCGGCCTCGCGGCCTTTGATAATAACCTTCTGGTGATTGCGCAGCACGCCCTTGTCATCGAGTACCAGACCCACCAGCTTGAATTTGGCCCCTACGCGACGTTGCGCCTCCAGCGCTGCGCGCCCGATAAAATCGCGGCCAGCGGGTTCCCATGCCACGGTCCAACTCAAACCCGACTCCAGCGGGGTGATGCCCTCATCCATATCCGCGCCATACAGATTCATCCCCGCCTCCAGACGCAACGTATCACGCGCGCCCAGGCCGATGGGCTTTACACCGGCGTGGTGCAGCCGCTGCCAGAACCCGGTGGCCTGCGCGGCAGGCAGCATGATCTCGTAACCATCTTCACCGGTGTAGCCGGTGCGGGCGATGAACGCCTCGCCCGCTTGCACGGCATGGAACGGCCCCAGCGCGGCGGCCTGCGTTGCGGCAGCGCCGATCAGCCCGTGAACCGCATCACGCGCCTGTGGGCCTTGCGCTGCAATCATGGCGAGATCATCGCGCTCCTTCACGTGTACGGCAAATACAGCGGCATGATGGGTGATCCACGCCAGGTCTTTGTCGCGGGTGGCGGCGTTGACTACCAGCCGGAACCATTGGTCGTTTACGAAATAAACGATCAAATCATCAATAACGCCGCCTTGCTCATTCAGCATGCAGGTGTATAACGCCTTACCCGGCTGCGTCAGGCGGTCGACATTATTCGCCAGCAGAAAACGCAAAAACTCGCGCACCCGCTCGCCTTCGAGATCGACGATGGTCATATGCGACACATCGAACATGCCCGCCGCGCGGCGCACGCTGTGATGCTCCTCGATCTGCGAGCCGTAATGCAACGGCATGTCCCAACCACCGAAATCGACGATTTTCGCCCCCATGGCGAGGTGCGCTTCATACAACGGTGTTTTTTTGCCCATATTCACCTCGGGTAGTTATGTTTTGCCACAGAGGACCCAGAGATCACAGAGTTGCCAGGGAAGCTCGCTGCTACCGGCCCTTGCTTTTCCTCCGCATGATACGAAGACCGCACCAGCGGCCCCGCCTTTACCCACGCGAACCCCAGCGCACGCGCCTCTTGCTCGTAATCGGCGAAGGTCTCCGGGGTTATATACTCTTTGACGGGCAGATGATGGCGCGTCGGACGCAGATATTGCCCCAGCGATACGCGGCTCACACCTATGGCGCGCAGATCACGCAGCACCTGCGTCACCTCCTCGCGGCGCTCGCCCAGACCCAGCATCAACGACGACTTGGCCGCCACGTCCGGCTGGCTGGCGGCCCGTTCCAACAGGCTCAACGAGCGTTCATAGCGAGAACCCTTGCGCACGGTTTTGTATAAACCGGGGACGGTCTCGATGTTGTGCCCCCACACCAGCGAATCTGCCCCGTCCAGCGCGGCGGTAATGGTCATTACTGCCTGCTCCTGGCACTGCTGAAAATCCGGCGTCAACAGTTCCAGGCCAATACCGGGCTTGCGGCGGCGCAGTTCGCGGACCGTATCTGCGAACACTTTTGCCCCGCCGTCCGGCAGATCGTCACGATTCACCGAGGTCAGCACCACATACCCCAGGCCCATGTTGATGACAGCATCCGCCACGCGGCGTGGCTCGTCGAGATCGTATGACTCGGGGCGGCCGGTCTTTACCGCGCAGAAGCCACAGGCGCGGGTACAGGTGTCGCCAAGCAGCATGAAGGTGGCCGTGCCACGGCTCCAGCATTCGCCCCGGTTCGGGCAGCGCGCCGCCTCGCACACCGTGTGCAAGGCATTGCCGCGCACGGTATCTGCGGTTAACGCATATTGGGAATGATCGCCGAGATGCTGGCGTATCCACTGCGGCATACGCCCCACATTGGGCTGATCAAAAACAGGTTTTATGGCTAGCGACATGGGTTTCCTGGAGCTGCAAAACAAAAAAAGGGCGGCAGATAAACTACACGCTTATCTGCCGCCCCTCTGTCCTGTGTACCTGAGAGCTTGAGCCCCTTCGGCGGGTCTGTCCGGGCATGCCGACGACCACTCTCCAGAGTCAACCCTCTCCCCCGGTCCTTTTGCCTGAGCGATTCCGGGCGGTTTGCGCCTTCGGCGTCCCGCATCTCAAAACGAGCGCGGGATCTCTTCCAGGGGAGGGATGTTGAGGTGATAATATACTATGCCTGCGCCAGCGACACCAGTGCGCGCAATATTCCGGGCCAGAACATAAGTAGTATTAAATATGCTATAACCACCACTACACCTATCAAACAGACCGCCAAGGTTACCCGAATGCGCTTTGACACTATCTTCGAGCACGCACCGTTCAGCATCCAGGTGTTTTCGCCGGAGGGCGAGACCATCCTCGCCAATCGCGCCTGGATGGAGCTATGGCGCATCTCACTGGAAAGAATAAAGGGTTACAACATCCTGCGTGACCCGCAACTGGTCGAAAAAGGGGTAATGTCCTATATCCAGCGGGCTTTTTCGGGGGAAGCTACGGTGGTTCCCGCTATCTGGTATGACGCCGAGAGGGTTGACCCTGACTGCGTACCACCACGTTGGGTACGCGCGTTCATCTACCCCATCATGGACGGCGCGCGGATCACCGAGGTGGTCATCATGCACGAGGACCTCACCGCTCAAAAACTCGCCGAAGATGAATTGCTCAAAACACGCGACGAACTGGAACAAAGGGTACAAGTGCGTACTATCGAGCTCGAAAAGGCCAATGACGCGCTGCGGGCGGAAATTGCAGAGCGCAAATTAGCCGAAGGCGCATTGTTTACAAGCGAAGAACGCCTGGCGCATTTTTTCACGGCCTCTTACGAAGGGCTGTTATTTCACGAAAATGGCATCATTCTCGACATTAACCCTGCCATCACCGAGCTCCTCGGCCCCGCTCCGGAAAAAATCATCGGCAAGCACATCCTGGAATTTGTCGCGCCGGAGTCTCTCAAAAAGGTGATCGCCAACATGCAGGCCGGGGAGGAAGGACCCTATGAGGTGATCGTCAAGAGAAGCGACGGCTCGACTATCCCCGCAGAGGTGCGCGCCAAAAGTGTCGAATATCAGGGCCGCACGATTCGGGTAGTGGCCGCACAGGACATCCGGGAACGCAAGAAAGCCGAAGAAAAACTACGCCAAGCCGCCACGGTATTCGACAATACCAGCGAAGCCATTGTCATTACCGATGCCGAACACAACATCGTTGCCGTCAACCGGGCTTTCAGCGACATTACCGGCTATGAGCCGCCCGAAGTGCTGGGCAAGACCCCGCGCACCTATCAATCAGGCCGACATAACAAGACCGTGCTCACCGAGCTGCAAAATTCGCTGGAAACCCACGGCCAGTGGCGCGGTGAAATCTGGAACCGGCGCAAGAGCGGCGACATCTACCCTGCTTTGGAATGCGTAACGGAAATAAAGGATGAACATGGCCGAGTCACCAACACCGTGAGGGTGTTTTCGGACATAAGCGCCATGAAAGAGTCGGAAAAAAGGCTCCACTACCTTGCGCACCACGACGCGCTCACCGGACTTCCCAATCGCCTGCTGTTCCAGGAAAACCTCAATCAAGCACTACGCCGCGCCAAGCGCCACAAGCAGCGCGTCGCGCTGCTGTTCCTGGACCTGGATCGCTTCAAGATCATCAACGACACCTTGGGACACGCCTGCGGCGACCGGTTGTTGCAAGAGACGGCCTTGCGCTTGCGGAAGGCGGTGCGGGCGGAAGACATGGTGGCACGGCTGGGCGGCGATGAGTTCACCATTATCCTGGCCGATATCGCTCACCCCGAGGATGCGGCGATACTCGCCAAGAAACTCATCGACGCCGTCGCCGAGCCGATCGTTACCGACGGACACGAGATCACCACCTCCACCAGCATGGGCATCAGCATCTATCCCGACGACGCCGAAGACAGCGAAGACCTTGCCAAGGCAGCCGATGCGGCGATGTATCGCGCCAAGGAACAGGGCAGGAACAATTACCAGTTCTATGCAGCGGAGCTGACCACAAAGGCCTTCGAACACCTCTCCCTTGAGCAGGGTTTGCGGCAGGCCCTGGCCCGGGATGAGTTCATCCTGCACTATCAACCGCAATTCACGCTCAAGGATAACTCCCTCTATGGCGTAGAGGCATTGATTCGCTGGCAACACCCCAAACTTGGCCTGGTGCCGCCGAGTAAATTCATGCCTGTGGCCGAGGAAACCGGACTCATCGAACCCATCGGCGAATGGGTGCTGCGCACCGCCTGCAATGACGCCAAGGCATGGCACGAGGCTGGCCTGCCGTGGCTACGGGTCGCGGTCAACATCGCGGGGCGGCAAATCCTGCGCGGCAATATCCTGAACACGCTGAACACCATCCAGGAAGAAGCCGGGCTGCGTCCCGGCGAGTTGCAACTTGAACTGGAAATTACCGAGAGTGACCTTAAAGTCGCAGAGCATAGCATCGAATTGCTGAGAAGCCTCAAATCGCTGGGTGTGACGCTCGCCATCGACGATTTCGGCACGGGTTATTCCTCCTTGAGCCGCCTGAAACACCTGCCGATCGATACCCTCAAGATCGACCGTTCGTTTGTTAGGGATATCCCTCATGATGCGGATGATGTCGCCATCGCCAACGCGATTATCGCCATGGCCCACAGCCTGAAACTAAAGGTCGTTGCCGAGGGCGTGGAAACCGCCGAGCAGCTCGCATTCCTGCGCGCACAGCAGTGCGATATCGTGCAGGGATATTTCTTCAACAAACCAATGCCTGCCGACGAATTGCTGGCTCTGCTGTCGAATCCGGCTGCTGCCTGGGAAGGTCTGGGATGGCTGTGAAAGATCACATGAAGTCACCACATGGTCCACGAAAGACACGAAAAGCACGAAAAAACCAAAAATGCCGAAATTTTATCCCAGATTATCCCACGCCCCAAAACCGTTCGCCCTGAGCCTGTCGAAGGGCCGTTCATGGTTCGATAAGCTCAGGGCGAACGGCGGTGTACTCCCTATTTCGCCGTGGGACAATCTGGGTTGGAAATAGAACAACAAACATAGGTTTTTGTACTTTTTATGTTCGTGTTCGTGCTTTTCGTGTCTTTCGTGGACGGTGCAGGGCTTCACACAATCGCCCTGCTGTGAACCCCGGAAGCCTTTACTTCGCCGAACGCCTCACCAGCAAAATCACCGGGATCAATCCCACCAGCACCAGGGTCAACGCGGGCAAAGCGGCGGCTTCCCATTCGCCCTCCGAGGTCATCTCGAAGATGCGGATCGCCAGCGTATCCCAGTCGAAGGGGCGCAGCAGCAGAGTAGCGGGCAACTCTTTCATTACGTCGACGAACACCAGCAGCGCGGCGGTGAGCAGGCCAGGGCGCAACATGGGGAGGTAGATGCGCCACAATATCTCGCGGTTACCCGCACCCAGGCTGCGCGCGGCCTGCTGGATGGAGGGGGTGATGCGCTCCAGCCCGCTCTCCACCGGGCCATGCGCCACGGCGAGAAAACGCACCAGATAGGCAAACAGCAGGGCGATGACGCTGCCGCTGAGCAGCAGCCCGGTTGAGACGCCAAACCAGCGCTGCGCCAGCGCATCAACGCCCTGATCCGTCCAGGTGAAGAACAGCATGATGCCCACCGCCAGCACCGAGCCTGGCATGGCGTAACCGAGTGTCGCCATGCGCACCGCCAGGCCGGTCATCTTGCCCGGCCAGAGCTTGTTTACATAGCCAAGCAGCAGCGCACCGCTTGCAGTGAGTAGCGCGGCGAGCGCGCCCAGCATCAGGGTGTGGGCTACAAACTCCCAATAGCGTTCATCCAGATCGGCAAGCGCCGTGCCGGCCACCCAGATCACCAGTTGCGCCACCGGGATCAGAAAGGCCAGCGCCAGCACCAGCGTAGCCGCCGCCGTGGCAGACCACGCGCGCACGCCTTTCAGCTTATAGCGGAATTCCGAGGCGCGCCTGCCGCTGCTGTAAAAACGCGCCCGCCCCCGCCAGCGCCGCTCGCCATACAGCGCAAGGGCGACAAACAGCAGCAGCAGGGTGGAAAGCTGCGCTGCGGCGTGGATGTTGAATAAACCGAACCAGGCCTTGTAAATGGCGGTGGTGAAGGTATCGTAATTGAAGATCGCCACCGCGCCGAAATCGGCCAGCGTCTCCATCAAGGCCAAGGCAACGCCCGCAGCTATCGCCGGACGCGCCATGGGCAGACAGATGCGCAAAAACACCTGCCACGGCGCAAGGCCGAGGATGCGCCCGCTCTCCAGCATGTTGCGCCCCTGGCCGAGAAAGGCCGCGCGCGCCAGCATGTACACATAGGGATACAGCGCCAGCGCCAGCACGGCGATAACACCACCCTCGGAGCGGATGGGCGGAAACCAGACATTCTCCGGACCGAGCAACTCCCGCAGACCACTCTGCACCGGGCCGCTGAAATCCAGCAGGCCCACCGCGACAAACGCCAGCACATAGGTGGGAATACCCAGCGGCAGCATCAGCGCCCAGTCGAAGACGCGGCGCCCCGGAAACTCGCACATGGCTGTCAGCCACGCCAGGCCCACGCCGAGCAGCAGCACACCAAGACCGACACCGATGACCAGCACGGCAGTATTGCGCAGCAGCTCACCCAGCACCGTATCGGCCAGATGCCGCCACACCTCACCTTCCGCCACCAGCCAGGCGGGCAGCAGCGTCAGGAGGGGGATCGACACCAGCAATGCGACGCCCAGGCTGGCCAGCCGCCACCCGCCGCCGCTGGCGGCAAAGTTCACGGGTACTCCGCTGTCATTTATACCCGGCCCGGTCCATCAACATCACCGCTTTGGCCTGCAACTTGCCGGCTTCCGCGACGTTGATGCTGTCCTGCTTGAAACTGCCCCACGCCGCGACGAGCGGATCAGGCTTGACCTTGGGGTTCACCGGGAACTCAAGGTTGGCGTCGGCGAAGAGGTTCTGCGCCTTTGCGGAAGACAGCCACTCCAGGAACTTCACTGCGGCCTCGGGATGCTTGGCATGCCTGGTCACGCCCGCGCCCGACACGTTGACGTGTACGCCACGGTCATTCTGGTTGGGCCAGAAAATGCCCATCGGCACGTTGGGATTTTTGCGTTTGAGGCGGCCATAGTAATAACTGTTGACGATACCCACGTCACACTGCCCCGCCGCCATGGCATCCAGCAGGTTCTCATCGTCCGAGAAGGGCGGGGTCGCCAGGTTTTTCACCCACGACTTCACAATCTCTTCGCTCTTCGCCTCACCCAGCTCTGCAATCATCATTGCCACCAGCGACTGGTTATAAACCTTCTTGGAGCTGCGCAGGCACAACCGGCCCTTCCACTTGGCATCACCCAGCGCCTCGTAAGTGGACAGATCACCCGGCTTGACCTTCTTGTTATTGTAGACAATGGTGCGGGCACGCACCGACAGGCCGTACCACTGGCCGTCCGGATCACGCAGATGCGCGGGGACATTCTCGTTGAGAACTTTCGAGTCCACCTTGGCCAGCAGCCCGCTTTGCTCCGCCTGCCACAGATTGCCCGCATCCACCGTAATCAGCAGATCTGCGGGCGTCTTCGCCCCTTCGGCCTTGAGGCGCTCCAGCAGCGGACCCTCCTTGCCCGTCAACAGCTTGATGTGTGTGCCGGTTTCTTGCTGGTATGCATTTATCAGCGGCTTGACCAATCTCTCAATGCGTGCGGAATACACCACCAGTTCCTCCGCAGCCTGTGCATTGGCCGCCGGAAAGGCAAACAACACGCTCACTGCGAGGGTGGTAAAAAAGGCGCTGCGTTTAATTTGAGGCATTGTCGTTCTCCAGGAAATCCACATTAATCTTTAGTTAATGATAATGATTATCATTAGTAGGTGCAACTGGTTTTGCGGCGCCGCGCACCCCAAGGAATTGCACCTATTAAAGATGCGCGCCGCGCTGCCGATATCTCCCAAGCGAAGCTGGATTTTGATGGGCGCCCTATACCCCCGGAAAGCAAGGACCAGCGCAAACGTTTGTGGAGATTGAGACATGCATAAAACCGTAAAAAAATTATTGCCTTATTGCTGATGACGGCCGTGCTGGCGGGATGCGGCGGAGGGGACGACGCCTTTAAAGGCAACACATCCTCCACCACAACCACGCCTACGACGGGACCTGGCACGACTACACCCGCCACGCCATCCGCCCCCGTCGCCAGCCTGCAGTTTCTGGTCAGCAGCCCGCAACTGCTCTCCGCCGGTTCCCAGGATGTAACGTTGACCGCGCTCGCCAAGGATGCCAACAATAATTTTGTCTCCGGTGCCCCCGTCGCGTTTGCCGCCTCATCGGGCGGTATCCAGGTAGTCAAGGGCACTACCGATGACTCGGGAGCGGCCAGCGCCAAACTTTCCCTTGGCGGCGACCCGTCCAACCGCACCATCACCGTAACAGCGACCTCCGGCACCCTGATCGCCACCAACAAGGTTGTGGTAACGGGCACCGCCATCACCTTCAATGGCAGCAAATCGGTGGTGATGGGCAAAACGGCAAAATGGACCATCTTCCTGAAGGATTCCGCAGGGAAAGGCATACCGAATACGCCCGTGACGGTCACCTCCGCCAAAGGCAATACCCTCGCCCTCAGCAGCACAGTGACGGACATCCTCAACAACCCGGTGACGGATGCCAATGGCGCGGTAACCCTGAATATAATCGCCGTGGCGGCAGGCGCCGATACCATTACCGCCACCGCCGCTGGGGCCAGCGGCCAGTCGCCCTTGACGGTGGATTCGTCGAGCTTTGCCTTCACCGGCCCGGCCAGCGCCGCAGAGGTGGCGCTGGGTGCTGGGCAAAACATCACCGTCCAGTGGCTGATTGGCGGCACGCCACAGGTTGGCCAAACCATCGGTTTCAGCGCCAGCCGCGGCACGCTCAGCAGCACCACGGCCGTTACCGATAGCAGTGGCGATGCCACAATCAGTATCTCCTCGCTCAGTGCCGGTCCGTCGGTGATTACCGCCAAAACCCCCGGCGGCTCCGCCTCAACTGACTTGACCATTGAATTTGTCGCAACCACAGTGACCTCCATGACCGTGCAGGCCGACCCGGCGCTGATCTCGACCAACGGCGACACCAGCACGATCACCGCAACGCTACGCGATGTAAATAACAATCTGGTCAAAAACAAGACCGTCAGATTTTCCGTATTCGATGTGAGCGGCGGCAACATTTCGCCCAACGAAGCGGTTACCGACAGCTCCGGCCGCGCCAGCACCACCTACACCAGCAGCCTTTCGTCAAGCGCCAAAGACGGCGTGGTGGTGACAGCGATTGTCGATGGTACCAGCGTGAGCAACTCCGCAAAGCTCACCGTCGGCTCCAAAGCGCTGTTCATCGCGCTGGGCACGGGAAACCAGCTCGTAGTCGAAGATGCCACGCGTTACAGGATGCCGTACTCGGTGCTGGTGACCGACGCGGCAGGCAACCCGGTCAAGAATGCGCCGGTAACCCTGAGCCTGATACCGTATTTGTATCGCAAAGGCATAAATGTTCCTACCTATAATTTGACCAGCTCTTTCGTACGCTGGGCGGCAAGCGGTAGTAGCGGCGCGCTAACAACCCCCGTATCATGTTTCAACGAAGACCTGAACTTGAATGGGATTTTCGAGAAGTCTCCTGAGTCGTCAACCCCAGATTATGACGAAAACAATAACGGCCGGCTGGAGCCAGGCAATGTCGCCACGGTAACGCCAAGGAACGTGACTACAGATGAAAATGGCTTTGCCTTGGTCGACATCATCTATGCCAAGCAATATGCTCAATGGGCGGCAATGTCCCTGGAAGCCAGGGCGTCGGTAGCGGGTAGTGAGGCGTTAACGCGGGCTTATGTTCCGCTCCTTGGGTTCGCGGATGATTTCAATAAGGAAACGGTGCTGCCCCCAGGCTATGTAAGCCCCTTCGGCATACAGCAAAACTGCGCCATCAATGAAATGCCATAATTAGGCCCGGCTTCCCAGCCAAGTAGCTCCCTTCAGCCCCGCAGCCTCAAAAAGGTCTCGGGGCTGAAGTTTTTTTGCGCTCCCCATCGGCATCACCAAAACCGGCCATTAACGCCCGGTTTTAGGGTAATATTTGCCCATGGCAAAATCCGACAACATTTTCCTGATCGGCCCGATGGGCGCGGGCAAGACCACCATCGGGCGGCAGATCGCCAAGAACCTGGGGGTGGAGTTCGTGGACAGCGACCATGAGATTGAGCAGCGCACCGGGGCGAGCATCCCCCTGATCTTTGAAATCGAGGGCGAAGAAGGTTTTCGCAGGCGCGAGCGGGAGGTGATCGACGATCTGACGCGCCGCAAAGGCATCGTGCTGGCCACCGGTGGAGGCGCCGTGCTGGACACCGCCAACCGCAACCATCTGGCCGGGCGCGGCACAGTGATCTATCTGCGCGCCTCGCTGGATCACTTGCTCAAGCGCACCGCGCGGGATCGCAACCGCCCTCTGCTGCACACCGAAGACCCGCGCGCCCGGCTGGAGGGGATCATGAAAATACGCGAGCCCCTCTACCGCGAAATCGCCGACATCATTATCGACACCGACAGCAACACCGTGCGCGCCACGGTGCGGATGATTGAAGACCAGCTTCAGATGTCGAACAATTGAAAATATGCCTCTGCACCAGTCTCATGTAGGTACCGCGCTCCCCCGCCTCCCCCTTTGGAAAAGGGGGATCGAGGGGGATTTTTATATCCGGCGCGTCAAATCCCCCCTGCCCCCCTTTTTCAAAGGGGGGAATTCCCGCTATCTGAGAATGGCTAGGGGCATAATCCCAGATTGTCCCACGGCGAAATTGAAAATAATCCTGGAAACGGCGGTTGATGAAAACATTACACGTTGAGCTTGGGCCGCGCAGCTACCCGATCCATATCGGCAGCGGTTTGCTGGGGCGCGCTGATCTACTGAAGCCATACATCGCCGGCAAACAGGTGATGGTCGTTACCAACGAGACAGTCGCCCCCTTATACCTGGACAAAACGCTCGCCGCACTGAGTGGCTATCAGTGCGAATCAGTGATCCTGCCGGACGGCGAGCAGTACAAGACCCTGGACGTGCTGAACCGTATCTTCGACGCCCTGCTGCGCAAGCATCTCGACCGCCGTGTCACGCTGGTGGCGCTCGGCGGCGGGGTGATCGGCGACATGACGGGCTTTGCCGCCGCCTGCTATCAGCGCGGCGTGGATTTCATCCAGATCCCCACCACATTGCTATCCCAGGTAGACTCATCGGTGGGCGGCAAGACCGGCGTCAACCATCCACTGGGCAAGAACATGATCGGCGCGTTTCACCAGCCGCGTTGCGTGATCGCCGACACCGACACCCTTAACACCTTGCCGGACCGCGAGTTGAGCGCGGGGCTTGCCGAGGTGATCAAATACGGCCTGATCCGCGACCCGGCCTTTTTCGACTGGCTGGAGATCAACATGGACAAACTGCTGGCCCGCGACACGCAGGCACTGGTCTATGCCATCGAGCGCTCCTGCGCCAACAAGGCCGAAGTGGTGGCGCTCGATGAACGCGAGGGCGGCGTGCGCGCCACGCTCAACCTCGGCCACACCTTCGGCCACGCCATCGAAACCGGCATGGGCTACGGCGCCTGGCTGCACGGCGAGGCAGTGGGTTGCGGCATGGTCATGGCGGCGCGCATGTCCGCGCGCCTGGGTTGGCTGAACGATGCCGATGTGGCCCGTGCTGAGGCACTGATCAAACAGGCCCGTCTGCCCGTCCACGCGCCGCGCGCGCTCGACACGGCCCGTTTCGTCGATCTTATGGGCGTGGACAAGAAGGTGCAGGACGGCAAGATCCGCCTGGTGCTGCTCAAGGCCATCGGCGAGGCGGTGGTGACCGATGATTTCCCGCCCGGCCTGCTGCGCGAGGTGATCGAGGCAGGCACATCAATGTAGGGCGGGTTAGCGTATTTTGCGTAACCCGCCAGGTGTGCGAAGCACACAACATGCTTTTAATGGTCTGAGGATAAACCATGAACTCATCTCTCGATCTCGCCCCCTACGCCGCCCACCCCGTAACCTCGCGTGGCCGCCGCTTTCCCGAGCCGTCACCCACCTATCGCAGCGAATACCAGCGCGACCGCGACCGCATCGTCCATTCTGCGGCATTCCGGCGCCTTGAGTACAAGACCCAGGTGTTCGTCAATCACGAAGGCGACATGTTCCGCACCCGCTTGACGCACTCCATCGAGGTGGCGCAGATCGGCCGCTCCATCGCGCGCGTGCTGCGGCTCAACGAGGATCTCGTCGAGGCCATCGCACTGGCGCACGACGTGGGCCACACCCCCTTCGGCCATGCCGGGCAGGACGCGCTCAATCACTGCATGAGCACGCACGGCGGTTTCGAACACAACCTGCAATCGCTGCGCGTGGTGGATGATCTGGAGGAAAAATACGCCGAATTTCCCGGCCTGAACCTCACCTTCGAAACACGCGAGGGCATTCTCAAACACTGTTCGCCGCGCAAGGCCGTGGAACTGGGGGAAGTCGGGCTACGCTTTCTGGACAAGCAGCAACCGGGCCTGGAGGCGCAACTCGCCAACCTGGCGGACGAGATCGCCTACAACAATCACGATGTGGATGATGGGCTGCGCGCCGGGTTGATCGACGTGGCGCAGTTGTGCGAGGTGACGGCGTTCCGCGAGCAGTATGAGATTGTCAAAAACACCTATCCTGATCTACCAGAGCGGCGCACCATACACGAGGTGGTGCGCCGCATGATCAACCGCCAGGTGGTAAATCTCGTGGAAACCAGCCGGACCCGGCTGGCGGCGGCAGCGCCTACCGATATTGATGCGGTGCGCGCCTGGGCCACGCCGCTGATCGGCTTCAGCGACGCCATGCGGACACAAAATCTCGAATTAAAGCAGTTTCTGCGCCGGGAACTGTATCAACACTACCGCGTGCGCCGCATGACCACCAAGGCCGGGCGCGTCATCAGCGAGCTGTTTGAAGTCTTCATGAACGACCCGCGCCTGCTACCGCCGGAACCCGCCCACAACACACAGGTTCTTGAAGAGGCCCAGGGCACGGCCGGCCGTGCCCGCGCGGTGGCAGACTACATCGCCGGCATGACTGACCGTTATGCAATCAAGGAATATAACAGGCTGCTCGATCCCTTGCAGCTCACGTAAAACATCTGGCGGGGGCGGGCCATATACCATCAACGCACGTCAGCCGCGCACCTAAACCCCACATCGGTGCTGATCGTGGCGGGCTCGGCATGCGCACGGCGCGCCGCCCGGTAAAACGAACTCAAGGCATAATGCCCCTCGCCCGCACCGCCGCCGCGCACCACCTTGTGGACCTCGCCAAAGGCCTCGTGTTTGTATGTGGCGCCGGGATAGGGCCGATACCAGTCGTTGACCCACTCCGAGACATTGCCCGCCATGTCGTAAACGCCATAGGGTGATTTGTCCCCAGGGTAGGAACCTGGCGCGGCGACCGCCTCGGCGCCTTCGCCATCCGCGCCCGTATTGGGCCGTTTGACATCCCACTGGTTACCCCACGGATACTCAAACCCCTGCACCCCGCGCGCGGCCTTTTCCCATTCCGCCTCGCTGGGCAGGCGCTTGCCCGCCCACCTGCAATAGCTGTAGGCGTCGTCCCAGCTTATGCCCGTCACCGGCAGTTTGTCGCGTTGGTGCTGAATCTTTTCCAGCTCGGCGAGCAACGCCTCGCGCGTCATCGTGCTGGCATCTTTGTCGATCTTGAAGTAATCAGTGGCGATCCAGCGCAAATTCTCCAGACTGGCGCCGCGCAGCTTATCGTCGCGCACGTTGTAGCCGTTTTGCACCCAGGAGGGCGGATCGGGCGCCTTGGTCTCCAGAATAAACGCCTTGAACCGCGCGTTGGAGACCTCATACTTGTCGATCATGAAGGCGGGGAGATCCACCTTGTGGGGGGGGTGTTCATCCACATAGAGCGGATTAACAAAGCCATATTCTTTCTGGAGGCCCGTATCGTCGGTCTTGTTGCTACCCATGACAAACTGCCCGGCCGGGATGAGCGCCATGCCCTCCACTGCCGACGGCTGCTTCACACGCCCTTGAGGCGCATCCTCGTTCTTGCCGCAACCGCAGAGCACTACGGCTAGCGCCACGGCCAGCACACAACTACGGTTATTTATCATCTTTGGCGCAGCGGAAGCCGAAGCTGGCATTTTTCACCTTCGCATTAAAAAAAGCGCGATTGAACACCGGGGCGGAGATGCCACATTTGTAAAACGAGCAATCCCACCACGAACCACCCTTCAGGGTCTTGTACTGCTCGCCATAATTCTCGCTGGGCTTCTTGTTGCCGGGATAGGCCCGGTACCAGGAGTCAGTCCACTCCCACACATTGCCCGACACATCGTGCAGCCCATACGGACTGGCTCCTTCCGGGAACGCACCCACCGGCGTGGTGTCTCCTTCCACCTTGAGTTGCCCCCAGCGCACCGGCGAGTTGACCTTGTTGATATCAAACTGATTGCCCCACGGAAACATCCTGCCATCCGTGCCGCGCGCCGCCTTTTCCCATTCCTCGTCGGTCGGCAGGCGTTTGCCCGCCCAGGCGCAGTAGGCCTTCGCATCATGCCAGGAGACAAAGGTTACGGGATGATCCGCCTTGCCTGTGGGAAAGCTACGATTGATAAAATGGTCCGGCGAGCGCCGTGCCGTGGCATCGACAAATTGCTTGTATTGCAGATTGGTCACCTCATACTTGTCGACCCAGTAGGACTTCAGATGCACGGTATGCTGCGGCCCCTCGTCCGACAGACGTTCATCCGTACCCATGATGAACTGCCCCGCCGGGATATGCACCATCTCATTGGGCTTGGCGCCAATGCGGGAATGGTCATAATACATCGGCATGGACAAGGGCCGCGGCACACCCAAACCCTGCCCTGCAGACATCCCTGGCTTATTCTCCAGAGCGAGGGACGCCAGCGCAACCGGCATGACCCGCCCCTTAACCGCACGAGACGCATGACAATCCACGCATCCGGCAGCCAGCGACGCTTTCATGATCTGGCTACCATTCTCCTGATGACAGGCGACACAGCCTTGCGCCTGCCGGTGATGAAAACCGGCGAGTTGCCGTTCATCTTCCGCCCAAGCGATCCTGCCATAAGCAGTCAAGCCAATGATAAATAAATATAAAGATAATTTATGCGACTTCAAAACAACCCCGCAAAAGCAATATCGATGGTCTATTGTAATAGAGGACTTGCCGACGCGGCACAAAAAATGGGAAGTATGACTTGACGCGCCATGCCCGACTTAGGTCTAATACGCGTTCCTCGCAAATCAGCGCGCCCAGGTAGCTCAGTCGGTAGAGCAGGGGATTGAAAATCCCCGTGTCGGCGGTTCGATTCCGTCCCTGGGCACCATAAACACTCCAAAGAAAGCCGATCAGCCAAGTAAGTACAAGGCTGCCGGCCTTTTCTTCGTCCATTTTATCCACGCGGATATTCCAGGCGCCTAACATGGCGGAGGGGCGGCCTCACGCAATCCCAGCAATGAGCGCCTCAATGCTGTTGCTCTTGCAGGGTAAAAAAATAACGTGGTTATCAAACCGTATTTACAGCAGACTTTGAACTTGACCCAGAAGACAGTCTGCAAGCCGGGCGTCTACTGAGAAAATTATATGCAATTTCCCTGGCGCGCCACCCTTGTTGCTTGTTGCCCCTTGTGCATATTTTGGGTCTTCGTGAAATCGAGTGGGTGAAATTTAACATGAAAACCTCCACAAGCCTTGTGGCATCAGGCAAAATGCATCCTGAACCTGTTGCAGAAAATGGGAGGTTTTTTCAATG
>JACPOZ010000068.1 GCA_016191235.1 Gammaproteobacteria bacterium
GTTGCCCAAAGCGGATCGCTGGCGTGCCCTTGTGCGCTACATCGTCGGCAAAATCATTGCGGTCGAGCCAAAAAACCTTACGCCCCCCGGCTTGTCTCCGCCCTGGTTGGCTTCTGGGATCTGCTAACAGAGGAATTTAGGCTTATTGATCCACGGCGCGCGCAGCGTTGTGCTGCACGCCAAGAATAAGGAGGATGCCTTAAGCCGCTGGGTCAACCGCATCCGTGAACGGCGCGGCACCAACAAAGCCGCCGTGGCCTTGGCCAACAAATTGGCGCGTATGGGTTGGGCGCTGTTGCGCAATGAGACAGTGTATTGCCCGGCATAGGCCGGAATAGCGTTGCAGTGTAAGAGAGTAAGAGAGCAAAAGAGGTAGACCTTCCGACGATTGCGAAGACAGTGTAACCATGATGACACCACAGGTAAGACCAGCGTATTGAAAACCTGCTCAACCCGGCGGCTGTTGTTGAAAGCCGATAGCCTGATTAGGACGATACGCGCAGATCACATCGAGGCCAGAGGAGAAACTTCCTCATAAACAGGCCGGATATATGGAAGCAATCCTGTCCCTGTCAGAGTGTGTACGGTGTCTTGCAAAATGGGAGGAGACCATATATGGGTTGGGCGTTGTTTGCGAAACCCAGGGTTCACAGCATCCGTGACCAAAAGGTTCCGGGTTTCGCAAACAACGCCCAACCCAGGCCATTTACTCAAAAAAAGCCCGCCATGGCATAAGCGGTTTTCTTGAACATCAATTCTTCGGCTTCTTCCAGCTTCAAATTCACCTTGTTGGCAGTGGTGACGATGCGCGTGCGGTATTCCTTCTTGTTGGTGGCCTCGGAAACAGTTTGCTGGCTGGTCCCGGCGTCGGAAATCTTCGTGTCGATCTTGGAGTCTTTTCTCACGATAACGCCCTTGGCCGCTTTTTCCTTGATTTGCACATCGCTCACCAGCATGAAGGTCACATCCTTCACTAGCGCACCGGATATCAACTCCGCCGCGCCTCCAGCCACACCCCCTACTGCCGCGCCCGCCCAAGGACTGTTGCTATTGGTCGCTGCGCCGATTGCCGCCCCCCCGGCGATCGCACCGCCCATATACCCTTGGCTCAGGGCAGCCTGCGCAGCGGTCGGGCTTGCCTTCTCCAGGTTCAATACGTACACCACCATCTGGAATTGGGCAGCATCAGGGTCGTCTATGATCTTGTAACCGTTGTCGTTGAATTGCGAGAACTGTTCCGAGACGAATTGCTTGAACTTGCGGCGGTCAAACTCCATGACACCGCTTTTGATATCCAAATAGACCGTGCGTTTTTCACGCGGCACCGGATCGACGAAAATCGCCGTGCTGGTGCGGGCCTGAACATCGAGGTCTTTCTTGGACAACGCCACCTGTGTTGCGGCGCAGCCGCCCAACAAAACGATGACCGAGACGGCGCCGATTGCATTCCTCAAACCCTTTGCAGTAACTGCTGTAATCTTCATAATCCCCCCCTTGCTGTTAAAATGATCCTTTGCAGATGAATCACACCCCATCACCAATAGGGCCTGTGGTAACGATGGTCAAAGCCACAGCCGCCATACCCGCGCCAGCCAAAATTGTATGCTGGGGCACAGGCGTATCCTGGGCGCCAGCCCAGAATCGCCGAACCTAAAATTGCCGAACCCAAGATCCCTGCCCCCAAAACGCCCGATCCCCAGATTGATGGCGGCCTTTCGGGAGGCTTGATATACCTTTTCATGGCATCTGCCACCTCGGCGTCGACCCTGGCGACATCCCCAGCGGAAAAAGGCTTTCCCATGACCTCCCTGTTAAGCTGCCGCTGCATTTCGGCCATATCTTCTGCATCACTGGCAAAAACCGCCGGGGCGAAAGACAGCCCCGCCACAATCGCTACCGATACAATCATTCTTTTCATATCGTCTCCTCACTTAACAAGTAAGTGGCGGCAACATTGCTAACGCATTGGATCCATCACCAATAACGCCCGTAATAGCGGTAATAATATGCGCAATCACTGTACGCACGCCAACCGTAACTGTATATCGAGTTACAGGTGTACCCCGGCTGCCAGTTCCAGTTCGCGGGAGGTTTTTCAATAGGCTTGAGATCCTTTTTCAGCGCATCCTGAACATAGGCATCTATCTTGGCTTGATCAGCTACCGAAAAAGGCTTTTCCATAGTTTCTTTGTTGAGCTGCCGCTGCATTTCAGCCATATCCCTGCATCGCCAGCGAAAACCATCGGGGCGAAAAATATCCCCGCCAAAATCGCTGCCGATACAATCGCTCTTCTTCTCATGCCGTCTCCCCTCCTTTGATTAGACAATAGACGCCAGTCATATTTCACCATCATCCATATTGATTTTGTTGTGTTCATTCGCGAGCATACCCAGATTGGCCCACGACCCTCCACGGTGGATTTTTGCAGGCACAGAACTTGTCGCATTCAGCCTTGTCACTCCGCGCCACGAGACCAGAGACCAACACCCGGCGCGGGACTTGGCCAGTAAGTAGCCTTCGTGGCGTGCCCGCACCCATTTCGTGCCTAGCCAGCCAAAAGTAGGCGCCTCTAGGCGAAGCAGGACCCTCCAGCAATGGTTAACGCATAAAGTGTTCCAATCTTTAACCAAAACATAATACTTATTAAAAAACAAATAGTTGGAATAACAACAGCGACTGCGTCAAAACAAGAGGGTGTAAATTTTTCCGACAAAAACTGGGGGGATTATGATCAACTCTCGATCAATCTCGAGCGATCATCGCAATTATTGGCAATGATCGAGACGGCCAAATATGACACCATGACATTGATTAACATAGACATTTTATGAGTTAACAGGCATGGATTCAACAGTGGCCGTAGCACAGGTTTGATAGTGTAAAATTTTTCGACGGTATATTTACACTCCCGATCATGACCCACGACGCGTGAGATCATAAGTGTCATGCAGGGGTATAGTGCAGCCCCTCAGTCAAGACAATGAGGCCGTAGAGAAAGTCGCCTGGAAAACAGCGGGGGACTTGATCTCGGGGGGACATTTTGACCCCATCATTTGACGATCCGGCGCATTTACTATGCGCTTGATCACCGGCGGACATCACTACTTTGCTGATGAATTTACGGCCGATACAAATTTTCGGCCGATACTCGCCATAAGCCCGCAGACCGATTAACATATTAGGCAAGCGATGGCGCGCCCATCCGACCCTTTTTCTGTCAGGAGAATTGCATGACTTTTATCGTCGTTGAGAACTGCATCAAATGTAAATACACCGATTGCGTCGAAGTGTGCCCGGTGGACTGCTTCCACGAAGGCCCCAACTTTCTGGTGATCGATCCGGATGAGTGCATTGATTGCACGCTATGCGAGCCGGAATGCCCGGCGGAGGCGATTTTCTCTGAGCATGACCTGCCCGAGGATCAAAAGCACTTCCTTGCGCTGAATGCGGAACTTGCCAAGGAATGGCCGGTAATCACCGAAATGATTGATGCGCCGGAAGATGCCGACCAGTGGAAGGGCGTGAAAGACAAACTCAAATATCTTGAGCGCTGAGAAGCCGTGAAAAAATCAGGGGGCGGAAACACGCCGCCCCCTGAAATATGCCGGCCTTAATCCTTATCTTTGTCTTTCCCAAACCGTCGCTTGAGCTGCCCGCGTATCTCACCGGCAGGGAAAGCCTGTGTATGCACGTTTACATAAGCATTTCCCCAGAAGATATTGTTGATCACATCCTCCAGGGTATTCACACCCAGGCCAGGCTTGGCCTCGACATTGGCAGCGGTCAATACCCCGCTTAGCATCCCGGGGAATTCACCTTGTGTGGCACGGCTAAACAATGTAATCAATACCGGCCCATTTGTCCCTTTCGGCCCAAGATGAATGTGCGCGGCGCCGACTGGAGTACCAAAATTGGAGGCGTGCAATCGAAACTCCAGGCTTTGTCGGTCTTGCGCAAGCTTGACATGCACTATGCCAAACGCACCCGTGGCGACAGGGCCATTCACAATCGCTACAGGTTTACCGTCAGCGCCTGAAACACTTACCGTCGTCACCTCCTGACCACCGCTCAGATCAGCGACAAATTCCGTACCACCTGGCACAGTATGGGCAAACGAAGGCGTCGACGTTAACAATAAAAACGCTGCCGTGAATACTGTGGAACTCAGTCTATTCTATCTATCTCCTTTTAGATTGAAAACACTACATCCTACGCCGCATTGGGGCACCAATGCACTTTATGAAACAAAAGCCCCTATGCACCATGATTAGAACATAGGGGCAGACATCGTAATTGCGGGCAAAAGGGCCACTAAAACCGTTTCGTCACACCCAATCCAAGCAGTTGCGCACTGTTCTCGTATTTGCCGTTGTACGCCACCGTACCGTTCGGATCTTGCGAAGCAACGGAAGACGGTGAAGGAGTGAACGGCGTCGTCGAGACGTAATTCCTGTCGTCGAATCGTACATACATGTATGCACCTTCTAGCTCCCAACCCCCGGCAAGTTTGTGCCTGAGGCCCACACTAAAAAGATTTCTGTCGGCATCGGGCACGCGCGCACTGAAATGCGCATCACCCTGGCCGGTCATATCGCGTGCATAACCGGCGCGCAACTGATTATTGGCATTTAAATCGTAGGTCATCCCCAGCCTATACGCATCGGCATTACCCCAGCCATTGGAATTGATGACGCGCGGGCTACCCGTGGTCTCAGCGACAATAATCTGATTGAATTTCTTCCACCCGGTACGTTCGTAATCAAACTCGACGCCGAGTTTATCCGTGGCCTGATAACGCGCGCCAACTTGTAGCATCCAGGGCAGATTAACATCGGCAACGACAGGCGTTGTGCCTGACGTCGAGGTCAACTTCCCATCAACACCCACGGTGATAGCTGAGCGGTACGAGGCACCGAAACTCCAGGGACCCGCCACATGCATCAACGCGGCATTCCAGCCGAAATCCCCCCCGTCGCCGTTGATGGTGGCGGCCTGGGTATTGAGTTTCACCTCTCTCACCTTGTAATAATCCAGGCCAACAGCAGCGCTGGTATTGGCGTTAATCTTGTAAGAAACATTGGGGTTAAAATTAATCAGCTCGATCCTGGTTTCTGCGGGATGCATCGAAGCAGGGACTGGAAAGGTATTTTTTGGCCAGTTGGTTTCCAACCCGAATGGTGCATTAATGTTGAATCCCCAGCTCCACTGCGGGCTACGCCGGTTTATCACAGAGAGATTGGGCACGTAGGCCAGGCTATCATGGTCGCTATCTATTTTGCCTGTCTTGCCGACGGGTGTAACACCGGCCTTGTGATCGATCAATATCAAGCCCGCCACGATATTCGTGCCGTTATGAAAAGACATGGCAGCGGGGTTGTAGGCTACCGCGCCAAGCTCCTTGTAATTGGCAACGAGGGCATTGCTTGTACCTACACCAGCGATAGATGCCTCTGGCAGACGAAAGCCCGACGCATTGGCGTTCACACTCATCATTATTCCCAGCGATGCAAAACCAAGCAGCGGATACAGCCGTCTCATGAAACCCTCCCTAATTGTAATAAAAAAACCCCGCGCGCCAAGCATTGAGCAGAAGCACAAAAAAAGCAAGAAATTCCCCGTTTCCATGGCTTTGTGCAACTCATCGAAATGCCACACTCATAAAACAGGACGGCGCTCGGCCAGGTTTACGCAACATGGCGCAAGCTCGCGTCCAGAACCGGAGTACCCGTTCCTTGCTGATAATTGTCTCTCATCCGTGACCGGGACATTTGAATCCAGCGTTTTAGCCGCCCCCGCTAGAGAGTGGAACATTGCCTTCACCGAATTGGTCACATCGAGCCTCCAGCTTCCGGCAATAATGTTCTTATCTCATTTTTTATCCATTCAATAAACACCTTGGTTCGTGCAGGCAACAGCCGTCCAGAAGGATAAATCACATTGATTGGCCGTGGCTGCGGCTGAAAGGATTCAAGCACCACCCGCAGCCGTTTCTGTTTTATATGTTCATTCACCTGGTACGAGATAAACATGCCAAAACCCAACCCGGCGAGGCAGGCATCGACTGTCGGCGCCACCTGATTGAATTCAAGGTTGCCGGTCACCGGGACATCGAACTGTTTGCCGTTTTCATGAAAGGTCCACCAGGGTCCCGCCCCCCCCGAGAAGCGGATGCAATTGACATGGAGCAGCTCTTTCGGGTGCTGAGGTTCGCCATGGCGATTCAAATAGCCCGGACTGGCAACGACCACGCGGCAGACCTTGCCCAGAGACTGCGCAACCAGTGAAGAGTCTTCAAGTGCGCCGATACGAATGCCGACATCGATATTCTCTTCCACCAGATTCACGACGCGATCAAGAAAAATAAGATTGACCCGCATCTTGTCGTATTTCTGCACGAAACGGGTCACGGCCGGGGCAACATACATTTGACCGAATTGCACAGGGGCAGTAAGCGTCAGCAGCCCGTTAGGCTCGCTAGCATCATTGTTCAAGGCAGACTCAACCTCATTGATCGTTGCAAGCAACTCGCGGCAATTTTCGATGTAATAGCGGCCCTCTTCGGTGGGTGAAATGCTGCGTGTGGTGCGATTGAAGAGCCGCACACCCAGATATGATTCAAGCGTTGCCAAGGTGCGCACTACTGAGGGCAACGAGGTATCCAGCACCACTGCCGCCGCCGTCAGGCTGCCCTGATCGGCAATGCTCACAATGGTCTGCATGGCCTTGAGTTTGTCCATACCTCGATTACTCCATAAAACGGATTAGTGTTGTCAATATTAGCGCATTTATCTCCGTTGCTTATGCATCAATAATCAACACTCTCATCCGGCCCACACTGTTAAGGAGTTTTGATATGTCCGCCCATTACCCGGCTCAAGCCATCCGCCTGCACCGTTTTTTCCTCTCGGGCCACAGCCACCGTGTTGAGTTGTTTCTTTCCCTTCTCAAACTGCCCTATGATCTGGTGGACGTAGCCCTTCCCGACAAGGCGCACAATCAGCCTGACTTTCTTGCCATGAATCCATTCGGCCAGGTGCCTGTGATCCAGGATGGTGATATTACCGTGGCCGACTCCAATGCGATTTTGGTCTACCTGGCCAGCAAGTATGATGATGGCGCCTGGCTACCACGTAATCCGGCAGGAGCTGCGGCGATACAGCGCTGGTTGTCGGTGGCGTCAGGCGAACTCGCCTACGGACCCGCTAAAGCCCGGCTGGCAACACTGTTCAAGATCCCCATCCAGGTGGAAGAAGTCATTGCCAGCGCCCATCAACTCCTCGCCGTCATGGAGAGCGAGTTGCAAAAAACACCATACCTTACCGGCGCCACTCCCACCATCGCCGATATCGCCAACTACACTTACATCGCTCACGCACCGGAAGGTAATGTCTCGCTGGCGCCTTATCCGCATCTGAGCAGCTGGCTGAAGCGTATTGAGGAACTGCCGGGTTTTGTGCCCATGGCCAAATCAGCCATAGGACTGGCAGGCTAAAATGAAACCAACGGCTGATACGGCGATCTTCCATGACGGTGAACATGAGCTGCAACTGCGTGCTGGCTCACGCAAACATTTGGCGGCTATGGAATCACAGCTCATTCGCAATTATATGCCGGAGCAACATCGGGCATTTTTTGCGCAGCTGCCATTTGTCATTGCAGGTAGCGTGGACAGGGGGGGGCAGCCGTGGGCATCACTGCTGTGCAATCCACCAGGATTTATAACCTCGCCTGATCCCCGCCACCTGGCAATTGCAGCCTTGCCAATGGCGGCGGATCCTCTTCTCCAAACGCTGGCCTGTGGTGCAGGTATCGCATTGCTCGGGATTGAGCAACACACCCGCCGCCGTAATCGTCTGAATGGCGTGGTGGCACAGCTCAACCCCGGGGGGTTCGAGGTGGAGGCAAAGCAGAGCTTTGGCAATTGTCCGAAATATATACAGGCACGCACAGCCGAATATTGGGAAAGGGGGGCTGTGCTCAGCAGTGACGGCACAACTGCACTCACTCAAGCAACCAGGCGAATTATCGAATCCGCCGACACCTTTTTTATTGCCTCCGCCCACCCGGACGCCAATAAAAGCAGAATTGCATCGAATGGTATAGACGTGTCACATCGCGGCGGGAAGCCTGGCTTTGTGAAGATTGACCGGGAGGATGCCTTGCTTATCCCTGATTTTAGCGGCAACCGTTTCTTCAACACACTGGGCAATCTCATTCTGAACCCACGTGCTGGATTGCTGTTTGTCGATTTTGAAACAGGTGATCTGCTCTATATTGCAACGACGACAGAAATTATTTTTGACGGCCCTGAGTTGAATGCTTTCGTGGGTGCAGAGCGGCTGTTACGGCTCAGGGTGAACTACGTCAGGCATGTGACCGCCGCAGCGCCGTTGCGATGGCAAGGCGCAGTACAAACATCTCCTTTTTTGGAACAGACGGGCAACTGGGGCGAACTGGACAGCAGTGCTTGATGCCTGCTATTAAACAGCGCGGTTTCATCCCGGATTTAATGCCCCCAATACCACCGTTGCCAGATGCCACATCGGTAATACATTCGTTCAACCACCCCCATTTATGTCCTGTCGGGCTACCGTGCTGCCTAACGACTAGACGCAGCTCGCAGCAGGAACGTCACAGGACCGTCATTGGTGAGCGTCACCAGCATGTCCGCGCCGAAGCGGCCGGTAGCTAGATTAGAATGTTGATTATGCGCTTGCTGGACAAGATGATTGAATAAGCATAGCCCTACCTGGGGTGAGGCTGCGGGGGTAAAACTCGGGCGCATGCCCTTGCGGGTATCGGCAGCCAGGGTGAATTGCGGCACCAGCAGCAGGCCACCGCCAACATCACGCAGGCTGAGATTCATTTTGCCGTCGGCATCGGCAAGCACGCGATAACCGAGCAGGCGCTCAAGCAGCCGGTCGGCCTGCGCTTCGGTATCACCCTGTTCGACACCTACCAACACTAATAGACCGTGACCGATGGCGCCAACAACTTCCCCTTCCACAACCACCTGCGCAGCACGCACTCGCTGCAGCAGGCCGATCATACTGAAAACCTCTTTTTGTCCACGAAAAACACGAAAGTCACGAAATAAAACAAAAACGTAACTACTCAGGTACCCCAAAATAGCGATGCAATTTCTGGTTTGAAAAATAGTTGGCATAAGCGATAATTCGGCGATGAATGATTTACCCACACTTGACCACCTCACTGTTGCCGAAAAAGACA
>JACPOZ010000072.1 GCA_016191235.1 Gammaproteobacteria bacterium
ATCTGGCGGAATTAGTGGGGCGCACCCGCCGTCAGGCGCAGAGGCTCAAGGCCAAGCAGCGGGTATTGAGAGGCTTTCTGGGCAGGGGGCCTCTTTTTTCATGCCCGAATTAGGTTTATATTTATGCAGGAATCACTAGTTAGACGCCCCATTTGACGGAGAGAACATTGCAATTCAAAGAGCATTTTGAACTTCTCATCCCAACTTCAGAGACAGAGGACATTAGGGATGCAGTTCTCGCAGATTTGCGCTCAACTCAAGTGGACACAAATGGAGCCGAATGCACTCCCGGAAGCTATGGATATAATGCGGACTCTTTTTCACTCGCAATTGTCCTAGGAGCGCTTGGAACGCTTCTGCTTTCAGGAAAGAGCATCGAGGAAAACCTCGATGCTTGGATAAGTCTTGGTAGTCGGCTGAAAAAGGCTATACGCAAGATTTCCCAAAGAAAGCTATCCGTTCGCCTATCGGAGCCGGCAGCAGCTTCAATTGCGGTAGCAGCAATCTCCCCGCGCGGGCACAATGAAATCGAATTCATCTCGAGCCAGATTTTGCCTATCAGGAACCGCTCGCTTAGACCAGAGCTGCTTTCTGTATTCTCCCAGCATCCGGATCGATATTATTTTTTCGTTATACGGATTAACGATACGGCGCACTCGGTGTGCATCAGCTCCGAAGGCCGTATTATCAGAAAGACCCCCCTGCCATTGGATTTCACGGGATTCTTCAAATTGGATAAAGGCGGGGGGCGCCCAACTAAGCGCTACAGCCGTCGCGCGCTTAAGAGGAAATCCCGTAGCGCGCGCGGCTGAGCGGAACGTTAGACCGACATGATAAAAGCATCGGAGCCGACTTTTCGGACATTGCGCGCACTATTTTCCAAGTCCGGGAATCAATGTGCATTCCCGCGCTGCCGGGCCCAACTCATCGGGAAACGTGATTTGTTGATCGCTCAGGTTTGCCACATCGAGGCAGCGTCCCCCGATGGCCCCCGCTTTAACACACGCATGAGCGACGATGAGAGACGCTCCATCAACAATCTGATGGTTCTTTGCTATCCGCATCACCGCGAGATCGACGATGATCCAAAAACGTTCACCATTCGCGCGCTAAAGGGGATGAAGCTGGCTCACGAAAAGCGCGTAAAGGCTTTCCGAGTTCGCGATGAAGCGATCAACAAAATTGCCCTCGAGATGGAACGCTACTGGAAGGAAGTAGAGGATGCAAAACGATCCCATCCCGCTCCCGAATTTGCGGTTCCTGTTGATTCAACGAAAGATGGACTCTCGCTATTTCAAGAACTGAGAGAGCTAATACAGGGTCTTCGGAATCTTACGGATCACTTGGCCGGGTCAGATTCCAGGCTAAGGACGGAAGTCCCAGAATTCATGAGGATGCTGACGGAGACGAACCAAAAGTACGAAGACATCCCCCACCACCAGAACCCTTTTGAGAACCGAAATTGGGAGACCCACGCCCTGGGCACCATGAATTTTTATACGAGAATCGAGATCTCCCTAGAACAGCTCGAAACGAAATTTCTTGAACACTACTTAAAGCTCCACCCGAATGACTCAAAAGCGCGAAGACGCTTGCAGGCCGTGAAAGTCGCTCTCAATAAATCTGCTGAGAGCGCAGGACTTGCGGATTAGCGGTCCAACTAACTGCTTGAGAAAGAAGGACTCGAAATAAACATGCAGAAGATGCCCGAAGAGAACCCCGATCGCGTTCTGGGGTTTTTGAAATTCGGTATGCGCGCCCACCTCGAGGAGCTTCTTCGTGAGGGCCGTTTGTACATGAATCCGCTGTCCAACTTCATACAGATGGAGTCGGATGCGCTTAGGGCCGATAAAGACGAAGGACTTCGCTTCTCCGTCGCGGCCACCGGCGCGAAACTCTCCGTGAAAATTGATGGGGAGTGGGAGCCGGTCGGCACCATTGCCGGGCCGATCAAACACCTGGACCCGCCGATGCAACAGGTCAACGTATTTTGCATGTACGCCCTCCGCCCCACCATCGCCACGACTCACATTGATTCCAGGAATTTCTCCTTTGGAGACAGCTTCGTTGCATTCACTAATGGCGATGAATTTCTGCGCCGTGCTAGAGCTGAGGCAGCGCGGCTGGGCCTCACGCTTAAAACCGGACTTGTTAGGTATGTGGACCGCGAAACCCACAAAGGGCCCATGGGCATATTCAGAAAATTCTCCTCATTCTCATTCCAAAGTGAATTTCGCGTTGCTCTCCTCCCAGGAACGGGCAAGCCGTACTCGCTGAGGCTCGGAGACCTAAGCGATATCGCAATAATCGGCGATCTCAAGAGCATCAACGACCGGATCAGGGTCTACAGCAAAAACAATTAGCCTCCGCCCCGCAGGCTTAAAAGAGATCAATGGCAAGCAAAGAGCGCCCGAACGGCTATTGGTCAACCGCGCGAATCAGGAGGGAGGCGCGCAAATACGATTTCCGCGGCGACTTCATGGAGCACGCCAACGGGGCTTACTCCGCCGCGGTAGACAAAAAAATCCTCGGCTCCGTATGCGCTCACATGCCGAAGCGCAAGCGAACTCCGCGAAAGTGGCCTCCTAAGTGGGTGATCTCAGAAGCTAAGAGGTTCGACACGAGCGCCGCCTTCCAGGCCCATTCGCCCGGCGCATATCGAGCAGCGATCAGGCTGGGCATCATCAGATCCATATCGGCCCACATGGTCCCCTCACGCGCCCCCAAAGGATTTTGGACTGAACAACGGATTCGCACCACTGCCCGGAAGTATAGGACGAGGGCCACCTTCAGGAGGCGCGCGCCACATGCTTACGCCGCCGCAACCAAGAACCGGATTATGGATGCAGTGTGCGGACACATGCAGTTTATCCGCCACCCCGATTGGAGAATGGATGAAATCGCCCGCGAGGCGCGAAATTATTCGTCGCGATCGGAGTTTGAGCATGGCAACCGCGGCGCCTACAAGGCTGCGCATAGACGCAACCTACTGGACGCCGTGTGCGGCCATATGCGCCAACGAGGGCACCGATACCGTCGCGCCATCTACATCTATGAGTTTGCCGACAAGTCAGCTTTGCCGCTCACTGAAATAGACCCGGGTCTGCTCACCGAAACGGACCCGCTTCCCCGACGCATCTCCCGCCGTTGTTAAAGGTTTTCAGCCCGCCGCAGGCGGGATGAAAACCCCGGCGCCGACACTCCGGTCGGCGCC
>JACPOZ010000007.1 GCA_016191235.1 Gammaproteobacteria bacterium
ATAAAAACAAAGCGTTTAAGAAACATCGTCCACGTCCATCGCTACTGTCATTGCCTGTGCTCCGGCGGGCACATCTCCCGCCAGCTCCATGGCCTGCAAGGCCTCGTCGCTAACAAAGTTGACGATCATCGGGTGTATCTTCAGCCATGCCTCGCCGCTGTCGATGTCTTCCTCGCTCCGGTAATCGATAAGCCGCAACTGCCGCAGCCGCTGGAATAAGCGCTTGCGTTCGGTCAGCTTGTCCGGGAGCGCGCGCGCCAACAAATTCCTCATGGCAATCGCCAACGACTCCATGGATTCCGCGACGCCCCCATTTTCGTCTATCTGCCCTTCGCGTAGCGCCTTGTCGTATTGCACCCGCAGCACCAGGATCAACGCCACCTCGTTTTGCGTCAAACGGCTGCGCAAGCTGCCGCCGAAGGCGGTATCCTCGGCGCCTTCCATGCCGGGCACCTGGCTCCCAGGCGGATATAAACGCACATACTCGAAACGCCGGTCGTGAAAGATACGAATCCCGATCAGGCCGAGATAGTCTTCAATCAGACCGGCAACGCGCAAATAGCGATCATAGAGCTGTTGTTCGACCTGGCTTTCGGCGCGGCACAGCACGCCGTAATTCATCAGGCGAACCAGCAGCTCCCGGAACTCGTCCAGGTCGATGCGTTCGGATTCCAGCGCCTTTTCAATATGGTCACTCAGCATGGCGGTCCGTCTCTATCAGCTCGATAATGAATTCATCGGTCAGCACGAAATAATCGGTGGGTAATCGTTGACCGGTCGGTTCAACGCGAAAAGCGAATTCGCTGGAATTCTGCCCGGCGGAACCCACCTCAATCGCGTGCGCGTTCATCAACAATCCCTTGGCATTTTCCACCGGCAAATGCTGGCTGCGGATGCGATGCCCTTTATTGAGGGCCGCGACAACATAATCGCGCATTTCTTTGTTATTAACAGAAAATGCCAACTCCAGGGCCTGTTGAATCAACAATGCGCGGCGGGCGGCCTTGTCGATCTCGCCATGTTCTTCAACGGCCGTATTTACCTCGCGGCGGCTTCGCGCCGCATTGAGCCGCAAACTGTCCGGATCGGCCACGGCAACATTCAGCGCCGCCATGACGCGACCGGCGGCAGCGAGCCGCGCAGCCTGCCCGGACTCATCCTGCGCCGCCACCTCCTGGCAAATCGCCAGCAAGCGGCTGGGATGCCCGGCCCCGGAATAGCTCAATTGACGGATAATAATGTCCGCACGGCGCGTAAAGCTGTTCAGCGCATGGCGCAGCGCCGGCAACATCACCTCGCTGGCATTATGCATACGGCTTTCGATGCCGTTGAGAATCATGAGATAGAGCGACTGCCTGGAATCGTCGCCCTGCAATTCCGGGGCAATCTTGCGCAACTCCCGCTCCGCGCCAGCCTTGAACTCTTTCTGCTTGCGGCGTGCCTTGTTGAGCAAGGCCTGAATCTCATCGCGATACTTTTCCACGCTGTCAGCCGACAGCCGGATGGAGAGATCCGGCATGAAGCGCTTCTCCATGAAATCGAAGAATTCGTCGCTGGCGCGCTGCACCACCTGCTGAGCCTCCACCGCCTGCACCAGGGCACGCTTGCGCTCGTCCAGCTCGGCAATCACATCGCTAAAATCGCTTATGATGCGCTCGGAGTATTCGAAGGCATCCAACAGGTCATACACCTCCCCTTGCTCGACAAAGGATTGCAGCGCATTGCGGGTGTTGCGGGTGTTGCGGTGACGGGTTCGGAAGCGGCCACCCGCCGCCTCCACCATCGGCTGGGTAAACAGCCGCCCGAAGCGCGTAAACGCATAGGTGCTCTGCAAGGTCGCCTCATCGGCCAGCCGCTCCAGCCAGCCATACTCGATCAAGAGATTCAACACCCAATTGGCAAGATCCCGCTCACCGCGCGCCGGCATTGCAAACTCATCATCGGTATCGCCATCCAATAGCGGCGTGCGGGTGATCGCCTCCTGGAAAACCTCAATAACCTGCTCACGATTATAGGTGCGGCTATAGTCCGCCATCGAGCTATAAAAGCAGGCGTATAACTGCCGCAGGCACTCTACAGCCTGCTCACGGTATTTGCTGTTAAGGGGGCGAAAAAAATACTTTCTGTCGTTGGCAAAGAACATCTACGCATTCTAACAGCTATCGAACCGAGACGCCTTGAAGGACGTCTCGGCTCAACCTTAAAGAGTCGCTAACAAAATGACTTTCCATATCGCCTTGCGAAATCACTAATAAATCAAGCGGATCGGCGGCGTAGGCGGGAATCGTGGGGGATACCCTCTACCAGTGACAGCCGTTATGCGATGTCATTGCGAGCCGGCGATCGGCCGATCACGGCCTGCCCCTCTATTCACGGCACGTGTGGCGGAAGGGTCAGCGATGACGCGCGCGAAATCGATCTTGCCCGCCTCGCGCAGCTTCACCAGGAGCACCTCGCGCAGCCGGTCCCACACACCGGCCTTTTGCCAGGCACGCAGCCGTCGCCAGCAGGTCATACCTGACCCACACCCCATCTCCTGCGGCAGCATCTCCCAGGGAATGCCCGACAACAGTACAAACAGAATACCAGTCAGCATCTGGCGATTCTCCAGTGGCTTGCGGCCGGGATACCGCTTGCGCCGCCGCTTGGGTGGCGGTATTAGAGGTTCTATGGCAGACCACAGCGCATCATCCACCAATTGGCGCGGCATCTTTACTCCTCCGGATAATTAAAGGTGTAACCAAATTGTAAATGTATTTTTTTCATTTTGTTAGGGGCTTCAAGTCGATGTGCAAAACTCATCTTTACAACTGCGTGTCAGTATGCTAAAAACGTACAAATATTCTACCAATTTAGTGGGGTTTTTTACCTCTGAATTTTGCTGCCCAACATAACGGAGACATTCACAAAATGCACAGTAAATTTATTTGCGTTTCACGTGCGCTGCTCACGCTTAGCGTCGCGCTGTGGGGATCCAGCGCACTGGCCGATGCCAACCTGAAAATCATATCCCCCACTGACGGAAGCAAGGTCAAAGTCAGTGAACCGGTAAATGTCATTTATAGCATCACACCCAATGCCGGTGGCGACCATTCACACATTTACGTCAACGGCAAAGAGGCCGGCATTTTGCGCAAACTAAAGAGCAGCTTCAGCCTTGATCCCCTGCCCGCCGGTACGCACACACTGTGCATAAAAGTGGTCAACAAAGGTCATGCGTCCATCGGCCAGGAAAGCTGCATTAAGGTCACATCGAATTAGCTCATGCAACTCGAAAACCTGTCCTATGCATTAACCCAGACCATACATAACTTCGGAGCCGCTGCGGTGGTGGGGGGTGCCTTTTTTGCCTTGAAATCCAAGCCGGACCAAATCCAGCTCAGAAACCGCATGGCGTGGCTGGTGTTGATCGCATGGGGTGCCCAGGTTGCCAGCGGCGTGATTTTTGGCGGCGTCAGTTTCTATTTTTATGGTGAATTTCCCGATTTGCACGCAGTAGCTGTTGGTGCGCTGGTGATCAAGGTACTCTGCGCCGTTTCCGGATTTGCGCTTGCGGCACTTTATTTGCGCGGCGCACAGCAATGGAGCGAGAAAGGCCGTCATCGCACATGGCATGCCCTGACTGGCCTGGGGACCACAGCACTGACTGCGGCGGCCTTTTTGCGCTGGTTTTCTTAACCCGGATGTTTCATAAATTTCGGGATAACCGAACAGGTTGCGAAAATTCGAATTTTTAACCAAGGAGGAGCCGATCATGTTTGAAACGCCACATCGCTCGCCATCTCGCGTGCCCGTCCTGGTCAGCTCCTTCTTGACCGGACTACTTCTGAGTCTGGCTACCGGGTTGGCGCAGGCTGGAGAATTCACCAATTTCGCAGGCCTGAAGTTCGTAGACATACCTGCTGGCCGTTTCCAGATGGGTTCGTGCAAAGTGACCGCCGAGATGCAGAAAGAAAACAAAATACGCATTTTTCTCGGCCAACCGCCTCTCGCGGCTGACTGCCCAGAGAGCAATTCCAACGTGAACGACAACGAAACCCCACAGCACACGGTAAGCATATCCGCTTTCCAGATGGGCAAAACCCCGATCACCCTCGGCCAGTTCAAACACTATGTCGCCGCCTCGGGAGGCACTAAAGGATCGTCGGGATGGAATCTTATCAACGACGACTTCATGAGATACAACGCTTTCGGCGATGACGCGCCAGTGGTTCAGGTTTCCTGGCAAGAGGCTAGGGATTTCATCGAATGGCTCAACAAGAACAAACCGGCAAATGACCGTGGCACCTACCGGCTACCCTCCGAGGCCGAATGGGAATATGCCTGCCGCGCGGGCAGCAACCATGCGTATTGCGGCGGCAATAATGTAAATGAAGTGGCATGGCATGACGGCGACGTTCCCAAGGGTGATGGCCGGCATCAGCAAAATGTTGGACGCAAGGCTCCCAACGCCTGGGGACTCTACGACATGAGCGGCAACGTGTGGCAATGGGTAGAGGATGCCTACCATGATAGCTATCGTGGCGCACCGGCTGATGGCCGTCCCTGGACTGAGAGCAGCGCACATGCTTCGCGCGGCGCTCCGGAACTCAACCAAAGAAAGCAGGAACACAATGATCCCGCGAATATTCTGCGCGTGAACAGCACGGATTACAGCCGGGAACAGCAGGAATACGATGCCGCAATGCGCGCTCTTCATGGCTCGTCCTGGAAACGCGATACCACCACCGCGCGAGTTCTGCGCGGCGGCTCCTGGAAGTTCACTTCAGACTTCGCGCGCGCAACTTACCGCCTCGCCGCTTCGCCTGGAAACTGGTACTACGGCAATGGGTTTCGTGTTGTCAGGGATTTGCCATAAACAGGCGAGTCGTTAGAATTTTGAATTCAACTTTAGGAACCAGCATGCTCCGAGCATACCATCATCTGCCGCGTCACTTGCCCGCGCGCCTTGGCAATATTGTTGCCACACTCTGCTTGAGTCTGGCCGCCAGCTTTGCGCATGCGGGTGAATTCAGTAGCTTCATCGGACTAAAGTTCACCGACATACCTACTGGCAGCGTCCAAATGGGTTCGTGCCAGGCGGCAACCAGCATGAGAGGAGACGGCAAGAAGCGCGCCCAGACACCTCCAGCAACCGGCTGCTCCGGAGCCGATTTGGACGCATTGATCAACGAAATTCCACAGCATCGCGTCAGCATACCGGGCTTCCAGATGAGCAAAACCGAAATTACCCTTGGTCAGTTCAAACGCTTTATCATCGCCACTGGCCGCACCGATTTAGTCACCGATGAGTTCATGAAATACAACGCCCACGGCGACGACGCGCCGGTGGTTTATGTCTCATGGAACGAGGCCAAAAATTTTATCGACTGGTTCAACAAGAGCAAATCGGCGACTGACCCTGGAACCTATCGTTTACCTACTGAGGCCGAATGGGAGTATGCCTGCCGCGCGGGCGGCAACCACATCTATTGCGGCAGTCGCGACGTGAACGCTGTGGCGTGGTTCGACGCAAACAGCGGCAAGCATCAGCAGCCCGTGGGCAACAAAAATGCCAATGCCTTTGGTCTACACGACATGAGCGGCAACGTGTGGGAATGGGTAGAAGACTGCTATCACGACAATTATGCTGGCGCACCCACTGACGGCAGCGCCTGGATGAGTCCCTGCACGAGCTCCGGGCACGTGTTGCGCGGCGGCTCATGGAAAGGCGATGCCAAAAACGTGCGCGTACCGAATCGCACCAACGCTACGGCCGTGAGCCGGAGCAACTACATCGGCTTCCGTCTCGCCAGAACCCTGCCGTAATAAGACAATTTGGCCCTTATTGGGCGGCTTAATCGCGGAAGTTGGGACTCTTTCAATTCATCCAAAATCTATCTGGATATGACAGGTTTTGCAGGAACAACTGGTGCAGGTAACGCAATATACTGGAAAACCCATTCTGCGTATGATGTTTTCCCGGTAAAGGATTCCAATCCCTGCGGGAAACCGCCTGTTTTAAGAGGTTTGTCTTTGCTCTTGCTGGCAACACCTGCGATACCACCGCCAGGTACGCGGACAAGCATCCACTCCTGCGCCGTCTTTCCCATCGAATCAGGGTAAAGCGCCCGTATGTGACGTTTAATTCCAGGGAAGCGAGGATCCTGCAGGAGATCATTTAACGAACGCGGAAAAATCTTGGCCTGCGGGGGACCCGCGTCGTAATAGCTTTTAATAGCCTTTTGATAAGCCTGGCCGCGAAATAGTAAATCCTTCTCACGCTCAGCTTGCACAACACGTGATATGGTTGTGGTTGCAACTCCAGCCGCCAGGCCGACAAGCACAACAGCTACCATTACCATCACATAGGTAAAACCATGCTGGCTATTTCTTCTCGATTTCCCAGCTATTAATATCCTGGTTTTCACCTTCACCGCCCTCTTTACCATCCGCGCCTAACGAAATAATCTCGTAACCTCCATTGCGACCCGGTGATCGGTATTGATAAGGATTTCCCCATGGGTCATTCGGTATATCCTTTTTCAGATAGGGGCCTGCCCATTTTTCGGCACCTTCAGGCTTTACGCGCAATGCCACGAACCCTTGCTGGGCGGTCGGAAAATGCCCGTTATCCACAAAATAGGTGTCAAGCGCTGTCATGAAGTTTTCAATCTGACTGCGTGTCGCCGATTGCTTTGCTGGGTTGATGCGCTGAAACAGGGCCGGACCCACCAAGGCAGCCAATAGCCCGATGATCACCAGCACGATTAACAACTCCATCATCGTGAACCCCGAAGATAACCTCATACGATTTTTCATACATTATCCCTCATATCCCTGTCTCTCAAAACTACCACTCATTATATGATTCTTCATTCGTGGATCTTCCGTCCGCGCCGCTTTTAACATCCACAACCCCGGTGTCGTCACGAATCTCGCGCCAGGTATCGCGTCGCTCCGTTAAGGGATCAACCGGTATTTGACGCAAATAACGCTTTTCGAGCAGTTTATTTATATCTTCGGGATAGCTTCCCGTATCCGCATAGTAATCATCAATCGCCTTGCGCATCACGAACAGATCCTCCTTAAGCGCGGATTCACGTCCACGCTGTATGGAATTTGTCACGAGCGGTGCCGCAAGGCTGGCAAGAATGACGATCAAAACCAGCACCACCATTAATTCCAGAAGCGTAAAACCACGCGAGCTGTGGGTAGCCTTGCGGAGCATATCACCAGTCTTTGTAAAGCGTGCCGTCAATCGCTTTGCGAGTACTTGCCGAATGGACATCATAAACATCCTTTCCGCCCCATGCGTTTGAGTCCAAGTCATCCTGATAGCCACGGGGTACCCACTGATCATACATAGGCTGTCCTTGAGCAGCGAAAGGATCCCTGGGGATACGCCGCAAATACTTAATTTTTCCTCCTTTAGCCTGAACAGATCCCACGCCCTCTACCAAAATCTTCAAGGTTTTTGGATAACCGTCTTCGCTCACCGCATTATCCAACTTTGATATCTTGGCGGTTTCCCAATCCAAATGAAAACGGTCTATGGCGCCACGTATATCGCGCAAGGCCTGGCGCAACTCTATTTCCTTGCTTCTGCGTACGGTAATTTCCGCATAAGGCAATGCGGTAGCCGCCAGAATCGACAATATCACCAATGTCACCAGCAGTTCGATGAAGGTGACGCCACGGATATTGTGCGGCCTACTGTATGATGACACGCGCAGATTGTGCCTGCGGACTGATAGCTTCGCCGGCAGCATTTTTGATTGATGGATTCTGATAAACAAGGTTAGAAATACCGGCCTTCGTCGCGCGAAACCGGAGGGTCGCCAAAACACCCTTCTCTTTTCGGGCTGCGTTGCTTGAAAGCCCGACAGTCAAATGCACGGCACTACCTGCTTCATTAACCACAACTTGAAAAGATTCGGCAGAAAATTCGCCCACCCCGCCCTTGATAAATTGCATTAGCTGGGGATTAAACTGCAGATCCGCAGATATTTCCCTGGCATTATTGTTCACATTTTCTATCAGGAGTTTGATTTCCATATCTGTTTCGGTAGAAGCCGTGTAAACGGGCTGCGAAAACCCGAATACGGCGGGTTGACTGATAAGTGCATCAGAGCCGTTATCAGGCGAAGGCGCCGCCGGTGTCACCGGCTGACCAGCTGCGGGCGGCTGCGATGTTGTATTGCCTGTATCACTTTTTTCTGTGACCTCTGGCAGTGGCAAAGCCAGATTCTTAAAGGGTCCCTGGTCCAGATATTTTTCCTCCGTACCGGAATAAAATTGACGCGCTTCCTTGGCTGGTAGTTCCCAGCCACGCACAATCCGTGGGGTAATCGTCAGCAGCACATCGGTACGCTCTTTCGAAGTATCGAATGAACTAAATAGCGCACCCGCCACCGGAATGTCACCGAGTAACGGCACTTTAATGATCGTCTTTCGGTCTTCATCGCGGATCAGCCCACCCAATATGGCAGTCTCACCATCGCGCAGCAGCATAAATGTTTCGGCATTACGGGTACCAATGCGGAAAGCCGGTTCGGCCGTCGTTCCAAGATTGGCCCCCAAAGAACTCACTTCCAATCCAAGCTTCACAGTTGCCGAATTATCCAAATTTATTGTCGGCTCGACGTTAAGCTTTATGCCGATGTCTTTATAATCATAGGTAGTGTTGACCTGACCTGTCACATTGACGATGGTGGAGACACGCAAGGGCACCCGGTCACCAATATGTATCTTTGCGGATTTTCCATTCAGAACTCTCACCCTCGGATTGGCAAGCGTCTTGGCATCCACGTCCTGCTTGAAAAAACGGAAAGTCGCTGACGGAAGTGTGAGCACGGCGGTTTGCTTGATGGCACTGCTAATAGAACCGCTCAGCGGTATGGTACCTGGCGAGGGGATCATAGCACCGATTTGATATGATCCCAAGTCAAGCCCCAGCCGTTCGGCCTTGGTGCGATTCATTTCCAGGATCTCAACCTCCAAAACCATTTCTGCAGGTTTTCTATCGTTGAGATCAATGAGCTTCTCGGCTTGACGGATCACTTCTTCCGTGTCACGGATTACCAAGGTGTTCAACTGCTCATTCACCATCATTTTCCTGATAGTCATCATGGTCCTCAACATGTCAGCCATCTCCTTGGCCCTGACAGTGCTCAAATAAAAAGTACGCATCACGTGGTCCTCGTATTGGCCACGTTTTTCCTTGGTATCGGGCATTATGAGAAGCGTATTCTTACTGACTTTTTTATAAAATGTCTTGCTTGCCGCAAGGATCAGATTCAATGCCTGATCGAAGGTCACATCCTTAGCAAACAACGTGATAGGAGTGGCGCTCTTAATGGCCTCGTCAAAAACGATATTCATACCGAAAGATTTCGCAACAAACTCAAATACGACGCGCATATCGGCTTGACGGAAACTAAGCGTGATGGGAGCCGTGGATGTTAACGCAAATGCCTCTTCGCCATGTTCCGCCAGGCTCTTCTTTTGCGCCTTGGCAAGGCTCTCGGCAGCGCCTTTATGATCAGGATAGATACGCAACGCTTTCTGGAAGATACGCTTTGCCTCTTCCTTATTACCTGCGTCTTCTATGTGCAGCCCTTCCATATAGAGACTGTCTGCCTCTTTCCTGGCAAGGGCCATATTCATGGCTTGTGCCAGCCGCGCGTCATCGGGCAGTGCCGCCAGCCCTTGCTGAAATTCACCGATGGCACCATCAAAGTTACCCCGCTCAAGATGCAATACACCTTGATGGTAATAATAATCAGCCGCCTTTGATTCAGCGCGTATTAAACGTGTTTTGTATTCGACGTTTTTAGGATCGTCATTATAGGCCTTACGGTATTCGACAACCGCTCTAAGCCACTCATCTTTCTCTTCATACTTCTCGGCCTTGCGCATTGGGCCTGCACAGGCCGCAATTATGAAGCACAAGGATAGAACCGTGAATAAACGCATTTTGTTTCCCAAAAGTATGGTTTTATTATTTTTCAACATCAAATCTTTCTTGGTTGGAATTCAAATTCATACCTGGGGAAATGCGTATTTTCCCTGACACCTTTGTGGCAGGATCGCTAAGCTCAACTGAGTCCGCAGTGATCCGCTCCACAACAAATCGATTACCAACCTTGTCCCCTGATAACACAAAATAGGGTTGATCCACACTGAGCAGGAACGCGTGTCCTTGCCCAGCACGAAAAATCACGCCAACATATCTGAGCTTGGCCAAATCATCCCGCGCCGCCTCTTCCGCGAGTTGCTCAGGTGTCTTTTGTGGCATAGGGGAAGGTACCGGCATGTCATCCGTTTTCACCACGTGAACTGCACCCTGATGTTCGTCAAAGGTGGCCCCAGCTGCTTCAGCAGATGCGGGGGCGTCTTCAAAAAGGGGGTAAAACAAATCACGGGTAAAAACCGCCTCCGCTTCCGAAGGGACGGACATCCCTTTTAACTGGAAGTCAGACACCTGAAACCCTCCAATCAGCACATGACTGGATGGTTCTTTGACTGTTGGATGGCTCCATCCGTCCCAAGTCCAAAGATTGGCAGCAGCCAAAAGACAGACTGGCACCAGCAAGATAAAATAACGGCGTTTCACGAGGGAGGCCCCATAATACCGGCTACATCAACCTTGTGGTACGTTATCAACCGCAGCTGAGCCTTAACCAGGTCTTCCGTGCCTTGCAAACGGCTTAATGAGGCCTCTTCAATGAAGCTCCAGGTTGGAAGAGTGTGGACATCAAGAAAAAATTCCCTTAGACCCTGATAATCCCCCTGCACGGTCAGGTCAAGATAAAGAGGCATATATCCATCTTTTTCCTTTCCTTCATCATAGGCCTCGGAAACAATCCGGACATTCCGTTTTATGGCCAGCCTGTCAATATTGTTGACAAGACCTGCTTGACCCGCATGGCTATTGAGCTTTTTTTCAAAAACAGCAACTTGTTTTGCAGCGCTGGAATAGGCCTCATAAATTTGTGCCGTGCGTATCTCATCAATAATCTGCCGACGCTTTTCCTTGATCAACCCGTTCAGGGTTTGTATCTCGCTGTATGCAGGCCACCAATATAATGCGCCAACAGTCATGGCGGTGATTACGGCGATGGCGCTCATCACCACTCCGATTTTTATTATGGGGTGACGGAGTGAGTACGAGACACTCGCCATTAAAGGATGGCTTGTCCTCATAACAAGCGCTCCTTTATACGAAGATCGAATTGAACTAATTTCTTATCGTGGGAAATTCGCTGTGATTGCCTGGCCAGCAAAACCCCGGAAAACCCCTTATCTTTTTCAAGGCCACGCAAAAATTCAGTCAGCACTTCCGCGCTTCCGGCTTCCGCCGTAACCTGCGCTTCTCCCGTGGCTTGTTTGTAATGCAGGCTCACCAGATAGGCCTCATCAGGGAGCAACATCTCTATTTTTCGCAGGAATACAGACAGATCTCCGCCCTGTACAACCGATATTGCTGAAACAGCCGCGACGCGCTGTTTCAGCGCCGCAAGCTCTTTATGGGTGGGTAATAATTGCGGTCGCGGCGCAGCTTGCCTGTTTTCAAGCCTCGCCAACTGACCAGCCATCTCTTTTTGGGCCTGTCTCAAGTGGGCTGTCTGTAACGATAACCCAACAGCCGCCAGAGCGGCTACTAACACCGAGCCCCAAAATACCACCATCAGCAAGAGAGCTGCATTAAATGGCGACACCGAAAAATTCGTCGTGATTTTCATCGCAACATCGCTGCAGCCAAGGTTGATCCGAGGGTATCAAGATCATTTGGGGTGACACCGGGGCCACACGTAAAACCGGTTTCACCCGGCAGCTTGATACACTGCCCTTCCATGCGCTGTTCCAGCGCATCGGCAACACCAGCGATGCCCCGGCTGTTACCGGTAACATATATATGTTTGATAACACGACCTGCCGCCGCATGTGCGTAGATGCGAATACACCTCTCTGCCTCGGTGGCGATTCCCTGATACCCCCCGTCACTCTCACTCTTGTCGGGTGCCACCGAATCGCGCCATCGTGCATGGACAAAGCGCAGCCGTCCTTGCGCGTCAGTAATGGATAACGTCCAGGCAGCCTGATCCAGGTAAATCAATACGGCATCACTTCCATCAGCGACCAATCGCCGACAAAAACGGTTAAAGCCGTAACATGCGGCCATGTCAATCACTGTGCTGGTGACACTTGCAGCACGGCAAGCCTCTTTCAAACAGTCCAGCCAGGCCTGGTCGATGGCCAATGCCAGCAACAGGTGTTTACCTTTTTCGGCCCCCAGATACTGGCAACTGCACGCGATAGGACGCTCGGCAAAGTGCATTTCATTATTGAATCGCCAGCGTGCCAATGCAAGTTGTTCCTTGCCGGTCTTGGGAAGGGCATCCAATTCAAAGACCCTTAGACTAACGACTGGATCAGGCAACGCAATTTGAATGGGGACATAGGAAAATTTTACCTCAGAGCACAACTCACTCAGGGAAGAGGCAAGCGCCTGGCACACCTCGGGCGTGGGGATACCGCTGAACATATTGAATGGGAGGCTTACCTGCTTGATTTGCTGAATGTACCATCCCTCCTTACGAGCGATAGTATGTGCAGCATAAAGGCGATCCCTGCCGATACCTACCCCAAACACAGCCTTGGGCCGGGGCATTATCCTGCTCAACATATTATTCAACGAATGTGACACGATTGATTTCCTTCAGCGTGGTCTGCCCGGCAAAAACCAGGGCCAATGCCGACTGACGCAAGGTGATCATGCCATCACTCACGGCGGTAGCTTGCATCTCGTTGATCGGGCGCCGCTCTATAATCATCTGGCGAACAGAAGGTGACAGTGTAAGGAATTCGGTAACGGCAGCACGTCCACGATATCCTGTCCCGTGGCAATAATCACATCCCGCTCCCTCGTACCATACCTGACTCCGGTGCCGGGCAGGATCAAGACCGGAAAGCTCTAGAAGATCATCGCCGACCGAGGCTTCGCGTTTGCATTGCGGGCAGATAATCCGCACCAGGCGCTGTGCCATCACGCAATTGAGCGCCGAGACAAAGTGATAGGCATCCACACCCATGTGGCTGAAACGCCCCAGCACATCGAAAGCATTGTTGGCATGTACCGTAGTGAATACCAGATGGCCGGTGAGCGCGGACTGCACGGCTATCTGGGCGGTTTCGCTGTCACGGATTTCGCCGACCATGATCTTGTCTGGATCGTGGCGAAGTATGGATCGCAGCCCTTTGGCGAAAGTGAGATTTTTCTTTTCGTTCACAGCAATCTGCACGATACCATGCAATTGGTATTCGACCGGATCTTCGATGGTGATGATCTTTTCTTCGCCGGTATTCAATTCGCTAAGTGCGGCATATAACGTGGTTGTTTTTCCACTGCCGGTCGGTCCGGTGATCAACACCATGCCGTAGGGTTCATGGATGCTCCTGCGGAATTTTTTCAGGATATCCGGCGCCATGTTCAGGCTTTCCAGACGCAGGCTTTTCATGCCGTCCGTAATGGAGGATTTATCTAAAATGCGGATAACGACATCCTCGCCAAACACGCTGGGCAGGATGGATACCCGAAAATCGATATCGCGTGTACCAAAGCGCAATTTAAAGCGGCCATCCTGCGGGGTTCGTTTTTCCGCGATATCCAATTCCGCCATCACCTTGAGACGCGATACCAGCGAACTGTGATGGCGCCGGTCAAGCACATCGGTCGCAGGATAAAGAACGCCGTCGATTCGATAATTGATTGAGATGCCTTTCTCATATACCTCGATATGCACATCGCTGGCGCGCTTCTGGATAGCCGCCGAGAGTATGCTGTTAATCAGCTTTATTACCGGACTGGCCGTATCGTCACCCAGCGCATTCAGGGACACATACTGTTCCTTGCCCTCGTCATTTTCCTTGACGATAACCAGCTTGAAATCCTCGGAAACACCCTGGAGAACCGCATGGCTCCCCTCGCTACGCTTCAACGCTGCGGCAACCGCACGCGCACTGCTAACAAACAACCTTACCCGCAATCCGCTCAATCGTTCCAGATAGCCCGTCAATGACAAATCGTAAGGATCGGATACAACGACATGCAGGGTATCGCCATCACGTAGGTAGGGAACGACACCGTACTGATAGGCATGGGTTGCGGAGATCAGGCCGAACAACTCGGATGGAACTGTAAACCCTTCCAAGTCCACATAGGGCAAACCACACTGCTCGGCAAGCGCCTCGGCCAACTGCTCGGGAGTAATACAATTTTCACTAAGCAATGTCTCGCCCAACAGCCCTTTGCTGACAGCAAGCGCAGCATCCAGCTGATGCTGGCCAAGGTATTTCTTGTCCAGCAGGACTTCCCCCAGCCTGCGATGATTGAAAGGGTGACTCATTTGACAATGTCCGCTATCTGAAAAATGGGCAGATACATCACGATGATCGTGCCGCCAATCATTACTCCCATGATCAACATAAGCAGTGGCTCGATCAGTGCCGTCATGCGGGCAAGCTTATTGGTGAGAATCTCCTCGTAAAACTGCGCGATCTCCTCCAGCATGGTGTCAAGACTACCCGACGCCTCGCCTACCTCGACCATCTTAAGCGCCGTGCCCGGCATAAGATGCGTGCTTCGCATGGCACCCGCCAGGCTTTGGCCTTCCATCACCAACGTCCCCGCCTGCCCCAAGAACCCCGCCTTGGCGCGGTTGGCCAGCGCATCCCGCGTGATATGCATCGCCTCCACCAGCGGGGTGCCGCCAGAGAGCAGCGTGGAAAGCATGCGCGCCAACTGGGCGATGGCGATTGCCTGGTAAATCTCGCCGAGAACGGGCAAGTGCCCCTTGATCTGATCAATAGCCAGGGAGCCAGCCTCGGTCTTAATCCAGGCTTGGGTGCCAAACCACCCCAGCACGCCCAGTAGTATTATGACAGGGAGGTAGAAGGGCAGATTATTAACCAGGGCTATCAGCACTTGCGTAGGTAACGGCAACTCGGCACCAAAATCGGTATACATTGCCACAAATCGCGGCATGACGAACGCAAAAAGCACGCCCAATACCACCCCCAGCACCAGCAATAAAAACACGGGATAGGTCATAGCGTGGGAAATGGTTTTTTGCAGCGCGGCCCGGCGCTTGAGATAGGCCTGGTATTTGGTCAGCACAGTGGCTAATGTGCCGGTCTTCTCGCCGGTTTTTATGGCTGAAACATACAGACCATCGAACACCTCGGGATGCTGCAAGCAAGCCTCAGAGAGCAGCGCCCCTCCGCGCACTTGGTCATCCACATGCTGTAGGATGCGGCCCAAAGCAGGGCTATCAGGGCGATCCGCCGCAAGCCTCAGCGCCTCAGGGATAGTCAGGCCGGCGCGGATCAGCGCCACGAATTCCTGATTAAATAGCAGAAACTCCTCTGCCTTGATACGCTGCCGACGCAAACCAAAACCGGCGCGCTTTTGGCGAATATCACGAATCAGCAGCCCCTTGTCCGCCAACCCCCGACTCAAATCCTGTAGAGAAGGGGCCGCTTCTTCACCCGTAATTAATGCCCCACTTTTGGAGAGTGCAGTGTAACGATATATGGGCATTTGCAACTGTTACCGTGATTTTGTCTATATCTTTCGGAATCCATTATATTCCAACCAGTCAGACAAAAATTTGTTGAGAATCACTTGGCACGTTTCCTTCACCGTAAATTGGGTATCCTAACGCCCCCACATCCTCTGCTAACCTTATTGATTTTTTTCTTTCCAGTTTTCGGGACTCGCTGTCGCGCCGGACACACCTTCCTTGAAATGGTGCAGTTTTACGACATCAACACCACTAGGCGGCGGCATGTCAGACTTCCCCAGGCCAGATTGGAGAGACGATGTTTCATTACTATTTTTGGAAGTTCCGGATGTATCATCATCCGATTTCTTGAATAGCATCCCTTTCGCTTTTTGCGTTGAAGCGGTTGCTTCCTCATTGCAATTTGAAAACGTTGTTCCTTTAACATGATTCGTAACACACTTGCCAAATACCGGTTGTATCGCAAACATGGTTAATGAAAACGCAACGATTGAGTAAATATTCAGATTTTTTTTCATGTCTTCTCCAGATCTTCAGTATCACAGGGCAGAAATCCAACAACCCCTAATGTTGAACGCCGATCAGCCTGCCCAGTTCATCATAAGTGTAAGTGATCGGCGTAGGGCTGCCTGTGGCATTTACGGTAACCTTGATTGTGGCCGATGCGGTTGCAGCTCCAAGATTATCCGTGGCCTTGGCACTATATATATAACTGCCGGCCGCAACATTACTCAGGGGGAGGTTATAAGGTGCCGCCGTCACCGTGCCTATCAGAGTCGTGCCATTATAAAACTCCACCTTGGCAATGGTCCCGTCACTGTCCGCCGCGTTGGCGGACAGTGTCATGCTAGCCGGAGCAACAAAGGCTGCGTTATTCGCCGGAGCTGTCAACCCTGCCGTCGGCGGGGTATTTGCCAACTTGACGGTGACATTTACCAGTGACGAGTTCACCACTCCACCCTGGTTATCAGAGGCCTTCGCGCTATACGTATAACTGCCTGTCGCCACATTGGTCAACGTTAAACTGTAGGGTGCAGTGGTATCCGTACCGAGCAATGTGGCCCCATTGTAGAACTCGACCATCGCTATATTGCCATCGCTGTCCGTCGCATTCGCCGTGAGCGTTATACTGGCCGGTGCGATATAGATCGCATTATTCAATGGGGCCGTCAACGCCACCGTCGGGAGAACATTTCCTGACTTCACCGCAATGCCGATGGCCGGTGATGTAGCCACCGCAGCACGGTTGTCGACCGCCTTGGCCGTTACGGTATAAGTACCGACCGGAATGTTGGTCCACGCGAAGGTATAAGGCGCAACAGTTGAGGTTCCCAGCAATACCACACCGTTATAGAATTCGACCCTGGAAACAGTGCCATCCGCATCGGCAGCATTGGCCGATAAAGTGACGGACCCCGGCGCGCTGAATACAGCGTTATTGGCCGGGGAAGTCAGCGCCACGGTGGGCAATGCATTTACCACAATACTGATAACGCTGGAAGTTGTTACCGCACCGCGGTCATCAGTTGCTTTGGCCGTATAAACATAATTCCCAGCCGTTCCGACAGCCAGATCAATTTTGAAAGGTGCTGTCGTGGCTGTGCCCAGCAGCGTGGCGCCGTTATAGAACTCCACCTTGGCGACCGTGCCGTCGGCGTCCGAGGCCGTCGCTGTCAGCGTAATTGCTGCCGGGGCGTTGAATACTGCACCGTTCGCTGGCGCGGTCAGGTTCACCGTCGGCAGCGCGTTCACCGTCACGTTGATAGCCGTTGACGCCGTCACCGCACCACGGTTGTCCGTCGCCTTGGCCGTATAGGCATACGCCCCCGCCGCGACGTTGGTCAGCGCCAGACTGTACGGTGAGGCCGTGGCCGTGCCCAGCAGCGCGGCGCCGTTATAGAACTCCACCTTGGCAATCGTGCCATCGGTGTCCGCAGCCGTTGCTGTCAGCGTGATTGCCGCCGGGGCGTTGAATACCGCACCGTTCGCCGGGGCTATCAGGCTCACCGTCGGCAGCGCGTTCACCGTCACGTTGATAGCCGTTGACGCCGTCACCGCACCACGGTTGTCCGTCGCTTTGGCTGTATAGGGATATGTCCCCGCCGCGACGTTGGTCAGCGCCAGACTGTACGGTGATGCCGTGGCCGTGCCCAGCAGCGTGGCGCCGTTATAGAACTCCACCTTGGCGATCGTGCCGTCGGTGTCCGAGGCCGTCGCCGTCAGCGTAATCGCCGCCGGGGCGTTGAATACTGCACCGTTCGCTGGCGCGGTCAGATTCACCGTCGGCAGTGCATTCACCGTCACGTTGACAACCGTTGAAGCCGTCACCGCACCACGGTTGTCCGTCGCTTTTGCAGTATAGGCATACGCCCCTGCCGCCACGTTGATCAATGACAGGCTATACGGTGATGCCGTGGCCGTGCCCAGCAGCGTGGCGCCGTTATAGAACTCCACCTTGGCGATCGTGCCGTCGGCGTCCGAGGCCGTCGCTGTCAGCGTGATTGCTGCCGGGGCGTTGAATACTGCACCGTTCGCTGGAGCGGTCAGGCTCACCGCGGGTGGGGCGTTCGCCGTCACCGTCACGTTTGCAACGGTTGAAGTCGTCACACCGCCAAGATTGTCCGTCACCTTGGCCGTGTAGGCATACGCCCCTGCCGCCACGTTGGTCAATGACAGGCTATACGGTGATGCCGTGGCCGTGCCCAGCAGCGTCGCGCCGTTATAGAACTCCACTTTGGCGATCGTGCCGTCAGCGTCCGAGGCCGCTGCCGTCAGCGTAATCGCCGCCGGGGCATTGAATACCGCGCCGTTCGCTGGTGCTGTCAGGCTCACCGCGGGCGGCGTATTGACAATAACATTCACCGTGGTCGATGTAGTGGCAAGACCTTGATTATCAACAGCCCTGGCCATGATCGTGTAGGCACCCGACGGCATACTCGTGAATACGCCAGCGTAAGGCGCTACCGTATCGATACCCACCAGTGCGCCATTGACATAAAACTCCACCCTGTTGATGCTGCCGTTGCTGTCCGCCGCATTGGCGCTTGTGGTGATATTAGCGGGTGGCGCGTAGATTGAATTATTGGCTGGTGCCGTGAGACTTACCGTCGGTGCGGTGTTCGTGGCGTCGGCCGCATACACCGTGATATTTACGGCGGTCGATGTTGTAGCGAGTCCCTGGTTGTCAAAGGCCTTGGCCGTGATCGCGTAGCTGCCTGGCGTTAAATTGACAACATAACCGATATACGGCGCAGTGCTATCAATACCGAGGAGCGAACCACCAAGGTAGAACTCCACGCGGTTGATGGTGCCGTTGCTGTCCGCCGCATTCACGGACAATGGAATGGAGTCCGACGTCAGATAAGCAGAATTATTGACGGGCAACGCCATGCTGACTGTCGGCGCGGTATTCGTCGCGTCAGCCGCGTATACGGTGATGGTAACGGCGTTGGACGTCGTAGCCAGCCCCTGGTTATCAAAAACCTTGGCGGTGAATACATAGCTGCCTGGCGCCAAATTGCTCATCGTACCGCTATACGGCGCGGTAGTATCTATACCGAGGAGCGAACCGTTAATATAAAACTCAACACGGTTGATACTACCGTTGCTGTCCGCCGCATTCGCGTATAAAAGGAAGCTATCCGAAACCAGGTAAGTGGCATTGTTGGCAGGCAACGCTAGACTGACCGTCGGCGCGGCGTTGGTAGCGTCCGGCGCATAAACCGTGACATTGACACTGTTCGAGGTCGTTGAAAGACCCAGATTATCCGTCGCCTTCGCCGTCAAGACATAGCTACCGGCAGGAACATTGTTCCACGTCGCGCTATAGGGCGCCGTGGTGAGGGTGCCCAGCAGCGCGGCACCAACATAGAAATCCACCTTGGCGATACTGCCATCGCTATCCACAGCGCTGGCGCTTATGGGAATGGCAGCGGGTGCAAGGTAAGTGGCATTATTGACAGGCAGATTAAGGCTGACCGTCGGCGCAACGTTCGCACTCGCTGACGCGGCATATCCCACGAAACCCAACAACAGAACAAACAACAGACGCATTAACACAGCCCCTCTCCCCATCTTATTATTTGTTGATCTCACCCTGCCACCTCGTTAAAGTTAGGGCCGTAGGTTGGGCTGAGCCTGCGAAGCCCAACATGCCAAACCAACACACACCACCACAACCCCCGAACAAAATTAAAATTCACTATAGCCATCACATCACAATAAAACATCACCCTCAATCGTTGGGCTTCGCAAGCTCAGCCCAACCTACGAGGCTGTCGTAGGCGAGATTGGCCGTGTCGAATTCACTGGGCGCAATGGTGCCGTCGCCATTCTTGTCACCACGGCGGGTGAGGCTGACGATGCGACCAGGAACACATGCACGCCGCCGCGCGATGGGGAACGCGTGGCTACGCGTCCCCTCTCTCTGATGGGTGCCTGTGTGTTGCACTGTCGTCGCTTGTCGCATGCTCGTTGTTTGATTCGTTATTAATCTATTTTTCAATTTGTCCGCGTGGGCACACAAAAATCACATCATCGCCCTCGATTGTTGGGCTTCGCAGGCTCAGCGCCAACCTACCAGCCCAACTTACCGCGTTTTGCCAAGTCCAGCCCAATCGTTGTAATCTTCATCTCGGTCTCCTCTTCTTTCGTTTCGATGGTTTGTTACAACTCCATCGTGGCGCATTCGACGCCGATTTAGAAGGGAGAGGAGACCATCACATCAAGCTACCGCGCTCGGCTACAGCTTCATGTGAAACAAGAAAATAAAAAGGACAACCACACTAAAAATCCAAAAAAACCAGCCAACAAAAATCGCGTATCTACGCCCACCCAATCTCTCGTGAAAACGTAACATTTCTGGCATGATCCCTTTCGTTGAAAGTCTTACCATAAAAAAAAGGTATACCGATACATATGTTGACCAAATTAACGATAAGACAATATTTCCATAACCAGCAAAAAAACCTATGAGCCACACCAAGAAAATAGCAAATGAGGTTGCTACACGAAATAATCTTCCTTTACCTTCTGTCACGAAAGAAACCTCACAACATAAGACTTTCACATCAAACAAAGCGGATTCAAAAAATAAAATCTGCTTTTCAAGATCTGACTTAAAATACCCAAACACCAGTTTAATGTCGCATCAGGGTGTGGTTGCCCGACCATGTGCCCAGCCGGAGGCGCCTACCCTACCTAGAAAGGATTAGCTGGGAAATTCATGCACATTGCACATTTGTCCAACCCCATAGCACTCCAATCAGAGGGGGCGAGCGTAGAAGGGGGCATGCTTTGCGGAGGCATCCCCCAGTTCATAGAACTAAACGAATTCTTGAAGTCTTTCATGAATCGATCAGCATCGTTTTGCCAATTAGTTCCTGGATTTTTCCATACATCCTGAATGCTGCCAGGAATCATACTTGTGTCAAACGTCCCG
>JACPOZ010000030.1 GCA_016191235.1 Gammaproteobacteria bacterium
CATCATCCGCTCCTACCTCGCCACTTTGCACAAGCAGCGCCAAAACCTGTACCACGCTCTCGCGCTCACCTTTCAGGGTAGCCCACCTCAGCCTCGCTTCACGTGATCGGCCTCGGGGTACCTGAGTAGTTACGATTTTTTGTGCTTTTCGTGGACGACGATGCGTAACATCCGTACATCAACTACCTACTTCCGCCAAAACGCCGGGGTCAGCAGCACCAGCAGCGTGAATATCTCAAGACGCCCCAGGAGCATGGCGAAGCTCAGTATCCAGATGCCAACATCATTAACGATGGTGAAATTCATAGTCACTGCGCCGAGGCCAGGACCACCGAGATTGAGGCAGGTGGCGACGCCGGAGAAGGCGGTGACTATGTCCAACCCGGTGCCCATCAGGGCCAGCGACAGAACGACAAAGCTGGTGATATAAAGGACGGAGAATCCCCACACGGCTTCAACGATACGGTCCGGCAGCGAACGCTCGCCGATTTTGACGGGGATGATGGCGTTGGGATGGATCAGGCGCATGATCTCGCGGGTACCCTGCTTGTAGAGCAGCAGGATACGCACCACTTTCATGCCGCCTGCGGTCGAGCCGGCACAGCCGCCGATGAAGCCGATGGCAATCAGCAATGCGGGCAGGAACAGCGGCCAGGATGCGAAGTCCGCCGTCAGAAAACCGGTACTGGTAATCATCGTGACTACCTGGAGGGAGCCATAGCGCAATGCGCTCCATAAGTCCGGATACTTTTGCGTGACCATCAGCGCTACGACGACAATCGCTATAATCGCGGCGACGATGCCGAGGAAGGCGAGTGCCTCGGCATCGCGCCAATAGTGGCGGATATCCCGCTCCCGCCATGCCATGAAATGCACCGCGAAGTTGAAGCCGCCGAGCAGCATGAACACGGTGGCAATAGCGTCGATGAGCGCGCTGTTGAAGTGGCCAAGACTGGCGTCATGGGTGGAAAAGCCGCCGGTGGAAATGGTGGCAAAGCTGTGGCCGATGGCGTCGAACAGGCTCATCCCCGCCAGCCAATAAGCCAGCGCACAGGCCACCGTCAATCCTAGATAGACGTACCACAAGGCGCGCGCCGTTTCGGTGATGCGGGGGGTAAGTTTGTTGTCTTTCATCGGACCCGGCGTCTCGGCGCGATAGAGCTGCATGCCACCGATGCCAAGCATGGGGAAGATGGCCACCGCCAGAACCACAATTCCCATGCCGCCGAGAAATTGCAATTGCTGGCGGTAATAGAGGATGGATTGCGGCATGTGATCGAGTCCGACCATCACCGTTGCGCCGGTGGTGGTAAACCCCGACACCGACTCAAAAACCGAGTCGGTGAACGACATATGTGGATGCTCGGCGAGCATGAACGGCAGGGCGCTGACCATACTCAGCGCCGTCCAGAATATCACCACGATCAGAAAGCCGTCGCGCAGCCGCAATTCCTTGCGGTAAGAACGCACCGGCAGCCAGAACAGAAAGCCTGCCAGCAGCGTCAATGCGAAGCCCAGCAGAAAGGATGTTGCGGTGTGGTCATCGTACCAGAAGGACACCGCCACCGGCGGCAGCATGGTAATACTGAACAGCATCAAGAGAAGACCGAGTATGCGTTGTATAGCGGAGAGTTGCATTTTTCAGCAGTTAATAAACAAAAAACAAATCAGAAAACCGGTGGAACGCCATACTTTGCCTCGTCATTTTTGATTGACGCCACAGAGGACACAGAAAACACAGAGGTGATACTGGCTGCGTCCCCATGCCCCTCTTTTAATGGGGGAGTTACTTTTTCCTCTGTGAACTCTGTGTCTCTGTGGCTAACAGCTCTTTACAAATTAAAGAAACATCGCGCTCACCTGAAACAGGCGCTCCACGTCGCGGATACGGGTTTTGTCGACCAGGAACAGGATGACGTGATCTTCCGCTTCGATCACGGTGTCGTGATGGGCAATAATCACCTCATCACCGCGCAGCATGGCGCCTATACTGGCGCCCGGCGGCAGTTTGATGTCCTGAATGGCGCGCCCTACTACTTTCGATGATTTACGGTCACCGTGCGCCACGGCTTCGAGGGCCTCTGCCGCGCCGCGCCGCAAGGAGTGAACCGCCGCGACATCGCCACGCCGCACGTGGGCAAGCAGGCTACCAATCATCGCCTGATGGGGTGATATTGCGATGTCGATCGTGCCGCTCTCCACCAGGTCGACATAGGCGGAACGGTTGATCAGCGCCATTACCTTGCGCGCACCGAGGCGCTTGGCGAGCATGGCGGAGAGAATATTATCCTCGTCGTCATTGGTCAGCGCGCAAAATATGTCGGTGGCTTCGATATTTTCTTCGCGCAACAGATCTTCATCGGTGGCATCGCCCAGCAGGACGATGGCCTTTTTCAGCTCTTCCGACAGGGCGTGCGCGCGCTTCTGGTTGTGCTCGACGACCTTGATCTGGTAATCATTTTCCAGCGCCTTGGCGAGGCGTTTCCCGATATTGCCGCCGCCCGCGATCATCACGCGTTTGATGGGGCTGTCCAGCCGCCGCAGCTCACTCATCACCGCGCGGATGTCTTTGCTGGCGGCAATGAAAAATACTTCATCATCCACCTCGATGACGGTATTGCCCTCGGGAATGATAGGCGCGTCGCGGCGGAAGATGGCGGCAACGCGCGTTTGAACGCCTGGCATGTGTTCGCGCAGGGCGCGCAGTTCGCGCCCCACCAGCGGCCCGCCATGATAGGCACGCACCGCCACCAGCCGCACCTTGCCGTGAGCAAAATCGAGCACCTGGAGTGCACCGGGGTATTCGATCAGGCGCTGGATATAATCCGTCACCGCCTGGTCGGGGCTGATCAGGAAGTCGATGGGGAGCGCATCATTGGCGAATAGTTGGGGATGGCTAAGATATTCGTTGGATCGCACGCGCGCTATCTTGGTAGGGGTGCGGAACAGCGTGTGCGCTACCTGGCACGCCACCATGTTGGTTTCGTCGCTGTTGGTGACGGCGAGGATCATGTCCGCATCCTCTGCTCCGGCGCGCCGGAGCATCTCGGGGTGGGATGCCTCGCCGCACACGGTGCGCAGGTCGAAACGGTCCTGGAGATTTTGCAGGAGATCCTGGTTGGTATCGACCACCGTAATATCGTTGGCCTCACTGACCAGATTGGCTGCTACCGACGAACCTACCTGGCCTGCGCCGAGGATGATGATTTTCATTTTAGAGCCTGCCTGTGAATAAATCATCCCTGCGACGGAGGCCGCTTTTGCGCAGGGCAAGGAATGCTGAGTGTAGTGTGCTTGTTGCACATGAGCGAAGCGTGACGCCGCACTGCGCAAAAGCAGCCCCGTCCCTTCGGGTTGCGCCCCAAAACACGCCATGCGGCGTTGCTCGTCGTTCATTTGGGATAACCAAACTTCCCTCCTCGCGCCTTGCCTGGCGTGTTTTGGGGTAGCAACGCAGGGATGATTTATTCACAGGCAGGCTCTAAGATCACAATCCGAAAACAAGGGCGGCAATCTTATCACTGATCCGCTGCTTCTTGTACATCGCCGATGCTTATGCCCAGCGCCCGCATCTTGCGATACAGATGGGTGCGCTCCATACCCGCCAGTTTCGCCACCTTGGTAATGTTGCCGCCCGTCTCGCGCAATTGATATTCCAGATAGGCCTTTTCAAAACGGTCGCGTGCCTCGCGCAAGGGCAAATCAAAACCCAGGGTTGATGTCGCAGCCATACTGACCGGCGCTTCGCCCAGCGCCGCATCCACTTCATCAGCGCCGATTTCGGCGCCTGTGCCGAGAATCAGCAGACGCTGCACCAGATTTTTCAATTCGCGGACGTTGCCTGGCCATGGATAGTTGCGCAGGCGGTTTTGCGCCGCCATACTGAAGCGGCGATAGGGCAAGTTGTCCTGATTGACGAAGACGTTCATGTAATAGTTGAGCAATTCGGGAACGTCTTCGCAATGTTCGCGTAACGGTGGCACGCGTAGCGGCACCACGTTTAACTGGTAATAAAGGTCTTCACGGAAACGTTTGGCCTGGACATCCTGCGCCAGATCGTGGTGCGTGGCCGCCAGGACGCGCGCGTCGAGCTTCACCGGCTCGCTACCGCCCACCCTCATGAAGGAGCGGCTTTGCAGAGTGCGCAGCAGGCGCGCTTGCAACGCGGCATCCATATCGCCGATCTCATCCAGGAACAGAGTGCCACTGTTGGCTTGCTCAAAGCGTCCGTAATGAATCTTTCCGCCTTCCTCGCTGCCAAACAATTCGATAGCCGGATTGCCCTGCGGAACACCGGCCTCAATAAACGGGCCATTGCGGCGCACGCTGTTGGCGTGCAGATAACGGGCGAAGAGTTCCTTGCCGCTGCCCGGCTCGCCAGTGATCAGCACCCAGGCGTCGTGCTGGGCGATGCGTTTGACTTGTTCGCGCAGATGGTGCATTACCGTGCCGTGGCCCACCGGCTCTGTTACCGTCTGATCGTGACGCCGCAACCCGAGGTTTTCCCGGCGCAGCCGGTCGGCCTCCAGCGCGCGTTTGATGGTAAGCAGCAGCTTGGCCATCGACAAGGGCTTTTCCAGAAAGTCGTAGGCACCCAAGCGGGTGGCCTCCACTGCGGTTTCCACCGTACCGTGCCCGGACATCATAATGACCGGCGGCAGCGCATCGCCTTCTTCGGCCCCCCACTCCTTGAGCAGAGAGATGCCGTCAATGTCCGGCATCCAGATATCCAGCAGCACCAGGTCGGGACGGCGTTCGCGCCGCCCGCGCCGTGCCGCCTCGCCATTCTCCGCGATAGCGACCTCGTATCCCTCGTCAACCAGGATCTCCTTGACCAGTTCGCGGATGTCGCGTTCGTCGTCCACTACCAGGACATAAGCCATACTCATGCGCCGTTCTCCCTCGTGCCCTTCAGGGTACTTGTTCCCTTCAGGGTAAATGCCATGGGTGCGCTCATGCGGCGACTCCAGCGCTTTGCAGCGGGAGGCGCACCACGATACAGGCACCGTCGCCGGGGACATTTTCCGCCCACACCACGCCGCCATGTTCTTCAACAATCTTTTTCACAATCGCCAGCCCCAGCCCGCCGCCCTTGGCTTTGCTGCTGACACCGGGCTCAAAAAGCCGGGCAAGAATCTCTGGTGTGATGCCTGGGCCATTGTCCTGTACGCGTAGCTCGATGCTCTGAATATCCGGTTCGTGCAGCCATTGCGTGGTGATGGTGACGCAACAACCCGCGTTTTCACCGATGGCATCGAGGGCGTTTTTGATGAGGTTGTGCAGCAATTGCCGGAAGCGCCCGGCATCGGCCTCGATGCGCGGCAGTTGCGGATCGAGCCGCGCCTTGGTCCGCACCCGTGCATCACCGTGGTAGAGATCGAGTACCTCGTTGATCAGGCGATTCAGATCCAGCGGATGCAGCATCAGTTTCGGCGCACGCGCATAATCGGAAAAGGCCTTGACCATTTCCTGCATGGTCTGCACCTGCTGGATGATGGTATGGGTGGAGCGGTCCAGCAGATCGGCGTCATCGGCATTCATGGTTTTGAGATATTTATGCCGCAGACGCTCGGCGGAAAGCTGGATAGGCGTGAGCGGGTTTTTGATCTCGTGCGCCAGACGCCGCGCCACCTCGCCCCACGCCGCATCACGCTGCGCTTGGATCAGGTTTGTGATGTCATCGAATACTATAACATGTCCGCCCGTGTCGCCTTCCGTGCCGGACAGCGGAGCGCCACGGCACATCAGCACCTGCCGTCCACTTGCGCCAAACAAAACCACCTCTTCACGCCATTCCCTCGGCACACCCGTCAAATGCGGCGCAAGGGCCTTGGCAAAACCGCCAAGATGAGGGTAGACGCCACCGAGCTGATCGAGAGGTTCGCCAATAATATTATTGTCGAGATCCGCGCCGAGAATCTGGCTTGCGGCTATGTTTGCGGTGCGCAGAATGTGTTGCCCATCCAATGTCAGCACACCGGAAGACAGCCGGTCCAGCACCGCCTCCAGATAGGCGCGCTGTGTTTCGGCCTGTTGATGGCTGCGCTGGGCCTCATCGCGGGCGAGCGAGATCTTGCGCGTCATGTCATTGAATGACTGCACCAGGAAACCCAGCTCGTCATGGCTGGGCAACGATGGCAGCCGCTGGTCATAATCGCCCGCCGCTACCGCGCGCGTACCCAGCGCCAGCACCCGTACCGGTTCCGTCAAACGCCGCGCCGAAAAGAATGCGGCCCATACCGCCATCAGCACACTGAGCCACAACACCAGCGACAAGGTCAGGGTAAAGCTGAGCTTGAGCGGCTCGCGCATATAGCCCAGCTCCTGGTAGCGAGCATAAACAGATTGCACACCCTCGGCCAGTTCGCTCATGCGCCCGGCGACCGGGAACAAGCCCTGCAGCAGGCGCGGCGGACTGCCGGGATCGAGACCCGGAACCGTGACCACCGCCCGCACATAAAGGCCTGTGTCGCGGATCGGGTCGAGTCCGACATAGGTGATCCCCTGCCGCACCCTCTGCAGTATCGCCTCACTGGGCTGGGTAGGCATGGCCATGGTTGGGTCATCGCTGCTAATGGCAAGAATGTGGCCTTGCGGGGTCAGCAAGGTAAGATCAGAGGCCCCGCTACGCTGGCGCAATTTGTCCATGTCGAAGATGACTTGGCCATTGGGGATGCCTTCCATCTCCCGGGCCATCAACTCGGTTTGCCGCAGCAGGTCGCGCATCCGCGCATCCAGTGCGGTGCGGCTCAATTCCAGCGCGTCACCCAGCGCCTTTTCGATACGCACGTCAAACCAGCTATCAATACCGCGCCGCAAAAAATCCAGCGAGAAATAATACACTAGCGATACCGGCACCACGGAGAGGATCACGAATATGACCACCAGCCGCGCGGTGAGCCGCGACCCCACCACGCCGGCCCGGTACTGGCGCACCAGGCGATAAAGATTGGCGGCGATCAGGCCTACCAGGATCACCAGCTCCAGGACGTTGATCACCAGCAGGGCAGAATAGAGGCGGCCAAACTCTGCCGAGTTCTGTGTCGCGCTGCTCATCATGTAGAGCGACACCAGCAGCAACACAAACAGCACGATCACCGGCGTAATGCCAGAGCCGGTACGTTTTAGAGCCGCAATGACCATGTGTACCACTCGCTGCTTACGCGCCATCCGGCGTAGACATAGGCCAACAAACGGATCGGCACCGGCAGCGCCTCGATATCCAGACGGGCACGCAAGCGCGCCTCGTATGTTTCACCCGCCCTCAGCAATTGCTGGTCGAGCATCGGAAAATCACCAACGGCACCCAGCATTTCGAGGGCCGCATGCAGCGTTGGAAAATGGTTTTGTATGCCGGTATTGAGATTTTTTATCTGGTATTGACGCGTCAGTGCGTGATAAGAAAGCTGGTAGCGTTGCGTTACGGTAGCTATTTGCTCGTTCCAGAGATATTGCCGTTTACGCCACACCTCGATGTCCATCGCGAAGGTCAGCGGAATACCTTTATGCAGCGCGTCCAGCATCCGGTCGCTGAGTTGATAGTCGATGCGGGCGTCAAGCCGGTATACCTTGTCGACCAGCTCCGTCTCCACACCGCGCACGGTAAATTCGCCGTTTGGGCTTTCACCCCAGGCGACGCCGAAACACATCAGGCCGATCATGAATATGACCAGCGTTGATAAGAACGCGTTGCCGTGCTTTTTTTTCATAAGACTTTTGGCAACAAAACCCTATAATTTCTGCAAACACGCATAATAAAACCCATCCATGCCGTTCTCGCCAGGCAGGATCTGCCGCCCGGCCCCCCTTGGATTTCCCCATGAAGCATCGATAGCCTTTTCACAAGCATCCGTTTGCGCCGTCAGAAAGCGCGTTATCTGTTGCTCATTTTCCTGTGGCAGTATGGAGCAGGTGGCGTACAAAAACATCCCCCCCGGCTTCAGCAAGGGCCATAGCACCTGCAGCATACGCCCTTGCAGTTCCGCCAGCGCGGCGATATCGTCTGGCCTGCGCAGGATTTTTATGTCGGGATGACGGCGTATCACGCCGGTCGCCGAGCACGGCGCATCGAGCAGGATGCGGTCGTACATCACGCCATCCCACCACGCGGCAGGCTGGGCGGCATCGCCCTCGATCAGGCGGGCCTGCAATTGCAAGCGCCGCAAATTCCCGTCCACACGCTTCAGGCGTGCAGCATCGCTATCCAGCGCCGTCAGCTCAATGCCGGCCTGTGACTCCAGGATATGCGCCGCCTTGCCGCCGGGCGCCGCGCAGGCGTCGAGCACGCGCTGGCCAGGCTGGACATCGAGCAACTGTGCCGCGAGCTGGGCCGCGCTGTCCTGCACCGACACCCACCCCTCGTCGAATCCGGGCAGGCGTTCAACATCGGTGGGCTGTTCCAGAATGACCCCATGCGAGACATGCGGCGCAGGGCACGCGGCGATGCCGGCATCCTCCAGTATGCGCAAATAAGCGTCGCGCGCTCTATGTCGGGCGTTGACGCGCAGCACCATCGGCGGACGCTGATTATTGGCCGTGACGATAGCCTGCCAGGCGTGCGGCCAGGCGTTCTTGAACAATTCCAGCAACCATGCGGGATGGGCCAGCGCCGCCACTTCGTTTTGATCCACCTCTTCCAGCAGGTGGGCGCTATCGCGCAAATAATTGCGCAAAACGGCGTTCACCAGCCCACCCGCCCACGGCTTGCCCAAGTCCCTGGCCGCTGCCACCGTCTCGGTCACGGCGGCATGATCCGGCACGCGCATGTAGATGACCTGATACAAGCCCAGTAGCAGCAGGCTGCGCACATCCGCGTCGCGCTCTTTCAGCGGCTTGCTCAATAGCCGCTCCACTAGCGCGGCCAGCCGGGGATACCAGCGCAGCACGCCGTAACACATTTCCTGCGCCAAGGCGCGTTCCCCGTCCTTGCGCAACTGGGCAAGGACGGGCGCAAGAATCCCCCCCAGCGAACGCCCTTTGCCCAACACCTGAGCCAATACCTTCGCGGCGGCGGTTCTTGATTTCATTTAAACGAAATGCCCGCAGTCACCAAATTACGATGGGCGTTCAAAAAATCGGCGACAGGCATGGGACGACCACCCGGCACCTGAAGCTGCAGCAGGCGCAGAATGCCGCCGCCTGTGGCGACATCAATGCCCTCCTTTCCGGCAGACAGAATAGTCCCCGGCGGCTGGCCGGCATCGCCTGCTACCACCTGTGCCGCCCAGACATGCAGCGGGGTCTCACCCAAGAGGGTACGCGCCACCGGCCAGGGATTGAATGCGCGCACCTTGCGCTCCAGTTCCACGGCAGGCCGCGACCATTCAATCACCGCCTCAGCCTTGTCAATTTTTGCGGCATAACAAGCCAGACCGTCATCCTGCGGGATGGCGTGCGCCGTGCCGCTATCGAGCTGTTCTAGCACCGGCAGCAGCATCTGCGCGCCCAGCGCCGCCAGCCGGTCATGCAGGGTTTGCGTGGTGTCATGAGGCAGGATGGGGCAGGATGCGCGCGCCAGCATGGCGCCGGTGTCCAGGCCCGCATCCATTTGCATGATGGTAATTCCTGTCTCGGTATCGCCCGCCAGGATGGCGCGCTGGAGCGGCGCGGCACCGCGCCAGCGCGGCAGCAGCGAGGCGTGAATATTCACGCAGCCCAGGCGCGGCGCCGCCAACACCGGGGGCGGTAGTATCAGACCATAGGCGACCACTACCATCAGATCCGCCTGCAAGGCCTGCAGCCGCGCCTGTTCTTCGGCAGACTTGAGGCTGGCTGGCTGGTAAACCGGGATGCCGTGCTCAAGCGCCACACACTTGACCGGGCTGGCAGTGAGCTTGCGGCCCCTGCCGGCCGGCCGGTCCGGCTGGGTATATACCGCGCACACCGTATGTTCCGTTGCGAGCAATGCCCGCAGCGGCGCAACGGCGAATCCGGGGGTGCCGGCAAAGATGATATTGAGCTTGGATTTCAAGGTTTTCTACTTACTTTTTACTTATAGGGTCTGGCGGCGCACTTTTTCCAGCTTTTTGCGGAGGCGCTGCCGTTTCAATTCGGACAGATAATCGACAAACAGCTTGCCGTCCAGGTGATCCATCTCGTGCTGGATGCACACGGCCAGCAGATCATCGGCCTCCATTTCAAACGATGCGCCATTGCGGTCCAGCGCGCGCACCTTGATGTGCCTGGCACGCTGCACCGGCTCGTAAATCCCCGGCACCGAGAGACAGCCCTCCTCCATCTGCTCGACACCTTCCTTGCTCAGGATTTCCGGGTTGACCAGACATAACGGCGCATTACGCTGCTCCGAAATGTCAATGACGAGCACACGCAGGGCGACATCAACCTGGGGCGCCGCCAGGCCGATGCCCGGCGCCTGATACATGGTCTCGAACATATCGTCGATCAAGGCGCGGAGTTTACCATCAACCTCGGCGACCGGGGCGGCCTTGTTGCGTAGCCGCGGGTCGGGATAATGCAGGATTGGAAGAATAGCCATCAGATAACCGTTAACTTAATGCGATGTGAGTCCGATATAAGGAATGATCATAATAGATAGGCGCTCTGCGCGCCACATTCAATAAGGACGATTATGTTGACCAAAAAGACCTTAGTGGGCCTGTGTTTCGCACTCCTGGCCTGGACTGCCACCGTGCCGGCCACGCTGGCGGATACCGTGGCGCTCAACCCCAGCCATCCCGACCGCTACAAGGTGGTCAAGGGCGACACGCTGTGGGACATCTCCGCACGCTTCCTGCGCGACCCCTGGCGCTGGCCGGATGTATGGCATATCAACCCGGAGATCAAAAACCCGCACCTGATCTATCCGGGCGATGTGATTGTGCTGGGCATGAAAGACGGCAAGCCGGTGCTGCAAATCGAACGCCCCGCACAGTCCGCGACCACGCCATCACATCTGCCGACGGTAAAGCTATCTCCCCAGATCCGGGTTTCCGGCCTGAACAGCGCCATCCCCGCCATCGCCATGGATGTCATCGAACCCTTCCTGTTGCGCGCACGTGTAATGAGCGCGAGCGAGGCGGAAAACGCACCTTATGTCGTCGCATTTGAGGAAGGACGACTGGCGACTGGCACGGGGAGCAAGATATACGCGCGCAAGATGGCAGATGCGGCCACCACGCGCTTTAGCCTATTTCACCGTGGCAAGGCATACCGCAACCCCGGCGCAAAAAAAGAAGACATCCTGGGCTATGAGGCCATCCAGGTCGCCGATGCCAGCGTGGAACGCGCAGGGGACCCCACGACATTGCGCATCACCAACGCCTATCGTGAGACCTTGATTGGCGACAATTTGTTCCCGCAGGAGGAAAAGGACATCGGCCGGGATTTCTTCCCGCACGCACCGGAAAAACCAACCAGCGGCAATATCATTTCGGTAACGGACGGCGTATCCAAAATAGGCCGGTACCAGGTGGTAGTGCTCAACCTGGGCATGCAGAATGGCATGGAACCAGGCCATGTGCTGGCTGTGTTTCAATCCGGCACCACCGTGCGCGACTCAGTCAATCCCAGCACGGGCAATATGGTGAAACTGCCTGACGAGCGTGCCGGCCTGCTCATGGTGTTTCGCACCTTCGAGCGTGTGAGTTATGCCCTGGTCATGCAGGCGGAGCGGGATATCCGGCTCTATGATATGGTGAAAAATCCGTAGGCTCTGTTGACGTTTGGCTGCCCGCCAATGACTTATGACAAAAACGACCTGAGCTATTGGCTGGCCCTGTTGAAGGCGCCGGGCGTAGGCCCCGTCACATTCCTGGCGTTGCTCAACCATTATTCGACGCCCCGCGCCATTTTCGAGACCGCCCCACAGCAAGTGGCGTCATGCGGCATACGCGGCGCAGCGGCGCTCGCCGGTTATCTGCGCAAAGCCGATTGGCCCTCAGTAGAAAAAGACCTCGCCTGGAGGGATCTGCCGGGCAACCACATACTCACGCTCCATGATCCTGCGTACCCTGCACAACTGCGCGAAATCGCCGACCCGCCGCCCATCCTGTTCGTGCATGGCAACCCAGCGGTGTTGACAACCCCGCAATTGGCGCTGGTGGGCAGCCGTAACCCCTCTGCCGCCGGACGGGAGATTGCTCACGACTTTGCAAGACACCTGTGCGGCGCGGGATTAACCGTCACCAGCGGCCTGGCGCTGGGCGTCGACGCCGCCAGCCACCAGGGCGCGCTTGACGGAGAGGGACTCACCGTCGCCGTCATGGGCACTGGCCTGGACCGCGTATACCCGGCACGGCACCGTGACCTGGCGCACCGCATCGCCCAATGCGGCGCGCTGGTCTCTGAATTTGCGCCCGGCACCCCGCCGCTGGCCGAACACTTCCCGCGCCGCAACCGAATTATCAGCGGGCTGAGTCTAGGCACCCTGGTAGTGGAGGCCGCCCTCGCCAGCGGCTCGCTGATCACCGCACGCCTGGCGGCGGAACAGGGCCGCGAGGTGTTCGCCATCCCCGGCTCCATCCATAACCCCCTGGCACGCGGCTGTCATTCACTGATCCGGCTGGGGGCAAAACTGGTCGAAAATATCCAGGATATCCTTGAAGAACTCGGCCCAATGGTATCGGATGTGACGCATAACACTGTATTATGTTCCGGTGAAAACTCTGGTGCCGAACTTAATCTCGACGATAACTCATTGAAATTGCTTGATTGCGTCGACTTCGCCCCCACTTCCATAGATGCGCTGGTTGAGCGCAGTGGATTGACGCCGGAGCAGGTTTCCTCCATGCTTTTGGTATTGGAATTGCATAATATAGTTGAATCGGCATCGGGCGGATGCTATACCCGCCGGGTTAAAGGCTAAGCGCAGGAGGTCCTGAAATGAAAGAAAATGTGTTGGATGTCCTGATGTACCTGTTCGAGAACTACCTCGACGGTGAGCTGGAAACCGCCCCTGACCAGGAGGCGCTGAAGAAGGAACTCATCGAGGCTGGCTTCCACTATGGCGAGATCGACAAGGCCTTCACCTGGCTGGAGGGCATGGCGCAGATGCGGGAAAACGCCGTACCGGCCATGCGCACCACCAGCCACTCGATTCGTGTCTTCACCCATCATGAAACGAACCGGCTCGACCTGGAGTGCCGCGGCTTCCTGCTGTTCCTGGAGCAGCTCGGTGTGCTCGATCCCGCCAACCGCGAACTCGTGATCGACCGCGTCATGGCCCTGGAGAGCGAGGAAATTGATCTCGCCCAGCTCAAGTGGGTAATCCTCATGGTACTCTTCAATCAACCCGGCCAGGAGGCGGCTTTCGCCTGGATGGAAGACCTCGTGTTCGACGAGATGCCCAACAATATACACTAATCACATTAGCATGCCGCACGCTACGGGCGGCAAGCGCGGGTTCCGGCCATCGCTTGCCGCCTGTGGCTTTTTGCGGCTGTTATCTATGGCCACATAACTTATGCCCAAAAATCTCCTTATCGTTGAATCGCCCGCCAAGGCCAAAACCTTGAAAAAATACCTGGGCAAGGACTTCGATATCCTCGCCTCCTACGGCCACGTGCGCGACCTGCTGCCCAAGGAGGGCGCCGTCGACACGGAACACAGCTTCGATATGAAGTACCAGACCATCGAAAGGAATGAAAAACACGTCGACGCCATCGTCAGCGCCATGAAAAAGGCCGACGTGCTCTATCTGGCGACCGATCCGGACCGTGAAGGCGAAGCCATCTCCTGGCATCTCCTGGAAATCCTCAAGGAAAAGAAACTCATCAAGGACAAACCCGTGCATCGCGTGGTGTTCTACGAGATCACCAAACGCGCGGTGAACGAGGCCGTGGCGAATCCGCGCGACATATCCATGGAGCTGGTCAACGCCCAGCAGGCGCGCCGCGCACTGGATTACCTGGTGGGCTTCAACCTCTCCCCGCTGCTGTGGAAGAAAATCCGCCGTGGCCTCTCTGCCGGGCGTGTGCAAAGCCCGGCATTGCGCATGATTGTCGAACGCGAGGAAGAGATTGAAAAATTCGTCACGCGCGAATACTGGACGATCCTGGCCAATCTCGCCAAAAAGGGTGATAACTTCAGCGCCAAACTTATCCAGTATCAAGGCGAAAAAATCAGCCAGTTCAGCGTTACCGATGGCGAACAGGCCAGCAAAATCGAGGAAGAGTTGCTGCGCGCCGCAGCGGGTACACTGGTGGTCGCCAAGGTAGACAAGAAGCAGCGCAAACGCAACCCTTCGCCCCCGTTCACCACCTCGACGCTGCAACAGGAAGCATCGCGCAAACTGGGCTTTACCGCCCAGCGCACCATGCGCCTCGCCCAGCAACTTTACGAGGGTATCGACATCGGCGGTGGCGCGGTGGGCTTGATCAGCTACATGCGTACCGACTCGGTGAGCCTGGCGGCCGAGGCGCTGGATGATATCCGTAGCCTCATTGCCACCCGCTTCGGCAGCGACAACGTGCCTGAGCAACCGCATTTTTACAAAACAAAATCCAAAAACGCCCAGGAAGCCCACGAGGCGATACGCCCCACTGCCGCAGAGCGCGTGCCGGAGTCGATCAAGGACAGCCTGACCGCCGACCAGTACAAGCTGTATGACCTGATCTGGAAACGCACCATCGCCTGCCAGATGATCCACGCCACCCTCGATACCGTAAGCGTCGACATGAGCGCAGGCGAAGGCAATCTGTTCCGCGCCAACGGCTCCACCGTGGTCCACCCCGGTTTCATGGCGGTGTACCAGGAGAGTGTAGACGACAGCAAAGAAGGCGAGGATGAACGCCGCCTCCCCGTGCTGCTAGCCGGTGAAAAGATCGACCTGCTTGGCGTCCAGCCCGAACAACATTTCACCGAGCCACCCCCGCGTTACGGCGAAGCCAGCCTGATCAAGGCGCTCGAAGAACACGGCATCGGTCGCCCCTCCACCTATGCGAGCATCATCTCCACGCTCCAGCAGCGCGAGTATGTGGAGCTGGACAAGCGGCGCTTCAAGCCCACCGACGTGGGGCGCATTGTCAACAAGTTCCTCACCGAATATTTCACGCGTTATGTGGATTACGACTTCACCGCCCATCTCGAAGACGAACTCGACGCAGTGTCGCGCGGTGAAAAAGACTGGGTGCCGCTCCTGCGCGACTTCTGGACACCCTTCAAGGCCCAGGTCGACACTACTGAAGAGAACGTCAAGCGCCAGGATGTCACCCAGGAGGCGTTGGACGAAGCTTGCCCCAAATGCGGCAAACCGCTCTCGATCCGCCTCGGCAAACGTGGACGGTTCATCGGCTGCACCACGTACCCGGAGTGCGATTACACCCGCAATCTCAATGAAGAAGCGGGCGCTGTGACAGAACCCGAAGTCGTGGAAGGCCGCACCTGCCCCAAGTGTGAATCTCCGCTTATCTTCCGTCAAGGCCGCTACGGCAAGTTCATCGGCTGCAGCAATTACCCTGCCTGCAAACACATCGAACCCCTGGAGAAACCCGCCGACACCGGCGTGGAATGCCCGCAATGTCACAAGGGCACCCTGCTCAAGCGCAAGTCGCGCTACGGCAAGATCTTCTACTCCTGCTCCACCTACCCGGATTGCAACTACGCCGTGTGGAACGAACCCCTCAACGAGTCCTGCCCAAAATGCAACTGGCCGGTGATGACCATCAAAACTACCAAGCGCCGCGGCACGGAAAAGGTCTGCCCGCAGAAAGAATGTGGCTATGCCGAGCCGTATGAGGCGGGGGAAACGGCGGAATCTGCGGAATCTTGAGCGTGTGACGATGCGTTAATCCTAAAAACTCAGTCATCCACGAAAGTCACAAAAAAACACGAAAATATTCAAATACATATCGCGATATTACTTGCCACCCATCCGGTGAATTGCTAAAGCAATCCATGTTTTTGTCTACTCGCTGGTAGTCGATCCGGCCTGTCAAGGCCGCGGCATCGCCCGCGGCCTGCTCGAAGCCGCCGAACAGGCCGCCGCCGCAAAGGGCTGCATCACCATGCGCCTGGAGGTGCGCGCCGACAACGAGGCGGCCATACGGCTGTACTGCAAGGCCGGCTACCGGACGGGCGAGTCGACAATTATTACGACGATGGAATGGCCGCGCAGCGGCTGCGCAAATCCATTGCCTTTGCCGACAATCCCCCGTAACCCTCACGGCCACTTTCGAGATCAATAAGCCCAGTCCTCGTGTCTAACCGGCAGCCTATTCAGCTCATCCTTGTAGAACCGCCATTTCGGCATGAACTGATCCATCAAGGTTATGAAGCGCGCGTTATGCGTGCGCTCCAGCAAGTGAACCATCTCATGCACGACAATGTATTCGAGGCATTCGAGAGGCTTCTTTGTCAGTTCAGTATTGAGGCGGATGCTTTTGGAGATTTTGCTACAGCTGCCCCACTTGGTTTTCATCCTTTGCACGAAGAATCTCTCCACCTTCACGCCCATGAGCGGTTCCCATTTCGCGACCAACGGTAAGACTGCTTCTTTGAGCTTCTCTCGATACCAAGCATCCAGGACCTCTTGTTTCCGTTCATCACTGGTTTTCGGGCGAAGCTGAAGGATCATCCTGTTATGCTTTAGCTCGACTACTGGAGCCGCGTCCTTCTCGAGCACTTTGAGCAGGTAGCGCTTTCCCCAAACGTAATGGCTTTCGCGGTCGAGGTATTCGCGAGGTGTTTCCCGCTGCTGTTCACGCAACTTCTTTTGCTGGCTTTTGATCCAGCTGAGTTTGGTGATGGCAAAAATGCGAATAGTATCCAGGTCCATCCGCAATGGTGCGGAAATTCGCACCTTACCAGCCGGTGGATAGACGCTCAGGTGGATGTTCTTGATGTCCTTCTTCACCACGTCCACGGTAATCTCACCCAGATTGATCTGCGTGACCATCAGTATTCCTTCTGCTGCTTGATGATAAGGAATATGCGCTCGACCTCGGCCATATCCTTCAGCACCTCATATAGGGCGGTCTTGATGACATTCTCCTTGGCTTGAACGCCGCGCCAGCCGTCGGGCCGAGTGCGTTTGACGGCTTCCTCGATCCTGACAACCAGATTAAGCACATCGTCTTTCGCGGTATCTCCATACGAAGCGGAAGGCTCAGCCACACAACTCACGCTGCCGGAAGCGGCCCCCTGCTTGAGATTGTTATAGAGGGCGCGGCGTCCCGGCGTATTCATCTGCTCTGGCGTATCTTCGGCCTGACCAGCATCCACTTTCTTCGCCAGCTCGGCAATCCGTTTCAGGTAGTCCTCATACTCGATAGCCTTCGCCTTGCGCGCGGCGATGATCTCATCCAGCAGCGCCGACATTTTCTCGTAGTAGGCCGGGTCGTTGAGGTGTTCCTTGATGATCTTGCTGCGGACGTTGTTCTCGATGGTTTCGGCAACGGCATCCTTGTTGCCCTTGAACCCATTCGGCAGGCTGTTGATCGCATTCGCGATGCCGGTTTTCACGATCAGCTCAAGCAACGGCATGTCGTCGAAGGGGGAAATCTTGCGCGGTTCGTCGGCTTCGATGTAGGTGTCGATGAGATGGCGCATGTCGGCCTCGTAGGCCTTGAGGTCGAGCGTCTCGCCACTGGCTTTGCGGATGATTTCGCGCACGTTCAGGTAGTGGTCGAGTTGCCGCTTGATGCGTGTGATGTCGGCAGGGCTATAGCCGGCCTTGTCCAGTTCGTCGGCGATGTTGGCGTAGGCGCGCACCAGCGCAACGGCCGCCTTGTAGAGCGCCGAACGCTGCGGTTCCCGCTCCTTCAGGTCGGAGGCAATCTCGGTGTTGCCGCAGAAGTAATGGATATGCTCGAGCTCACCCTTCGGCGGCGCCACCGGCTCGCACAGCAGTGCCAAGGTCTCCAGTGCGTTGTCGAGGCGTTCCTTGCCCTTCGTCAGACGATCCTGCAGCAACACTTCCGGATCAGGCCCACCGGCGCTGTGATCCAGTTCGGAGGTGTAGACCGCAATGGCGTTCTCGACCTTCTTGAACAGGTCCTTGTAGTCCACGATGTAGCCGAAGTCCTTGTCCTCGCCGTCGAGACGGTTGACGCGGCAGATCGCCTGAAACAGGCCGTGGTCCTGCATCGATTTGTCGATGTAAAGATAAGTGCAGGGCGGTGCGTCGAAGCCGGTGAGCAGCTTGTCCACCACGACCAGCAACTTCATGTTCGCCGGTTCCTTGGTAAACAGGTCTTTGGCCCGCTCCTCGTAGATTTCCGTTTTGTTCATGCCCGGCCTGGCGTCGACATCCTTCAGCAGTTCGTTATAGGTGTTGTAGATAAACTGCTTACCGGTCTCGGTGTTAGCGCCGGTTTCCTCCAGCGTCACGTCTCGGGCCAGCGGGTTGTAAGAGGTCACCACCGCACATCTGCCCTTGAATGGCGTCTTCTGGAACAGGGTGAAATACTTGCACGCCTCATAGATGCTCGATGCCACCAGGATAGCGTTGCCGCGCTCGCTGGACAGGCGCGGTTTGACACTGAAGTCGAACACAATGTCTGCCACCACCCGGTCCATGCGCGACTTGGAACTGAGCACGTGCTGCAACGTGCCCCACTGATTCTTTAGCTCGGCCTTCTGCCAATCGTTAAGCGCTTTGGTTTTGGCTTCGAACCAAGCGTCGATCTTGGCCTGCGATCCCAGGTGCTGATCGATGTCACGCGCCTCGTAAACGAGGTCGAGCACCACCCCGTCCTCCACTCCCTCACTGAACTTATAGGTATGAATGTAACCACCGAACACCTCCAGGCTGGTCTGTTTATCTTTCTTCAACAGCGGCGTGCCGGTAAAGCCGATGAATACCGCGTTGGGCATCATCGCCTTCATCACCCGATGCAGCTTGCCGCCTTGTGTACGGTGGCATTCGTCCACGAACACAAACACCTCACCCATGGTCTGGCTCGGCTGCGCTTCCAGCTCCCTGATAAAGGCATCGAAATCATCCACATCGCGGCGGCCAAACTTGTGCACCAGGGAGCAGAGCAGGCGCGGCCTGGCCTGACCGAGCTGGCTCATCAGCTCGCGCCCACTGCCGGTGCGTTTGATCGCCTCGCCCGCCTCGGTGAAGACGCGCTCGATCTGTTTGTCCAGTTCATCGCGGTCGGTGATGATGGCAACGCGGGCGTTGGGGTTGTTCTCCAGAATCCACTTCGCCAGCAGCACCATCACAATGCTCTTACCGCTGCCCTGGGTGTGCCAGATGATGCCGCCCTTGCGCTGACGCACATGCTCCTGCGCTGCCTTGATGCCGAAATACTGATGCACACGCGGCAGCTTCTTCACGCCACTATCGAAGAGCACGAAATCGTGCATCAGCTCGATCAACCGCTTCTTCTCGCACAGCTTGAGCAGATACTTGTCCAGCTTGAAGCGGCTGTTGTCCTGCTCATCCTCCTTCCACTTGAGGAAATACTTCTCCTGCGTACCGATGGTGCCATATTGCAGCCCCTCGGAATCATTACCAGCGAAGATGAACTGCACGGTGCTGAAGAACCACTCGTTGAACTCAGGCAGTTGATTGGACAAACTCTGGCGGATGCCATCACCAATGGAGGCACGGCTGTTCTTCAGCTCCAGCACGCCGATGGCGATGCCGTTCACATACAGCACGAGATCCGGCCGCCGCTCAAAATTGCCCTTGAGCGTCACCTCCTCGGCGATGGCGAAATCATTTTTCTCCGGCTCATTCCAGTTGATGAGGCGGACACTCTCCGTCACCTTACCCACCTCAACTTTCACCGGCACGCCGTAGCGCAGCAGGTTGTAAACAGAGTGATTGTTGCCGTAGAGCGTGCGGTTGTGGTTGTCCGCCTCGGTGCGCAGCTTGTGCAGCGCCACGCTGATCTGCGCCGGGGTGTAGCCGCTTTTTGTCAGCCACGCACTGAGCAGACTTTCCTCGACGTTGCTGTTGCCATCGCGGTCGGTCCAGTCGCCGAGGTAGCGATAACTTAGCTCATCGCGGAAAAGTGCGATGACTCGGTTCTGCGTCTCGCGTTCGGGTTGGCCGACATAATTCATGCTGTGGTTTTCTTTTTCATCTGGGCCAGGCCTTCACTCATTCCTCGGTCAGTTGTCCGCCCTATTCAGCGCTGAGGGGATAAATCCCTCATCTGACAGGGCGCGAACCACGCCACGTATCAGGTAGTTATTGCTGAAACCGATGGTGTACTGGCGCGCCCCTTCATTGATGGGTTGCAACATTTTTCGTTCCACCAATTTTTTGATTTGATAAGTACGCTGGGCGGGCGACATCCCCGGCATGGCAGCGGCCAGATCGGCCGCCTTGGCCACGCCACTTTTGGCAGCGATGTGCAACACGGACTCTTCCATCGCCGTGATGAGCTCTCGTTCTTTGGCATATGAAAGTGCAGGGGCAAGAATTTTGTCGCCCAAGTAGCCAAAGTCAGTGAGCCGATCTACTTTGCGCAATGCGTCCAGGATGCCTCGCAATACATATATGCACCATGCCTCCATCCCATCTGCGGCGCCGGAGTCGGCGCGCGCCAACATGGCGTAATACTGATCGCGGTTATTGCAGAACACGGCTGTTGGATTCAACACCCTGCCGCCGGTCTTCACATTGAAGCCGTACTTGATCAACAGGGCGTAGGTCAGCAGCCGCACCACGCGGCCATTGCCGTTGCCAAACGGGTGTATCCAGCCAAAACGGTGGTGCGCCAGCGCCACCTTGATGAGGTCATATTTTGGGGGATGCTTTTCGTTGATGAACGCCACCAGCTCCTGCATGTAGTGCGGCACCTGGATGAATTCGGGCGGCAAGTGTTCCGCCTGCGCAATCTTTACGGACTTCTGCCGGTAAGCCCCCGGCGTGGCGTCCCCCTCGCGTTCCAGCCCTTTTACCGTGATGGCGTGCAGCTCGCGGATGAAGTGCTCAGTTAGCCCGTCGCCGGGCTGAATGCGCTCCTCGATGTAGGCCATGGCGGCTTCGATATTTTCCATTTCACGAAGCTGGTCAGAGGACGCGGGGGCGCCCTCCAGCTTGCTTTCCACATAGTCGGCCAATGTGGTGTGATTCCCCTCGATACGGGCCGATCCCAGGCTTTCCAGCATGTGAAAGATACCCTTGAGCTGAAAAAAGACCGGCGCCGGGGTGGTGCCGTGCAATTGCAGGCGGCGCAGGTGTTCCAGCTCCGTCAAAACGTCCACCAGCGGGGAGTCAAACGACGGATTGAGCAAGGTCAGATCATGATGGCTAAATACAGGCATGGCGATATTTATCTGTAATGGCGGAGACGGATTATCTTTAATTTACACAGAGTTTATTCTTGAAATCAACAAATTGCACCATAAAAATTGAAATGCTATCTTGAAATCACTCGGAGGGCATATTGACTGGCCCTCGTTGATGAAGTCGAAATGCATGGCTGTCTGCTAGACAGGAAGACCGCCATGCTCACACCAGCCGTATCCTCCCGGTGAGCAGCTCCTGCATCATGCCCTGCTTGAGGCTGCGGGCCTTGGCGAGCTTGGCTTCCAGTGCGGCGAGTTCGGCGTCCATGTCGGAAAGGAGGGTGGCGATGGCGGTTTGTTCGGCTTTCGCAGGTAGCGTCACTTCAAAAGCAGCGAGCTGTGTCTTACCGATTTCAAGGAACGTGCTGCCACCGCACAGACTGATAAATCCCTGTTTTTTCATAAGTAGCAGGTAGTAGAGAAACTCCACATCCACATGATCGAACGGAATGAAGTTCTTGAAGCCCTGATTCGTGGAAACTGAGACGGTATTGATCGCGCACTCACCAATGGTGGCTCGTGAGGTCATCACAATCGAGTTGGCCGGGATCATCTCGGCTGAACTGCTTTTCAGACCCAGTGACGAAATCTTGCGGCTAGTGTCGCTGATGTATTTGAAGCCGTTCAGCCCGGTAATATCGGTGGGCGTACACCAGGGAATGTCCCCATCCCAAAACTGCGGTTGTATCGTGCTTGGCGTTCCGCCGCTGCGAATGTTTGCCAACTCCCCCAACCGCTTCACCTCCCACTCCCCGCTGAAGCCCGGCAGGCGCTTCTTGCCGGTGAGCAGTTGCTGCATGGCGCCTTGTTTGAGGTGGCGTTTTTTGGCGATGAGTTGTGCCAGGGATTCGATGAGAGCATCCGCATCGCTCAACGCCTCGGCGATGGCTTCTTGTTCGGCTTTGGTGGGTGGGAGGACGAGGAATAGTCGTTTTAAGTTGTCTTGATTTATGTTCGTGTTGGCACTTACAGAACTTGCGCCAATCACCCGTCTCCTAAAGCCTTCCTCATAAAAGCAGTGTCTCTTAAAGCCGCGACTCAGAGTTCCACCATCTCGAAATCTGATCAAGAACCCTGAATACACGGTCTTTGGAAGATCTTCTTCGATGACCGCCGTTAGACCAACCCCGGAGGGTTTGACGGAGGACCTGATGAAAATCACATCACCTTTTCGGAGATCATATGTTTGTTGCTCTGCATGGTTTGTGTCCACAAGGCCGAGAGAATCGCTAGATGCAATGCTGGAAACGCCAAAAACATCCATGAGATTCACAAATGGTGAGCCATGGCCAAACGCTTCACTCCCCTTGTTGATACCGTTCTTAAATTTGCCCACCTCACAAAGTTGGAAGATATTCCAATCCTCCGGAATCACCCCCACCTCGGTCTGCTTGTAGCCGGTCGGCATGTTATTCATCGTAGCCTCCCCGGTACGTCATGTTCCGTAGGGGCGACCGGCCGGTCGCCCCTACCCCGGTCGCCGGTACGTTATCCGGGTGCAATGTGTCCTCCGCCCAACGGCGTGGATTGTCGGCAACGTATTCGGCGATGCGGCGGTAATCGGCGGCGTCGCGGATGATGTGTTCGTAATAATTGCGTTGCCATACCGGCGCACCGGGGGATTGGCGGATTGCATTGATGCGTTTGGTGACAGCGGATTTGTAACCGGCCATCAATGCGCCGAGGGATTTCGATTGGGGGCCGGTGGGGGCGACTGGTGGGGCGACCCGCCGGTCGCCCGTACGGCCGGGCACGTCATTAGTAATGAGGACGATGGCGTGAAAATGATTAGGCATGATCACGTATTCGCCGAGTTCGATTTCTGCCCGGATTTCTGCTGACCGAAGCCATTCATCCGTCACAATCTGCCCGAATTCATTGGACTGCATCTCACCGTTCACGATTCCGCCGAACAGGCATTCGCGATCACAGGCGCAGATTGTCACGAAATAGCCGCCAGCCTGGGAGTAGTCATAATCTTTCAGACGGATCGAGCGGCGGTGGTGAATATCCCGGTTATAACGATTCATCATGCGAAACCCGTCTTCTTCAGGTGTTCGGCAGCCTTGCCCATTCCAAGCTCCAGCGCCTTCTGGGCATACCAGAGCCTGGTTTCCGGGTCGCTGAGTTTATCCAACAGGGTGAGATTGCTGCGCCAAGGCAATTGTGCAACGGTGCGTTGCACAATTGCCCGATCCGGCCAGGCATCTGCGAATGTCCGCATGTACTTGAGGTTTCGCGGCGAGAATCCGGTCGTGCCGGGGAATGCGGTTTTCAAGTCATGGGAAATTACCTTCGCCCCCCACCCCTCCTGATACTGGCGTTCCAGAATGGATCGGCCGATGTCCCAATACATGAGTACCATGGCGGCATTGGCCGACAATACGGTTTTGATGCGCTCATGGGCTATGCGCTCTTTTATGTCGACTAAGAGTGTAGCGTAACCTTCAGGCATTGCGGCCAGGGTGTCGGGAACAGACATCAGCACGTCCGGTTTTGCCGTGCCACGGTTCTTGCGTCTGTCTGTCGGCTTGGCGACTTGATTCACCATCTGCGGCAGAGGGGTTTCGTAGCGTTCGGCCAACTCCTTCACGCGCTGGGTGAGCGCCTGGCTGATGCGGTCCATCTCGCCGTGGATGGCGGCGGCGATGGCGGCCAGCCATTTATCTTCCACCACCAGCGTCTTGATCTCCGCCTCGGTGAGCGTGGGGTATTTGGCATAGGCCAGTGCGTCGAGCTTGGCCTCGGCGTCTTTCAGGGTTTTCTTGAGTTCAGCGTCCTGCGTGCTTAATTTCAGCCAAGCATTGAGGGCATGGGCCTCTTTCTTAGCCGCCTTGTCGCCTTTAATTTCTTTCAGGCGGGCGCTGACGTTGGCCTTGTTCACCTTGTCCAGCTCGGCAAACGCACCTTCTTCACCGCCGTGTTCCTCTTCCAGTTCGGTCATCTGGGCGGCCACGCTTTCCAGCGCGGCCGCCTGCTGCGCGGTGAAGTAGCGATCCACGATGAGCGGTTTAGGTATAAGGTCGCAAGCCCAGCCTTTGTCCACTTCTTTGACTGTTTTGCCTTCCTTGTTTTTCTTGACTTCAATAACCCGGTAAGTCGTCGCCTTCCAGCCATCTGAAGCGATCAGGTAACAATCGTCCTGCATGGTGGCAGCCCAATAGTCCATCAGGTGTTGATAGACGTCGTATTTATCAATCAGCGGCTGCGCCGTGTAGTGGGCGAGCAGGTCTTCAGCGAGCTCGTGGATGATATTTTTGGGGTGGCAACCTGCCTGCAAAGCCTTGAGCGTTTCACAACTGCGCTGTTGCCAGTCGGCAAACAGGGCATTCATGCTCTCGATGAAGCTGACGAACTCTGGATGCTGGTAGATGGTGGGCTTGATGGCTTGCTTGGAGACGGCCAGATCAAGGTAGCCGGGGCGCTTATCGGAAAGGTCGCGTAGCGAGACCGCGTCCCTCTCACCCGCTTGCGGAAGAGAGTTAGGAGAGAGGGGAACAGCTTTAAACAATGTCTTCCGAAGTCGTGGGCAAACATCCCAATACGGCTGCAAGGCATCCACGTCGGCTTTGGGGATGCCACCCTTCAGGTGCCCCTCGATGTCCTGAATATCTTCGACTTGCTGGCTGTCGATGTAGCGCGGGAGGTTGAGGTTGAATTCGTTCTTCTCGATCTCCTCGACGCTGACCATGCGCGAGTATTTGGGAATTTCCAGCCGCTTGTTGAAGGCATCGACGATCTGGTGAATGTCCATGTCGCGCAGGCGGTTCTTGGGGCCGTCCTTCATGTAGCCGCCGCTGGCGTCGATCATGAAGATGCCCTTGCAGGTGTGGGCGTTTTCTTTGTCGATGACGATGATGCAGGCGGGAATGCCGGTGCCGTAGAACAGGTTGGCGGGCAGGCCGATAATGCCCTTGATGTAGCCTTTGCGGATGAGGTTCTTGCGGATGTCGGCCTCGGCATTGCCACGAAACAGAACGCCGTGCGGCAGAATGCAGGCGCCTTTGCCCGTGCTTTTCAGCGAGCGCACGATGTGCAGCAGGTAGGCGTAATCGCCTTGCTTGGCAGGTGGTGTGCCAAAATGTTGGAAGCGCTCGTGCGGATCGTTGAGCGGGTCGATGCCCGTGCTCCAGCGCTTGTCGCTGAAGGGCGGATTGGCAACGACGTAGTCGAAGGTTTTGAGCTGGCCATCCTCGCTTGTAAACAGCGGATTAGCCAGCGTATTGCCCTGCTTGATCAGCGCCGTTGGGTTGTTGTGCAGGATCATGTTCATGCGCGCCAGGCCAGAGGTGGCGGCGTCTTTCTCCTGCCCGTAAAGCGTGACCTTGGCTCTGGCTTCATCGCCCACTTTCAGCAGCAGCGAACCGGAACCGCAGGTCGGGTCATAAACAGTGGTATTGTTGCTGGTATGGGCATCGTGAATGCCGATGATCTGCGCCATGATGCGGCTGACCTCGGCGGGTGTGTAGAACTGGCCCTTGCTCTTGCCACTCTCGGTAGCGAAGTGGCGCATCAGGTATTCATAAGCATCGTCCAGAATGTCATCGCCCTCCGCGCGGTTCTTTGAAAAGTCGAGCGCCTTGTTTTCAAAGATGGCGATCAGGTTGGTGAGCCGCTCTACAATTTCCGAGCCGCTGCCCAGCTTGCTGGGATCATTGAAGTCCGGCATGTCGGACAGCTTGTTGGCATTAGCCAGCGGCGCGATGATTTTCTTGTTGATCTGGTCACCGATGTCGGGCTTACCCTTTGAGCGCGACCATGTCCTTGAAGCTGGCACCTTCCGGGATGGTGATCGGTGCGAAAGGTACACCGGCGTATTTGTCGCTGACGTACTTGATGAACAGCATGACCAGGACGTAGTCCTTGTATTGGCTGGCGTCCATGCCGCCGCGCAGCTCATCGCAACTGGACCAGAGGGAGAAATAGAGTTCGGATTTTTTCAGGGCCATGTGGGTTTAAACGCTTTTTCTTTGATAGAAGTGCAGAAAAGTTGGGGGCGGGTGATTAAGCAGTACGACGATTTTGGCTTATATCGAACAGCTTGTCATCTTTGTCGGGCATTGATTGTCAGGTATTAAATTAAATGAAAAAAGAAAGTCCGATTATGGCCGTTTTTCGACATGCGGGAGTCGACCCTGAGCAGATATTCAGTGGGGAAGTGACAGGGGCAATGGAATTTCAGGTAAGGCGCGACAGCGCCTCGGCGGTGAATCATTTACCTGGCGGTGGCTGTGGCTGGCATCTGATCGTTCATGCCTGCTATAATCAACCTGTTATTTTCTATCCATTTTGTGCATGGGCATGGCTGTGGTGACCTGCAGGCTGTGCGGCAAGGTGCTCTTAAAGTGTCAAAAAACAACGATGAGCCTATCGTAAAAATCCGCAGCTTGCGTTTCGCGCATGGGACCCGCGTGATTTTTGACGGCGTGGACATCGACATCCCGCGCGGCAAGATTACCGCTATCATGGGTCCCAGCGGCACGGGCAAGACCACGCTGCTGAAACTGATCGGCGGTCAGTTGCAGCCCAATGCGGGCAGCGTCGTGGTGGACGGCGAGGACGTCAACAAAGTGTCCCGTGATGCGCTGTTCCGCTTGCGCAAGCGCATGAGCCTGTTGTTCCAGACCGGCGCGCTGTTTACCGATCTCACCGTATTCGAAAACGTGGCCTTTCCGTTGCGCGAGCACACCCGTTTGCCCGAGTCGATACTGCGCGACCTGGTGCTGATGAAGCTGCAGGCGGTAGGTCTGCGCGGTGCACGCGACCTGCTGCCTGCCGAATTGTCGGGCGGCATGGCGCGGCGTGTGGCGCTGGCCAGGGCCATTGCGCTGGACCCGATGATGATTATGTACGATGAGCCCTTCACCGGCCAGGATCCGATCACTGTGGGCGTGATCATGCAGCTTATCCGTATGCTCAACGACACCTTGGGGCTGACCAGCATCATTGTTTCTCACGATGTGCATGAGTTGACGATGATTTGCGACCATATGTACATGATCTCGGGCGGCAAGGTGATGGGACACGGGACGCCCGATGATATGGCCCACTCGGAATCGGGCTGGGTGAGGCAGTTCATGTCCGGATTGCCGGATGGCCCGGTGCCGTTCCACTATCCGGCGCCGGATTACGCCGACGATCTGTTGGCTGGGGCATAACGAATGAAAACACATTTTATACCTGAGGTATACGCTGCATGATGGGATGGTTGCAGCGGCTGGGAAGCACCAGCCTGAGTGTTTTTGAACGGTTGGGGCGCGGCAATCTGTTCCTGTTACGCATACTGGCTGCCCTGCCCAGTCTGGTGCTGCGACCGGGGCTGGTAATCGCACAGCTTTATTCTGTAGGTGTGTTGTCAATGACGCTGATCGTCATTTCCGGGCTTAACGTAGGCATGGTGCTGGGCCTGCAAGGATATAATACCCTGGTGGATTTTGGCTCCGAGGAGTCCTTGGGGCAACTGGTTGCCCTGTCGCTGGTGCGTGAATTGGGGCCAGTTGTGGCAGCGCTGCTGTTCGCCGGGCGGGCCGGGTCAGCATTGACCGCCGAGATCGGGCTGATGAAGGCCACTGAGCAGCTCTCCGGGATGGAGATGATGGCGGTCGATCCGCTCAAGCGTGTGGTCGCGCCCCGTTTTATTGCCGGTATCATTTCCATGCCGCTGCTGGCGGCAATGTTCAGTGCAGTGGGTGTGCTGGGTGGTTTTTTTGTCGGTGTCGGTCTGCTCGGTGTGGACAGCGGAGCGTTCTGGTCGCAAATGCAGTCCAAGGTCGATCTGTATGACGACATCCTTAACGGCGTGATTAAAAGCATTGTGTTCGGTTGTGTGGCGGCCTGGATCGCGGTTTTTGAAGGGTACGACGCAGTGCCGAACACGGAAGGTGTGAGCCGCGCCACCACGCGTACCGTGGTGCATACGGCGTTTGCCGTGCTGGGGCTGGATTTCATATTGACTGCGCTGATGTTTGGGGACGAATAAGATGATGCAGAAAAGAACCATAGAGATCGGGGTGGGTGTGTTCGTTGCGGCGGGCATTGCTGCATTGGTGATGTTGGCCATGAAGGTCAGCAACCTGGCCGCCTTCACCAACCAGCAGGGCTACGAAGTCACCGCCCGGTTTGACAATATTGGTGGACTCAAGGAGCGTTCGGCTGTAACAGTGGCGGGTGTGCGCATTGGCCGGGTGAAGTCGATCGTGTTCGACGACAAGGATTATGAGGCCGTGGTCACGATGAATATCGAATCCCAACATGACCGCTTGCCCGCCGACACCTCCGCAAGCATTTTGACCGCAGGGCTGCTGGGCGAGCAGTATGTGGCGCTGGAACCGGGTGGCGACGAAGCCTTTCTGAAGCCGGGCGGAGATATCAAGCTTACCCAGTCGGCGATTATTCTGGAGAAGATGGTGGGCCAGTTCTTGTTTGACAAGGCGGCTGGTGGGGATGGGAAAAAAGAAGAAGGGGCTGCGCCGTGATGCGGATCGGGTTAGCGGGGCTGGTGGGGTTGCTGGCCTGTGTGAATGCGGCAGCGGAAACCGTGCCGCTGACACTGGAACAGGCAACGGCGCGCGCCTTGCAGACAGATCCGCGCGTTACCGAGCGCCAGCGTCTCGTCGATGCTGCGCAGGCGTTGCTTGCGGAAGTGAACGGCAACGAGGGCTGGAGGTTTGACGCCAATACCTTTCTCGCGGTGTCACCGGGTGCGAATGGCAATATATTCAAGGGCGGCGACTGCGCCCCCGGCAGTTGCACCCTGCGTTCTGATAGATATGACATGAGCAATGGCTTTTCGCCCTGGGTCAACTTGCAGATGACCATACTCAAGCCCCTGTACACTTTTGGCAAGGTTGAAAATTACGCTGCCGCCGCGCGCGCCAATATTGAGGTCAAGGACAACGATGTGCGCTTGCAGCGCGCCACGACGGTGCTGGATGTGCAGCGCGCCTACTATGGTTGTCTGGCGGCGCGTGACGCGCGGTTGTTTTTATCGGATGTCAAGGAACGCGTTGCCAAGACCATCGATCTCGCCAAGAGATGGCTGGACGATGGGCAGGGCGACATCAGACAAGCCGACGTATTCGCACTCCAGGCCGCGCATTCGCTGGTGAGTAGATATATAGCCCAAGCCGAAGGCATGGAGAAAGTTGCTAACGATGGATTGAAGGTGCTCGCCGGCATCGCTGCGCAAGATGAGATTCAGCTTGCCGACGACACCTTGGCCCCGGTGCTGTTGCCTGAGGCCAAATTACCTGAACTCCAGGATCAGGCGCTGGCCAATCGGCCTGAGATGAAGCAGGTGGATGCGGGATTGCGTGCCCGCCGCGCCTTGGTAGAGGCGCGCCAGGCCGACAAATTGCCAAATGTGTATGCGGGTGTGGCGGGGGTCCTTTCTTACTCTCCCAACCGCGACAATCTCAAGAACCCGTACATCTACGATCCTTTCAACACCGCCGGTTTGACGCCGATGATCGGTCTCCAGTGGGCTTGGCAGCCGCGGGCGCAGGACGCAAAAGTTGCGCAAGAGCAGGCGGAATTGAATGCGTTGCTCGCCAAGTCGGATTTTGCCCGGCGCGGCATCCCATTCCAGGTGGCGGAGCAGTACCATCAGATGCAGGCGGACTTTACGGCGGTGCGGGAATTGAGTGAAGGCAGCCGCAATGCGCGGCGCTGGATGATCGGGCGCTATGCGGATTTTGAGGCTGGCCTTGAAACGGCGGATCGGGTTATCACCGCCTTCCAGGGGTACGTGTTGGCACAGACTGACTATATCAAGACGGTGTATGATTTCAACATGCATGTAGCGCAATTGCGCAATGTAACCGGAGCGGACGAATGAAAAAATTGATTGCTGCGATGCTGTTGCTGTGTATGGCGGGGTTTGCGCCGGTGGGCGTAAGCGCCAACGTGCCTCAACCGCCGCAGGATATGGTGAAGCAGACCGCCGACAGCATGCTTGCCAAGCTCAAGGAAGAGAGGGTTGTGATACGTAAGGACCCAGGCCGGATTTACGACCTGGTCAGCAGTATTGTTTTGCCGCACTTTGACTTTGAGCGCATGTCGTCATGGGTGCTGGGCAAGTATTGGCGCACCGCCACCCCAGCGCAGAAAAAACGCTTCAGCGAAGAGTTCCGCAATCTGCTGGTGCGTACCTATGCCACCTCGTTGACCGAGTATACGGACCGCAAGATTAACTACCTGCCGTTTCGCGCCGACCCCAATGATACCGACGTGACGGTGCGTACCGAGGTGGCTCAGCCGGGTGCCGCATCGATCCCTATCGATTACCGGCTTGCACTCACGAATGACGAGTGGAAGGTTTACGATGTGTCCATCGACAGTGTCAGTCTAGTGACAAACTACCGCACGACGTTTGCCAATCAGATCCGGCAAGAAGGGTTGGACAAGCTTATCGAAAAACTCGCTACGCGCAACGAGAAATCCAGCGCGCCTTCCGCCAAATGAGCGACGTTGAGATCAAGCCGCTTGGGGATGGCGGCTTCCTGCTGTCCGGCGCGCTGACCTTCGACACCGTACCCGCCCTGTGGCGCCAGAGCGCCGCGCAGTTTAATAGTGCTGATGCGCTTACGCTGGATTTGCAGGGCATTACTCATACCGATAGCGCCGGTCTTGCCCTGCTCATAGAATGGATGCGCACCGCACGCAGCCGGAACAAAACTATTGCCTTCAGAAATATACCTCCCCAAATGCTGGCTATCGCCAAGGTCAGTGGTGTGGAGCAGATCCTCCCGCTTTTGTAGCGGTGATTATAAAAGTCCTGGTTAAACGCCATGCTCTTCATATGTTTGATACAATAACCGTATTTGGTATACGAAAGCAGAGGGTTTCAAATGCAGGCAGAGGATATCAAACGTCTTATTGAGGCGGGATTGCCCGATTGCCAGGCACAGGTTAAGGGTGATGACGGCGTCCATTTCGAGGCGGTTATCGTTTCGGGCGCGTTCGAGGGCAAGGGCATGCTTGCTCAGCATAAGATGGTCTATGCCACGCTGGGTGACCTCATGCATTCGGCGATTCATGCCTTGTCCATGCGCACGTATACCCCGCAGGAGTGGGAAAAGATACCCCCGCAGTGATGAAGCGTGGCCCCGGCTGTTGCCGGGGTTAATTTACCACCTACCCATCTTGTTATTACTCTTTAAATTGGCCGGCACATGGATAAATTATTAATTACCGGCGGCGCGCAGCTTCACGGCGAAGTCCGCATCTCCGGGGCCAAAAACGCGGCGCTGCCGATCCTGGCCTCCACATTGCTCGCGGATGGGCCAGTAACCCTCAGCAATGTCCCCCATCTGCGTGACATCACTACCACGATGGAGCTGCTCGGGCGCATGGGCGTGCAGCTCACGGTGGATGAGCGCATGAATATCGAGGTGGATAGCCGCACTATCCACGATTTTTCAGCACCCTACGATCTGGTCAAGACCATGCGCGCCTCCATTCTCGTGCTGGGGCCTTTGCTGGCACGCTATGGGCAGGCCGATGTCTCATTGCCCGGTGGTTGCGCGATTGGCGCACGGCCAGTGAATTTGCACATCCACGGCCTGGAGGCGATGGGGGCAACCATCAAGGTAGAGAACGGCTACATACGCGCGACTGCCAAGCGCCTCAAGGGCGCGCACCTGTTCCTGGATATCGTGACCGTGACCGGCACCGAAAACCTCATGATGGCGGCAACGCTGGCGGAAGGCACTACGATCATCGAAAACGCTGCGCGTGAGCCGGAGGTGGTGGATCTGGCGCATTGCCTTAACCAGATGGGCGCCAAAATCAGCGGCGCGGGCACTGACACCATGGTTATCGAAGGCGTAGAGCGTCTTTCAGGGACTCAATACAGCGTGCTTCCTGACCGCATCGAGACCGGCACCTACCTGGTAGCCGCCGCGATTACCGGGGGGCGGGTCCGGGTCAAGGACACCAATCCGCATCTGCTGGAGGCGGTCTTGCTCAAGCTGCGTGAGGCGGGGGCTGAAATCGAGACTGGCGATAATTGGATCGAACTCGACATGCATGGCCGCCGCCCGCGCGCCGTCGACCTGCGTACCGCGCCGCATCCGGCGTTCCCCACTGACATGCAGGCGCAATTCACCGCGCTGAACGTGGTTGCAGAGGGCACCGGGATGATCACCGAAACAGTATTCGAGAACCGCTTCATGCACGTGCAGGAGTTGCAGCGCATGGGCGCAGATATTCGCCTGGAGGGCAATACCGCCATCATACGCGGCGTGGAGAAGCTCACTGCCGCACCGGTGATGGCAACGGATCTGCGCGCATCGGCGGGCCTGGTGCTGGCGGGGCTGGTGGCGCAAGGCGATACCTTGGTGGACCGCATCTATCATATTGATCGCGGCTATGAATGTATCGAAGAGAAGCTCACCCAACTCGGCGCGCGTATCCGCCGGGTACCGGCGTAACAAATGTGGTTTATGGAAACTCTGAAAAATCCATCCGTGGATTTTTCAGAGACGAAAACCAAAAAATGTGATTTTTGTTTTTCTTCATTTCTCGAACACTTACGTGTTCGAGAAATGGCGGTGCATCCATGCACCGCACGGAACCTCTAATAAATCAGAGGTTCCTTATTATTACGCGCTTTCCCCCTCTCCCGCCTGCGGGAGAGGGTTGGGGAGAGGGGGAGCGCGTATCATCTGTTTCTGTTATTGTGCGAATTTTAAAGCTTGAATTGACCGATCCCTAAGCCCCGGCACCTTATGAACACCACGCTCACCATCGCCCTCTCCAAGGGGCGCATCTTCAAAGAGACGCTGCCGTTGCTGGCGCATGCCGGCATCGTGCCGGTCGATGACCCCGATACCAGCCGCAAACTTATCCTCGACACCAACCATCCCGAGATCAAGCTCGTAATTATTCGCGCTTCCGACGTGCCGACCTATGTGGAATACGGGGCCGCCGATGTGGGCGTGGCGGGCAAGGACGTATTGATGGAGCATGGTGGTGATGGCTTGTACGAACCGCTGGACCTGAAAATCGCGTGCTGCCGATTGATGCTGGCGGGTCCCGCCTCGGGGAAAAATGGCGAGGCGCGCATGCGTATCGCCACCAAATATGTCGCCTCCACGCGGCGTTATTTCGCCGCACAGGGCAAGCAGGTGGAGATCATCAAGCTCTATGGCTCGATGGAGCTCGCACCGCTGGTGGGGCTGGCGGACCGCATCGTCGATGTCGTGGACACCGGCAATACGCTGCGGGCCAATGGCCTGGAGCCGCTTGAGCATATCGCCGACATCAGCTCGCGCCTCATCGTCAACAAGGCATCCATGAAGATGAAGCATGCCGCAGTCAAAACCTTGATCGAGCGTATTGGTGAGGCGGTCGCCGCCAAAGAACTTATGCAAAGAAAAAAATAGGGTGTGAGCCATGGTTGATATCCAGCGATTGAATACAACACAAGCAGAATTCTGGACGCAACTCGAACAGCGCCTGGCCTGGGAGAGCGTCTCCGATGAGGCGGTGACGCGCACCGTGCGCGATATCCTGTCCGATGTGCGTAAGCGTGGCGATGCGGCGGTGATCGAATACACCAACCGCTTCGACCGGATGAGCGCGGCACACTTTGACGAGCTGGAGATTCCGCAAACCAGCCTGCGGCAGGCGTTGGGGAGAATCCCCGGCGCACAGCGCGAGGCGCTGGAGTTTGCCGTTTCCCGGCTGCGCGCCTACCATGCGTATCAAAAACAGGAGTCGTGGTCGTATACCGAAGCCGACGGCACAGTGCTCGGCCAGCAGGTGACGGCATTGGAGCGCGTCGGACTGTATGTGCCCGGCGGCAAGGCGACATACCCTTCCTCTGTGTTGATGAACGCCATTCCCGCCAAGGTGGCGGGCGTGTCGGAGCTGATCATGGTGGTGCCCACGCCGGATGGTCAGGTGAACGACCTGGTGCTGGCGGCGGCGGCGATTGTCGGTGTGGACCGCGTGTTCGCCATCGGCGGCGCGCAGGCGGTGGCGGCGCTTGCCTATGGCACGCAAAGCGTACCACAGGTGGACAAGATCGTCGGTCCGGGCAACATCTATGTCGCCACTGCCAAGGGCATGGTGTTCGGCACGGTGGGTATCGACATGATCGCCGGTCCCTCGGAGATCCTGGTGATCTGCGATGGCCACACCGACCCGGACTGGATCGCCATGGATTTGTTTTCGCAGGCCGAGCATGACGAGGATGCGCAGTCGATCCTGGTGTGCCCTGATGCCGCCTATCTTGATCAGGTGCAGGCCAGCATCAACCGCCTGTTGCCTACCATGGAGCGTGCTACCGTGATTGAAAAATCACTCGCCTCGCGCGGCGCGATGATCCATGTGCGCGATTTGGACGAGGCTGTTGCCGTTGCCAATTTTATCGCCCCCGAACATCTGGAGCTGTCAGTGGCGGACCCTCAGGCGATGGCTGCGCATATCCGCCATGCCGGTGCAATTTTCATGGGGCGTTACACTGCCGAGGCGGTGGGCGACTATTGCGCGGGTCCCAACCACGTGCTGCCCACTTCGCGCACGGCGCGATTTTCTTCGCCGCTCGGGGTGTATGATTTTCAGAAGCGCTCCAGCCTGATCATGTGTTCGGCGCAGGGCGCGTCTGATCTGGGCAAGACAGCGTCGCTACTGGCGCGCGGCGAAGGCCTCACCGCCCATGCGCGTTCGGCGGAATACCGGATCACCTCGAAATGAACGCAAAACCTGTCGTGAGCGGTGGCCAGAAGCTGGGGATCGGCATGGCATCAGATCGCGTAAGCCAATGGATACGCCCGCAGCTCCGTGCCTTATCGGCTTATCACGTGCCTGATCCGGGGAACCTGATCAAGCTTGATGCCATGGAAAATCCCTACATCTGGCCGCAGCCACTGGTTGATGAGTGGCTGGCGACGTTGCGCCATGCCAGCCTCAACCGCTATCCCGACCCCCAGGCACACGTCCTCAAGGCGCGCCTGCGCGAGGTGTTGGATATACCGCAAGGGATGGATATCCTGCTGGGCAACGGCTCGGATGAGCTGATCCAGATGGTCGCCATGGCGGTGGCCGGGCCGGGGCGTACTGTGCTGTCGCCAGAACCCAGCTTTTCCATGTACCGCATGATTGCCGCCTTCACTGGCTTCGAGTACGTTAGCGTGCCGCTGAATGCGGGCGATTTCAGCCTGGATATGCCGGCGATGCGCGATGCGATTGCCCGCCATCAGCCCGCTGTGGTGTTTTTATCCTACCCCAACAACCCCAGCGGCAATCTGTGGAATGCCGACGAGTTGTGTGAGCTGATCGCCGCCGCGCCTGGCCTGGTGGTGGTGGACGAGGCCTATAACGCCTTCGCCGATGGCACGTTCATGCCGCGTCTGACGGACTTTGACAATCTGCTGGTGCTGCGCACCCTGTCCAAAATGGGCCTGGCCGGATTGCGCCTGGGCGTGCTGGCCGGCGCTAAGGCGTGGCTGGATGAGTTTGACAAGATACGTCTACCGTATAATATCGGCGTACTGACGCAGACGAGTGCGGAATTTGCCTTGCGCCATTATGATGTGCTCGAAGCCCAGGCTGCGCAGATCCGCGCCGACCGCGAGCAGCTCCTGGCTCGGCTGCGTGCCATGAGCGGCATCACCGCCTATCCCAGTCGCGCCAACTTCATCCTGTTCCGTGTGCCCGCTGGGCGCGCCCCAGAGATATTCGCGGCGATCAAGGCGGACGGCGTGTTGATCAAAAGCATGCATGGCGCAAGTCCGCTGCTCAACGACTGCCTGCGGGTAACGGTGGGCACGCCGCAAGAGAATGAGGCTTTTCTGGCGGCGTTGGCAAAGGTCATTTGATATGATTTTTGCCACGGAGCCACAGAGAGCACCGAGAAATGAAATTTTGTGTGGGACTCATCGCATGACTCTCTGTGTCCTCTGTGCCTCCGTGGCAAAAATATAAAACTGGAGAAAACCCATGACTGAGCGCAAGGCGACCGTCAAACGCGATACCCTGGAGACCCGCATCGAGGCGACCGTGAATCTTGATGGCACAGGTGCGTCGCGCTTTCAGACCGGCGTGCCGTTCCTCGATCACATGATGGATCAGATTGCACGGCACGGCATGATCGACATCGACATCCAGGCCGAGGGTGATCTGCATATTGATGCCCACCATACTGCCGAAGATATCGGTATCACCCTCGGCCAAGCGGTGGCAAAGGCCATAGGTGACAAGCGTGGTATTCGCCGCTACGGCCATGCCTACGTGCCGCTCGACGAGGCGTTGTCTCGCGTGGTCATTGATTTTTCCGGCCGCCCCGGCCTGGAATATCATATTGATTTTCCCCGCGCGCGTATCGGTGACTTCGATGTCGATTTGTTTCGTGAGTTTTTTCAGGGTTTCGTCAACCATGCCCTGGTGAGCCTGCACATCGACAACCTCCGTGGCCGCAACGCCCATCACATTGCCGAGACCGTGTTCAAGGCCTTCGGCCGTGCCGTGCGCATGGCGCTTGAGATGGACCCGCGTATGCAGGGCATCATGCCGTCCACCAAGGGGAGTCTGTGATGAATGACGCTTACTTAAGCCAAAATGTAGGGTGGGTTAGCGTTTTTTGCGTAACCCACCAAGCGTTGCGCAGCAACACAACGCATTATTTAATGAGCGCCTCTTGTGCCCTTTGGATAAACCCAACCTATGTTTGGCATAAGTAAGTGCGGTTCGAGTTTGTGACCACTCCGAGTTATCCGGCATGAGCACCGTTGCAGTCATTGATTACGGCATGGGTAATCTGCGCTCGGTCGCCAAAGCGCTGGAACACGTCGCCGACCCCGGTACGACGGTAGAGGTTACTGCCTCGCCAGAGCGCATCCTACAGGCCGACCGCGTGGTTTTTCCTGGTCAGGGTGCGGCACGCGATTGCATGGCAGAACTCACGCAGCGTGGACTGGTGGATGTGGTAAAAGAGGCCGTACGCAGCAAACCGTTTCTTGGAATTTGCATGGGCCTGCAAGTGCTGCTGGAATCCAGCGAGGAAAATGGCGGTACAGCAGGCCTGGGCATTTTGCCGGGTAGCGTGCGGCGCTTCCCGGATGGCATGGTTGATCCCCGCTCAGGCGACGCGCTGAAGATCCCTCACATGGGCTGGAACCAGGTGCATCAAACAAAACCACATCCCTTGTGGCAGAGCATACCCCAAGACAGCCGTTTTTATTTCGTGCATAGTTACTATGTTGCGCCAACGGAGTCGGGCCAGGTCGCAGGGATAACGCATTACGGCACCGATTTCGCCTGCGCCATGGCGCGCGGCAATGTCTTTGCTGTGCAATTTCATCCCGAAAAAAGCGCAGGGGCGGGGCTTGCCCTGCTCGCCAATTTTCTGGGTTGGGATGGGTGTCTGTAGACGTAAGGGGTTTTAATTCTATTTCTAATTTTTGACCCCCTCTCCCGCACGGCGGGAGAGGGAATAATTGATTACCTGATTGAAATGGAATAAGACACACTCTGCGAAATTTTGGGTAATAAATTTTTTCTGTCCCCGTGAGGAAGCTATCATGTTGTTGATCCCCGCCATTGACCTGAAAGATGGCAAATGCGTGCGTCTGCGCCAGGGGCGCATGGAAGATGACACCGTCTTTTCCGATGACCCGCTCGCCGTCGCCGGGCGCTGGGTGGACGCGGGCGCGCGGCGTCTGCATCTGGTGGATCTGAACGGCGCCTTCGCCGGCAAGCCGGTTAATGCCGATATCATCCGGCGCATCGCACAAACCTATCCCGACGTGCCGATCCAGGTGGGGGGCGGCATACGCGACGACGACACCATCCAGGCCTACCTGGATGCAGGTGTCAGCTACGTGATCCTCGGCACCAAAGCGGTCAACACGCCGCACTTCGTGGGTGATGTGTGCCGCGAGTTCCCCGGCCATATCATCGTCGGCCTGGACGCCAAAAACGGCAAGGTGGCGATAGATGGCTGGTCCAAACTCTCCAATCACGATGTTATTGATATCGCGCAGCGCTTTGAAAAAGATGGTGTCGAGGCGATTATCTATACCGACATCGGACGTGACGGCATGCTGGGTGGAGTGAATATCGAAGCCACTGTCGCACTGGCGCGGGCCATCTCGATCCCGGTGATCGCCTCCGGCGGCATCACCAACCTGGAAGATATCCGCGCGCTGTGCGCGGTCGCCGAGGAAGGCATCATGGGCGCAATTACTGGCCGCGCCATCTACGAAGGCACGCTGGATTTTGTCGCAGGACAGAAACTGGCGGACGAGTTGAGCTGATATGGGTCTGGCGAAACGCATCATTCCCTGCCTGGACGTGGATGCGGGCCGCGTCGTCAAAGGCGTGCGCTTCGTCGGTATCCGCGATGCCGGTGATCCGGTCGAGATCGCCAAGCGCTACGACCAGCAGGGTGCCGACGAACTGGTGTTTCTGGACATAACTGCCAGCAGCGAAGAACGCGAGACCATGGTGCATGTGGTCGAACAGGTCGCCGCGCAGGTGTTCATCCCCCTCACCGTCGGCGGCGGCATCCGCAGCATCAACGACATCCGCCGCATGCTCAACGCGGGCGCCGACAAGGTGGCGATGAACACCGCAGCAATACACAACCCCGATCTTGTTAAAGAAGCCGCCGAGCGTTTTGGCTCGCAGTGCATCGTCGTCGCTATCGACGCCAAGCAGGTCAGCACGGGCGATGAACCACCGCGCTGGGAAGTCTTTACCCACGGCGGGCGCAAGCGCACCGGCATCGACGCCGTGCAATGGGCCAAGCAAATGGCCGACGCGGGTGCCGGCGAAATCCTGCTCACCAGCATGGACCGCGACGGCACCCGCGATGGCTTTGATCTCCCCCTCACCCGCGCCGTGAGCGACGCCGTGTCCGTACCCGTTATTGCCTCTGGCGGCGTCGGCAACCTCAGCCACCTTGCCGACGGCGTCAAACAGGGCAAGGCCGATGCCGTGCTTGCCGCCAGTATTTTTCACTTCGGGGAATACACCGTGGAAGAAGCCAAACGCACTATGGCGGCGCAGGGGATTGAAGTGAGGCTGGACGAATAATCAAAAGCCGCGTCCTGCCTGGGGCCGCTGGTATTGATTTCGCTGGGTTTCTCAAGAAAGGAATAGGGGTATCACCCCCTTTTTACTTTTTTATTCGCGGGCTGAGGAGTAATAAATGGCAGTCATCGAAGGATTTCGGGTGCAGAACTATCGCGCACTGCGCGATGTGACGCTGGGCAAGCTCTCCAACCAGCAAGCTGGGAAACCATTGACGCCTTTCACCGTGGTGATTGGCAAGAACGGCGTAGGCAAGAGCACCTTGTTCGATGCATTCGGATTCGTGGCGGACTGTTTGTCCGCCGATGTAGAAAGCGCCTGCGACATGAAGCAACGCGGTGGCTTCGATCGCCTTCGCTCGATGGGCGTGAATGAGCCCATCCGGTTTGAAATCTATTACCGCGAAGGGCCCAATGAACGGCCGATCACCTACGAGTTGGCGATTGCGCTAGATTCCTCGGGGCGGCCCTTTGTCGAATCCGAGGTGCTCAAGCAGCGTCGTAAGGGCGAGAAGCGTGGTCGGCCTTATGCGTTCCTGCGCCTGGACCACGGCAAGGGAACGGTCTGGGCAGGTGAAGAAGCCCTAGAAGCCGAAGGTGGAGAGGATCGTGCCCAGACGCCAGTAGAACTGACCGATACCCGGCAACTCGGCATCGCCACCTTGGGTACGCTCAAGGAACATCCGCGCATCAAGCTGTTTCGAGACTTCCTCAAAGGCTGGTATCTGTCCTACTTCTACCCGGATGCGGCGCGTAGTCTGCCGAGCGCCGGCCCACAGCGGCATTTGAACATCCACGGCGACAACATTGGCAACGTGGTGCAGTTCATGGAGCGTGAGCACAAAGCGCGATTCAAGGCCATCCTCGAACGCATTGCGGCGAAGATTCCGGGGATTGCCAGTATCGACACGCAGGTGACTGAGGACAAGCGCGTGTTACTGCGTTTCAACGACGGCGCTTTTGGTGACCCATTCTTCGCCCAGCAGATGTCAGATGGCACGCTAAAAGTTTTTGCTTACCTGCTGTTGTTGGAAGACCCGGACCCACCACCGTTCATTTGCATCGAAGAGCCAGAGAACGGCCTTTATCACAAGCTGTTGGAGGCGTTGGCCCAGGAGTTCCGTTTACATGCCACCGGCAAAAAGAATGCCCCGCAGATTTTCGTGACCACGCACCAGCCGTACTTTGTTGATGCGCTGGCGCCCGAGGAAGTGTGGATACTGGAGAAAGGAACGGATGGCTATTCCACTGTGCGTCGCGTCTCTGAGCTTGAAGACGTGAAAAACCTCGTGGCTGAAGGTTTGCCTTTGGGTGGTCTTTGGTACAGCGATTATCTCGATGAGAGATGAGTATGCACATTGAGATATTGGTGGAGGACAGTTCGGGGGAGAAGTTGCTGCAAGTATTGCTGCCTCAGTTTCTGGGGCTACAAGGCGAGCCACATACCTGGCGTTTACATGCCTACAAGGGCATCGGCCGAATTCCACCTGGCTTGGTGACGAAGGCCGATCCCTCGAAGCGGATTTTGCTTGACCAGCTGCCAAAGCTATTACGTGGTTATGGCAATACGCCCGGAATAGATGCCGTTGTGGTCGTGCTCGATACTGACAAACGCGACTGCGCTGCATTTTTGGCCGAGCTGAAAGCGGCCGCCGATGTCTGCAATCCGGTGCCTAACACTCTGTTCAGACTCGCTATCGAGGAAATGGAAGCCTGGTATTTCGGCGACCAAGATGCTTTGTTGGCCGCCTATCCACGAGCCAAGCGGGATGTGCTCGGAAAGTATGTTCAGGACAGCGCATGTGATACATGGGAACTCCTCGCCGACGCAGTGCATTCGGGCGGGTCGGCAGCGATCAAGAAAGCTGGCTGGCCATTGCCGGGACAGGTGAAGCATGAATGGGCCGAAAAGATTGGTCCGTTGATGGACCCGAACCGGAATATCTCTCCGAGTTTTGGAAAGCTGAGGGATGGATTGCGCTGGCTCGTCGCAGAGGCGACTTAATGCGGGCAATCGGAATCCTTTAATGCTTTAATGAGAGAAAAAAGCGAAGAAAGGACTCCACCCCTTAACCCTCCCTCGACTTAACCCTCCCTCGACGCGTGTCCTCATCTCTGCTCTATCGCCCCACCCCAACGCGGCAGGCTGGATGAAGCCTACCGCGCGCCCTTGGCTTCCGTCGTCAGACGCAGGACGGGTTACTGTGCCGTGACACTACTCGCTTCCACCTGCATAGTAGCGGATGGATTCGGAGTGTAGCCCCTGCGCCGTGAGCACCAGCCGTGGCAGGTCGAGGCCGCATCCCGGGCGGAGGATGAGCTTGCCTCGGCCAACGCCGGCCCTCTGCACAGTGAATGTCTGCTGAACGTCCGGCACGATGGCGAGGGAGAAAACCCCGTCCCTGTTGGTCATGGCCGATGCCTCCCGAGGTTGGAAAGCGGCTTTTCCAGGCGCGGCCAGCTTGGTGGATAGGCGTGCTCCGGCGACAGGGCGGCCATTGGCATCGACCACCTCGCCGAAGACGCGGCAGGGCCGTGGCACGTAGGTACGCACCGTGACGCCGCCGATCAGCCGCCGTTCTCCGTCTTTGGGCGTGGCATACACCGCCACGTTGCAATTCGCCTGGCGGCCGGGACGGGTGCCGACGGGGGCGTTGAAGGTAACCTTGATGTTCCGCGCGCAATCGGTGAACGGGTCCAGCGCGAAAGCGGCATCGCTGACCGTACAGCGCCAGCCGGGGTGGTCGGAAACCGCCTTGATCTCGAATCGCGCGGGCGTCATAAGCGAATTTTCGACACGGACATTGTATACCGATGGGCTGATCATGATATTGCGTTGCGTGACATTGTTGGTGTAATCCGCGTCGAGTCCATACGCGATCGAGATCTGGACACATTGATGGTCTGAAGATGCCGGCGTCCACGCCATGTTCTCGGTAACGGTATCGTGGGGATTGATGGTGATCTTTTTTGTGCCGAGAGGGTGGAATTGATTATTCCCGGCGGCAAAATTGTACACGCCGAAATTCACCAGGATCGTGACGGGGGTGTTGCCGGGATTTTCTATCTTGACGTTGATCTGATTGGGGACGCCGGCCTTGGCCGGCGTGTTCGTCGTTATGTCGACCTGATTATTCCACGCCGGATCGTTGCTCTTGAGCGGGCAGGGCTGGCCCGCGGCGCCGCCACTCTGGCAGTTGGGAAAGCGCACATCGGTGGATTGCGCCATCGCACCTTGCAGCGCCGCGCCGACGTTCAACAAACCCCAGCCCAGCGCCGTGTCCCAATTGCCCGTCGTGGATGAATATGGAGTATTGCGCGAATTGTCGGCGAACATGATCAGCAACTGTTTCAGGCTGTCGGGCGACATGGCGGGGAATTTCTGCAACACCAGGGCCGCGGCGCCCGATGTCATCGCCGCGGCGGGAGATGTTCCGGGAATTCCCATGAGCGTGGTGGTGCTCAGATTCTGTCCCGGCGCGGAGAGGTCGGGTTTCAGCGCCAGCAGGTTCGGCGACACGAAGCTGAAGTCCTTGCGCGGACCAATGAGATAGTTGCTCCAATGCGTGTCGTCGCTGCGTGTCACCGTGTTCTTGTCATCCGTGGCATTGACGCTGATGGCGAACGAGGCCGAGGCAGGCGGCTTGGTGATCCTGGCGCCTGGCGAAGACGCCGGGCATGACGCCGTACCGTTATTGGCATTGGCGTAGGAGGCCACCACCACCAACCCCAGCGCCGAAAGATAATTGGCCTGCTGCGACAATGCGTCCGTGCCGTCATCATCGACGCAGCGCGAGAAAGACAGGTTGACGACGCGAATCTTGAATTTCTGGGCATTGATGCCAACCCAGTCCACCGCCTTGGCGGTAAATGTCGAGTCGCAATTGTATTGACCGGAAGAAGTGGTCCCGCAACGGTTCACATCAATAAGACCTGCGGCTGGCGCAATCCCGGCACAATTGGCCGCGGGGCCGCCGCCGGGATTTCTGCACGTCTGGCCGGCAACACCTCGCCCCAGCGCCATCACGGCCATGGTGGTGCCATGATTGCCGACGTTGTCCGTTGGATTTCTTGATCCGTCTCCCGAATCAGTGCTGTCCCAGGCATCGTATCCGGCAACGAATGCCGAAGATGGGAGTGTATTCAAGGTGCCATCATTGACACCTGTATCGACGATGGCGATATTGATCCCGCTTCCGTTCAGGCCCATGTCCTGCGCCGACTGGTTCGGGTATTGGGCGCTGGCATGCGCTTGAATGGCGCGGGAGGCAACGTCCAGCTCCAGGGTTTCCGGTATCTGCCATTCGACCATCGCCACCTCGGGCCGCGCGGCAAGTGCCGGCAAGTCGGCAATTGGAACATCGTTGAGGAAGACGAAACTGACCAGCTTGCCTACATAGGCTATCTTTCCGTATCTGGAAAAGATTTCCTGCACCTGCGCCGGAGGAATGCAACGGTTTAGTGCGAGAATGATATTCGTGCGATCTTTGGGGCCAAAGCGCGCCTCGATCTCGTCATCGATGAAGTTGCGGTTCTGGTCGCGAACCCAGGATAGATGCTTGCGCTGCCCGATCAGGGTGGGATTCGAGTGCGACGTCACAACTTTTTGCCAGGAAAGCGGCGTATATGCTGTTGCGTACAACGGCCCACACGTAAAAATAAACAGGAATGACGAGAAAGCGATAACGAACTTCCTTGTGAGTTGCTCTGTCTTCCCTGACACGTAAAAACCCAGCTGGATTTTCATGGTTCATCTCCCTGTAAGGGCAAAGAATTTGTTGTGTAGCTGCCACGACAAAATCATTGAACCACATCATGATCCAGGCATCTTTGACGCAGATCAAAAATACTCCGAATTAATATAAGACTTCCGCAAGAGCATGGCATCCTGGAAACCGGTAATGCATCCGACCTTGATATAGATCAAGGAAATATTCTGGCGAGCGTCTACTATCGTTTATCAGGCGGTAGTGGTGGGACGTGTGATGCAGGGTACGGAGGCAGCCATGATTAAGGTCACGGTAAGTTCCCGATTTTTCATCGGGAGTAAAAAGAAAAATATACTGGCGTTGTTGCTTCTCGCGATCAGCGCCCTGTGTTTTCCGATACTGGTGCCTGCGGCCCCTCCCAACGTCAACATTACCAATCATGCGGCGTGGCAAAATGAGCCGATGGTCGCGGTCAATCCCCAGGATCACGACAGGCTCGTGGTGGGATATAACGACAATCGCACTGGCAATGTGGCGGTCGGCTGGTCGTGGTCCGACAATGGCGGCGCCGTCTGGACTCACGGCGGCACCATTGCGCTGGCGGGTTATACGCGAAGCGCCGATCCCGTGGTGGCCTTCGACAGCGCGGGTACTGCCTACCTCGCCGGCCTGGCCTTCAATCCCGACAACACGCCGGGCAGCCTGGGCAGGGATGGCAGCATTTTCCTGGCCAAATCCAATGACGGCGGCCATACCTTCACCGTCTTCCAGAACATCGTCGCCGCCGGACAAGGCACGGCAAACCACCTCGACAAACCCTGGCTGTTCGTTAATCCCGCCAATAATCATGTGTATCTGGCCTGGACGCAGCGTGCCAACGCGTGGGGCGTGGGCGGGGCTGAGTCGATGACGATATGGTTCACGCGCTCTATCGATGGCGGCGTCACTTTCTCCCCGCCGCTTCAGGTCAGCACCTTCAATCCCCCAACCGGCGCTTCGCGCTCGTTTGGGCCGCAAATCGCAATCGGAGCGAACGATCGCATCTATGTTGCATGGCATACCCTGGAGAATGGCAATCCGGGCGATGCAAATTGGGTCGCTCCCAGGCTGTGGATCGCCGAATCCATCGATGGTGGCGTGAGCTTCGGCGCCAACCAGCAGGTTGCCAGCCAGCTGTTCGGCAAGCCAAATAAATTCATCAGCATGGGCGCGGACCCGGCCAGTGGCAGGATTTACATTGCCTACGCCGACAGGCCCGCTTGGCCGGGCGATTATGACATCTATGTGGCAAGCGCCGCCGCGGCTGCCGGACCGTGGGCGGTAACGCGCATCAGCGATGACCCGGTGGGCAGCGGCAGGGCACAGTTCTGGCCAAGCCTGGACGTAGCACCTAACGGTCGGGTGGATGTAATCTGGTATGACAACCGGGACGATGCCGTGACTAACAAATTGAGCGTCTATTACACTGCCTCGATCGATGGCGGAATGACGTGGGCCGTCAATACCCGCATCACGGATGTCGTGCCAGGTTTCACGCCGACGCAGGATTTCGCGGGCGACTACCACTCCGTCGCCTCCGTCAACGATAAGGCTTACGCCGTGTGGATGGATAACCGGCTGGGCAATCAGGAAATCTTTGGCACCAACATCTCGCAGGAGGCGGTGGACGCCATGCTGGTGCTGGATATCTCTGGCAGCATGCTGTCGCCGGGTTGTCCCAATTGCGCGCCCAAGCTCGACGCGCTGAAGGATGCAGTGGAGATCTTCGTGCAGTTATGGAACAGCCTGGCCGTGGCCGAGCCGCAGCACCGGCTGGGGGTGACCTATTTCAGAACCAACGTGAACGAATTCAATATCGGTGGCGAGGCCCTGTTGCCAATCGGACCTGGTAACAACAACGCCCAGGCTATCATTGCCGATGTCGACAGCCAGACGACTGTTCCCATGAATCTGACGGCAATGGGAGGCGGACTGCAATCCGCCATCAACCGTCTCACCGGCATGAGTCCACGCCGCATCATCCTGTTCACCGACGGTATGCAGAACGTCAATCCAATGGCGCTGCCGCAGGGCGCTGCGCTGAAAATCGACACCGATCCCGCCACTTCTAACACCTCCAATATCAGTCCCACCACACCACCCACCGTGCTGGACCAGCAGTTGGGGCGCAGGATCAACACCATCGGCGTGGGCGCCACGCCGCAATTCGTGACGCTGCTGCAGAGCATCGCCAATAACACGGGCGGGAGAAGTTACACGACCATGGCGCCCGATGCTAACCTGCGCCGCTTCTTCGTGGAGCAACTGGTGGATGCCCTGCGCGGCGCCAGCCCGCAATTGATCGACTACCGTGTTCACAATCTGACCGCCGACCGGGTTTTCGAAGTCTTCAGCGTCGATCGTTCGGCGAAAAAAATCATTTTCAAGCTGAGCTGGAAGCGTGGCGAACCACCACTGGCGATTGAGCAGATCGAAAAAGACGGCGTCAACCTCATCGCCCATGCCAGGCTGACCAGCGGCGACTTCTACCGCATCTATGCCTTTGATCTGCCGCTCGCGGTGCAGAATGCACGGATCGGGCCTGAGGGAGACTGGCGCCTGCAAATCTATGGCATCAAGGGCGCGCGCTACGAAGTTGCGGCGCTCGCTGACGAGAAAAGGCTCGATTACGCCTTTGAGATTCACAAGGGGCTGAGCAAGGTGGGAGAGCCGCTCCGATTGACGGCTCGCCTCGCTGTGGACGGCAGGCCGCTGTCCGATGCCAATCTGGTGGCCGCCCAGGTCTTCAAGCCCGGAACCAGCGTTGGAACGGCCCTTTCGATAACACCTACTCCTGCATGGATCAGCGCTGCGGCGCCAGTCGCGGCCGGCCATCAATCCGAGCCGGGAACGAGTCCTGCCCAGCAGAAACTGCAAACTTTGCTGCAACAGGAGGGGTTCTGGAAACGTGTTCAACCCGCCGACGGAGCGCTGGTGCTGGCCAGCCAGGGGAATGGCATTTATACCGCAATCTATGACGATACCAGCATCCCCGGCGCCTATACCGTGGTGTTTCGCGTCAGCGGCACGGATGAGGATATCGGCGCGTATACCCGCACCGAAACACGTGTGGCGACGGTGCAGTTCGGCAAGGCGAATCTGGATGCCTCAGATATGCGCGTGGTGAGCAAGGACGTGATGGGTTATGCCACCCTCATCAAGATCCAACTCCGCCCCCGTGACGCACGCGGCAATTATCTTGGGCCTGACTATGGGCAGCGGATCAAAGTATCCACCGCGACGGGAAACATCGAGCCGGGTTTCCGTGATCTGCTGGACGGACGATATGAGTATGCTCTAACTGTGCCCACCGGCTCCGACCCCGAGATTCGCGTGGCGGTGATGGATGAGCCCCTCTACGCCGGACCGCTCTCGCGAGTGAGCGAGGGCGCTTCCTATCGCTTTGCCCTCAGCGCCCACCTGGGCTGGGGTGTGCCTTTGGGCAACTTCAACAATCAATACGATGCGGGAATGCTGGGCGAGCTGGATTTCGAGTATCGGCCTTCGCCACGCTATTCGCTCAACGCCGTGCTTGGCCGCTACCGCTTCGACCCTGATTTCGACATCACGGGTGGTACACTTTACCTGCGGGGCTATCAACCGCTCACGCCACAGATGGAAGGGTATGTCGAGGCAGGTTTGGGCGCCTATCGCCCCGAGTCCTTGAGCAGGAGGGGCGGGATAAGTCTCGGTGCCGGCGTGAGCCACGCCCTGGCTCCAAGGCTTCGCGGTGAGCTCGGCGCCGATTATTTCCATCTGTTTGGCGGAGGTGATATTGATTTCATCGGTGTTAAGGCGGGCCTGCGTTGGTTGTTTTGACACAACATCAGGAGAGCGATTATGACATCCATGCGCTATGTGAAAAGCTGGTTATCCTTGATGACTCTGGTGAGCGTAACGCTCGCCCTTGCGGCGTGCGCAACGACATACAAGGCTCAGCCGCTGCCGTTTCGTCTGCCTTCCTCCTATCCCAATGCCACCGTGGTGGCGGGGGCGACGCTGGGCGCCGAGGCCTATGTGGACAAGGATCAGGCGGGGAACGCCTTTGGTTTCGACGTGCGCGGCGCGGGGCTGTTGCCGGTGCAGGTGGTTTTCGATAACAAGGGTACGCACCCGCTGGTGATCAATCCCGGTCAAACCTTCTTGGTGGACAACGAAGGCAAGCTCTGGCCGGTGTTGGAAGAACGCTTTGCTTACGAGCGTGTCACCAAGTATGCACAGACCAAAAAGATCTTCAGCGAGGGGGCTTACAGCGGCTTTCTCGGCGGTGTGGCGGGTGGCTTGATCGGTGCTGCGGTCGGCGTGGTCAGCGGTGAGGATGTGGCCAGCGCCGCAGGCAAGGGTGCGGCGGCGGGCGCGGCCGCCGGTGCCGTGCTGGGAGGGGCCAGCGGCGCGGCCAGTGCGGGCGAGGCCCGTGACCGGGTGATGGACGATTTCAGGGCCAAGTCGTTGCAGAACAAATCAGTGAAGCCGGGTGACATCGCCTACGGTTTCATGTTCTTTCCCGGCGAGGTCATGTCGGCCAAAGTGTTGCGCCTTCAGCTCATGGAAAAGGATACCAACACCGTTCACACGCTGGAAATACCGCTGTCCGTCGGCAATGCGAAGTAGGGGCGAATTTCAAACTCACCTCGTCAAGAAGCGATGGAATGTTTGGAGATTATCACTACACTCGATGTGGATGCCATCGTCAATGCCGCCAACCCAGCAAAAGAAGCAGCAAAAAGCAGCAAAAGGGTCGCAGCCCTTTAATCTGAACGGCGGTGTGCGCTCTACCCCGAATGCTTCATACATTCGGGGTAGTTTCGCCTAATGAACAGCCTGGTCACATGAGGCTAATGATAGAAAAAAGTAAAAAAAGGCTCTGACCCGAATGGCACTTACTTAAGCTTCGTAGGGTGTCCATTTTTCCGAATGTTCTCCCTGGCGACAGGTCGTGGCTTGGTGAGCAAAGGATAGGGTTTCGGTCGTCGCTTGATGGCGCGAGGTTCAATGCGCCCCAGGCGGTTCCCGACGCGCTGTTGGGCGATCAGGGCAAACAGGTCTGCGAGGGTGTCTGCGTTACCGGCGCCCATTCCTCTTTGGTTCCACGCCAACCAGAGCTGAAGGGTGTGCTTGAAACTAAATTCGCGCGGTAGCCTATCGGTCAACAAAGCGGACTGAGCCATCAGGAGCCGAATCAGGTTATAGGCCAACAGATGCACCCAGATTTCCTTCTCAGCCATCGCTGGGGTTTTGCAACTCAGCATTTCCATGCCCAGCGTGGTTTTGATGTGGCGCAGATCCAGTTCTATGTGCCATCGGCTTCGATAGAGTATTTTCAGGGCCGCTTTGGGTGTTTGGTTCGGGTTCAATAGCGTCGTTACCAGGACCTTGCCGCCGGTATACAGCTCCCGTACCGTCAGCGTGTCCGGGGCGTGATCGTAGTCCGATTGCGCCATCCAGCCGGGCTTGGTCTGCGGCTTGGCGATCGTGATCAGATGATCACGTGATCCCAACCGCCGGCCACGCCGAAAGTCGGTGCGGCGCTTGCGTGCCCCCAGTTGTTCGAACACCGCATCCACACCGCGTGATTGCAAGTCGGACAGCAGAAAATAGGTCGCGTAATAGGCATCCCCCAGCAGGATGTCTCCGGCATTCAGAGTGTCGAGCACCGACCGCAGCAAAGATTGTTCATCGCCGCCCTTGCCTTGGTAGCGACCGATCGCCGCGTTGAGTACCGCACCGCTGCCGAGGCACACGATGCCTACCATGCGGCACAGCGGGAAACCCGCCCCCGGCTTTTGGCTGCGCGATCGACAACGTCTCCGTGGGCGGAAACAGCCTCTCCAGGTGATCGAGCCATTCGGCGCTGGTGAGAAGGTTGAAGAACGCGTAGGAATCGGTGTTGGCGGCGTGATGCCGAATACGGCGCTGTTGATGTGCGCGAGCGCTGGGAGTACGATGCATAAAGACTGGCTCCTTGTGATATCGGTGGTAGTTTGGCAACACCAACCTTATCACTTAAGCCAGCCTTTTTGTATATTAAAATCAATGTGTTATTCGTTAAGTAAGCGCCATTCGGGTCAGACCCCTTTATACCCTCAACTGGCTGTTCTGCTGGGCCGAGCTTGGTGCAAAAGTAACCGGTCAAACCAAGCAAGATATAAATCAGGCGCCAACCACCATCACCCCATCCATCTCCACCGCCGCGCCCCTAGGCAAAGCCGCCACGCCGATGGCAGCACGGGCGGGATAGGGTTCCTGGAAATAGCCCGCCATCACCTGATTGACCACCGGGAAGTGGGCAAGATCAGTAAGGTTCCTTGAAAAATTAAGACCTGTTTCCCCGTGATCACCGTGAAAGTGACAATGATGGAATAATGTTTGGTGTTTGAAGCGATTTATTTGCGTAATGCCGCAAGATGCAAGTATCTTCGCTCCACTTTATAACCGCCACCCCCAAAACTCAAGAAACCGCGCAAATTCCCACATATCCGAAGCCGTGCGGTTCCACGGTTTCAGGCTGGTGTAAAATACTGTGCCGGTCTCGCGGCTATCGCCAAGCTCTTTATCCGATCCAATGTGCGGGTCCAGCGCCCACCAACTCATCAGCAGGACTTCAAACGGCTTGATGGCCCCTTTGACGTAACCTTTGCGGAAGCCTTGCGTTTCATAAAACGATGTCATGGTGTGGCTATCCAGCGGCAGCTTTTTCAGTACTGCCATTGGCTCGATGGGGGTTGGAATGATGTTGTAGGTGTTGTCCTGCGCCCCGATCTTCACATCCATCACGCGGTGCGTGGCGTCCCTCAGGAGCACCACAGGCCGCTGGTCCGCGCCGGAAGATGCCGGGTAATCGAGCCTTGCGGGCAGTGTTTCACCATAGATAGACTGGGGTTGTGCAAAATCCCATCCCTGGGGATAAGCATCATCTGGTAAATAACGCGTGGGGATGACGGCGAGATAGCAGCCACAGGTATGGACGGTTGTTACCAGCACTGGCTCTTCTTTTTGATTAAGGGTGATGATGACAAACAACCCGGAATTTTTTCCGGCGGTCAGGTGAAAATACGGCACACCCTGAAAATGCACACGGTAAATCAGGTTGGTGTAGTTGCCTTTGCTGGTCTGGAACGTCTGCTGCTGGGCATACATCACCGGCACCGCAGGGTCGACATAGATCTGTTCGCGGCCCTGCGCGTCATAGCGGCCGGAGGGACGGCCGATCTTGTTGTAGGTTTTGTAATGATGCTGCGGCACAAAGACCGGGGCATGGCGCGCGAACAGGCCACCGTCGTCTTTCGCCACATAGGCCACTGGCGGTTGCCCGGTGAGGGGGCGGGTGCTTGCGCAGGAGGCGAGCAGCATGGCCAAGGCCAGTGCGCCGAGAATCCTGACTAATGTGTGCCTTGGCATGTTCTCACCTCATCGAATTAAGAGTCGATGTTACGCACCGTCCACGAAAAACACAAAAGGCACATAAAATCTTCATAGCACAACCCGCTCGACTGTTGCTTTCGGATAGCAGCCTCAAGAAAACCACAACAAGCATGGCGTGCGCTATGCGCACGAATTACCGAAAAGACAACACAGTATGCGTCATTGGGCAATCCGCCATACAGGAAAGAGCGCAAGTAAAGTTCTGCAAGTGCCGTGGGCGTATGGATGCGGATGAGCGGTCACACATACCTCCCTTCTATATTTTTTCATTACAGCCACCATTTTTCGTGCGCACAGCGCACGCTACACTTGCTGCTCCAAGAGCTGTTTTCGGCCGCTGCTCCCGGCGCGGCTCTACCTCCTCTTGCTAACCGTCCAAAAAAGCGGTCAACTGCCGTTTTTAAGATAATATGCCTGCCACGCAAAATTCCCCTGTCAATCGAAATCCTGCGTGATCATCACGTGAATTTACGAAACATTCGGTCTAGGTTTCCGGCGTGCCGTAGGTTCGGCATTCCATGGGTCATCCGGCCAGGGGTGTTTGGGATAGCGGCCTTTGAGTTCTTTTTTGACTTCGGCGTAGGTGCGTTCCCAGAAGCCGCGCAGGTCTTGTGTTACCTGGATGGGACGTTGTGCCGGGGAGAGCAGGTGCAGGGTTACCGGCACCCGTCCCCAAGCCACGCGCGGCGTGTCGGCGAGGCCGAACATTTCTTGCAGCTTCACCGCCAGCACCGGCGATTCGCCGGGGGTATATTGCAGACGCAGCCGTGATCCGCTGGGCACGGTGAGGTGGGTGGGCGCGCCTTCGTCGAGGCGGGTGCGCTGCGTCCAGTCCAGCGTGTTTTGCAGTATTGCCAGCAGGTCGATGCGGGTCAGATGATCGCGGCGGGTGATGCCGTCGAGGTATGGCTCCAGCCAGTCTTCCAGTGTTGTTTCCAGATGTGCGTCGCTCACATCCGGCCAGCCCTCCTCTGGGCACCAGTGACGCAACGATAGCACGCGCGCTTGCCATTCCCTGGCCTCGTGTGTCCAGGGCAATGCCTCCAGCCCGAGACGGCGCACGCCTTCAAGCATGGCCTTGCGTAACGCATCTGGGCTAGCTTTTGTCAGCGGTTGGCTGGCGAGCACGAGTTCTCCAAGCCGTTCTTCGCGCCGCGAGATGATGGCCCGCTGCTGGCTGTCCCAGCGCACCACGTCCTGCGTTTGTATTCGTCCCGCGAGATGTTTGCGCAAAGCCTGCACGGTGACTGGCGCGGCGAGGTAGATTATGGCTTCGGTTTTTCCCGCATCCATCTGCGCGGCCACCAGGTAGGTGTGCTTGATCAGATGATCCTCACACGCCAGGCGCGCGCCACGGCCATTGGCGAGCAGGTAGCGTCCGGTGTTGGCTTCGCGCTGTGCGGCGATGCGGTCTGGATAGGCGAGGGCTAATAGCAGGCCAACCTCTTCGTCGCTGGCGCTCGCTGCAGGTTGTTTGATATTTAGCAGTCGCCGCCACTGGCTGGCCGCTTGTTCGATGCGTTCACAGGCGTAAGGGTCGGCCTCATAGGATTGCGCACCGGCCCTGCCGCGCTTGCGGAATGCCATTATCGCCTCGACGCGCTCCAGCAGGTCGCAGGTGCGTTTACGACTCTGGTTGTCGCTGGTGAGAATGTCGCGTTCGGCAAGCAGCGCCGAGATATCGCAGGCCAGCACGCCCAATCCCAGCTTGTTGCCCTCCAGCAGCAGGTGCGCGAGGCGTGGGTGCGCGGGCAACGCAGCCATTGCCTGGCCGGCGGGGGTGATCAATCCCTTGTCGTCCAGTGCGCCCAGTTCGATGAGCAATTGCCGCGCCTGGGCCAGCGCGCCGGGCGGGGGTGGGTCCAGCCACGCCAGATCCACCGCATTACGCACCCCCCATTGAGCCAGGTCCAGTGCCAGCGGGGCGAGGTCGGCGGCGAGTATCTCCGGTATGGTCTGGGCTTGCAGGCCGCGCTGGGTGGATTCGCTCCATAGCCGGTAGCAATGCCCCGGCCTGAGACGTCCGGCGCGTCCGGCGCGCTGTTCAGCGGACGCACGCGACACGCGCACCGTGTCGAGCCTCGTTAGACCGCTGTTCGGGTCAAAACGCGGTACGCGCGCGAAACCGCTATCCACTACGCTGACGATACCCTCGATAGTCAGGCTGGTTTCGGCGATGGAGGTGGCCAGCACCACTTTGCGCCGCCCACTGGAATCAGGCCGGATCGCCCGGTCCTGCGCCTCTTTTGGCAGGTCGCCATAGAGGGGATGGATGCGGACCTCTGCGCAGGCGGGATCGGCCTCCAATAAGCGCTGTGTGCGCTGGATCTCGCCACCGCCGGGAAGAAAGGCCAGCACGTCGCCTTGTTGTTCGTTTAAGGCACGGCGCACCGCAGCGGCCACGGTCTCGGGCGTTCTGCTTTCTGGATCGCGCGGCAGGTAGCTGACAGCCACCGGAAAGCTGCGCCCCATGCTGGTGATAATTGGCGCATTATCGAGCAGTCTGGCGACGCCTTCGGTATCCAGCGTGGCCGACATCACCAGCACCTTCAAATCGTCGCGCAGGCCGCGCTGGCTGTCGATGCACAGTGCCAGCGCGAGATCGGCGTTGAGATTGCGCTCGTGAAACTCATCGAAGATCACCAGCCCTACCCCCTCCAGCCCCGGATCGCTTTGCAGGCGGCGGGTGAGGATACCCTCGGTTAGCACCTCGATGCGCGTCTGGCGCGAAATCTGGCTGTCGAAACGGATGCGGTAACCGACTGTCTGTCCCACCTTCTCGCCCAACAGATCCGCCATGCGCGCCGCCGCCGCCCGCGCCGCAAGACGACGTGGCTCCAGCATCACGATCGAACGGCCTTGCAGCCAGGGTTCATCCAGGAGCGCCAACGGTACCAGCGTGGTTTTGCCCGCACCGGGCGGGGCTTGCAGCACGACTGCGGGATGGGCGGCGAGCGCCGTGCACAGCTCGGGAAGGGTTGCTTCGATAGGCAAGGAGGCGGGCATGTGTGTTTTTTTGGCAATGAAAAACTTTAGAGCCTGTCTGTGAATAAATCATCCCTGCGCGCTTCATTATCGGGATAGGGAGATCGAATATTTTCTCAGCCCGCTGTTGCAGTATGGACAGGGAACGGCATAGGCCATGCCGTGGGAAATGTACAGGGTGCGCCGCGCACACCACCAGCACGGCTTATAGCGGCGGCGCCTTTCTAATTAAGGATCAACGTCAGCTTCTGTCCCGGTTTCAGGCTCTTGATCTTGGCGGGGGTGTTCCACTTGCGTAGCTCGGAGAGAGTGACATCAAAACGGTCGGCGATGTGGGTTAGCGTGTCGCCAGGACGTATCTTGTAGCTGATGCGGCGCAGGGTGATGTCTGCTTTGGCTAAACGCGATGAGGCGCGGCTGAGGGTCAGGCGCTGCGTGGTGCCTGTTGCGGAGCGTATCACCAGACGTTGTCCGGCGCTCAGTCTCGACTTGGGGGCCAGGTCGTTCCAGGTAGCCAGATCTCGGGGGGTTACGCCAAACTTGCGTGCGACCTTCCACAAGGTGTCGCCACGGCCCACGGTGTGAGATGCGGTTTTTCCCGTGGCCTTTGGCTCATCCGTTCTGGATGTATTCTGAGAGACCTGTAGAGCCGGCGCTGAATTTTGAGCAATGCGCAATGCGTAGTTGCCCAGATCGCTGGTTGCCACCGGCACGAGCAGGTCGGTGCTGGCGCGTGCGATATCGCTGGTCAGTTTATTGATCTGGCGCAACAGCGTGGTGGTAGTGCCATAGAGGCTCGCGATATAGCTAAGAGACTGTTTTTTCTTGACATGATGGCGTGTCCAGGTGACACGCTTCTCGGTCGGGAGGGAGGCGAGTCTGGTCTTGAAGCTTTCCACCTTTTCGATGGGCAGCAGCAGGTGATGAGGTCCGTCGGGGTCGGTTACCCAGCGGTTAAAGCCTGGGTTAAGCCGGTGGACTTCTTCCAGTGGGACATCAGCCAATTCTGCCGCCAATGCCAGATCAATCTGGGTGTCTGTGGTGATCGTGGTCAGATACGGCTGGTTCGGCACGGGTTTGAGCGTGACGCCGAATTTTTCCGGCGCGGCGACAACGTCAGTGATCGCCAGCAGCCAAGGCACGTAACCCTGGGTTTCTACCGGAAGCTGGAGCGACCAGAAATCGGTGGGTTTGCCCGCAGCGGCGTTTTTGTTGACGGCGCGCATCACGGCGCCTTCGCCTGCGTTGTAGGCGGCCAACGCCAGTAGCCAGTCACCCTGGAAATCGGCGTTAAGTTTCTGCAAATAGTCGAGCGCGGCGCGGGTTGAGGCGTGGATGTCGCGGCGGCCGTCATACCACCAGTTCAATTTCAGGCCATAGTTTTTGGCCGTGGACGGGATAAACTGCCATATTCCTGCGGCCTTGGCGTGGGAGTTGGCAAGTGGCTGATAGGCGCTTTCCACGATGGGCAGCAGTGCGAGTTCCGAAGGCATGCCGCGCCGCTCAATTTCCTCCACGATATAGTGCAGATAAGGCGTGGCGCGTTCGATGGTCCTGTCCAGGTAAACCTGACGAGCGGCATACCAGTTTTTGCTGGACTGTACGCGAGGATGATCGCGGTCAGGCAGGCTGAAGCGGGTACGGATGCGATTCCACATGTCCTGGTTGTTCGGGGTGTCGTCTATGCCGACGGGACTTGCCATGCTGGCGCGCGAATCGGTTGATGCCGCTGTTGCTGGAGCGAGTGCATCCGTGGCCGGTTTTTTCCTGGGTACGGCTATGGGTCCAGCGGAAGGACGTTTGGCCGGTTCAGGGCTGGACTTTTGATTGACTAATAGGGTGCTGTCCGAGAGCGCAACATTGGTGATGCTTACCGGAGCGGGTTCAGGGTCGGGTTGTGCGGCAAGGGTAACAACGCTCTCCCAGAGGTCTGGCAGCGCTGAACCGGGAATGCCAAGGGATGATGATACGTCACCTGGCGCCGCCGGGCGTTGTGCCAAAGCGGATTCGAGCGCGGTGGCGGGCGTCAGGGCCGACTCTTGGTGCGGCTGGGCTTGTGTGCGGTCAGCCGGGTGTGTGGTTGCGCTGGACACCTTGCTTTGCTGCATGGCGCAACCGCCAAGGTAGAGCATGATTGTGCTAGACAAACACAAGTTCAGCAAACGTCGTGCCTGGTTTTTGTCTATGACCATGATTCCTCCAGTCCGGTTATAAGCCGGAATTATACCTTATGATGACATTTTTAAGAAACCCTAAACGTCATAAGGCATTAAAGTTGATGCTGCCGAAAAATAACCATATGAAATACATGAAAATAATGCGTTGGCAAAGGTTGCGGATCAATCCAGCGTATCTTTCCAGTAACGTACCACGGCAAATACCTCCTGCTCGGAGACAAGCCGTTTACCCGCGAATTTTTCCGCCGCTGCGATAACACCGGGAACATGGCAGCGCAGGAAAGGATTGGTGCGCAATTCAAGCTCCAGGATGGAGGGTACGGTGGGATGTCCATTCGCCCAGCAGCGTTCGGCATCCAGCAGGCGCGCCCTGATATCCGCGTTGTCCGGTTCCACCTTCATTGCAAACGTCAGATTCGCAAGGGTGTATTCATGTGCACAATATACAAGAGTATTCTTCGGCAGCGCGGCGATTTTCTTTAGTGATTGGTGCATTTGTGCCGCCGTACCTTCAAACAATCGCCCGCAACCCGCGCCGAATAATGTATCGCCGCAAAACAGCATGCCATGGCCGTAATAGGCAATATGTCCGGCGGTATGGCCGGGAACATCCATGACGATGAATTTTACTTTATCCCCTTGAAGTATAATGTGATCGTTTTCACGTAACGGGTGAGTGATTTCAGGAATGCGCTCCAGCGCGGGGCCATACACTGGGATGGCGTAGCGCTGCACCAGGGTGCGTACTCCCCCGATGTGATCGTTGTGATGGTGCGTCAATAGGATGGCGGTGGGGGTGATCGACAGCTCGGTTAACGTATCAGCGACGGGTTCGGCGTCGCCAGGGTCGACGATGACGGCATGGCGCCCCGTTTTTTTAGCGCCATCGTTACAAATCAACCAGATATAGTTGTCGGTGAAGGCCGGAATAGTGAGCACAGTAATCATGCGTGGCGATCAATGAGGTTGGAATAACAAAACATTTTATGCTCTCAGGGATTAACGGCAGGGTCAACGCCTATAGTCTGACACATCTGGTGGAAAGCACGTTATGCTAGCAACTTGCGGACCAGAGTGATGATCCTAAAAACGGCGGTTGACCGCTATTCTGGACTGTTAGCAATATGCTTTTAATAAATTTCATCATATCTTGCAGGTTCACCTGTTTGGTGAGGCCGCTACGGAGCGGATTACACGATTTTCAGTGCGCATGGCAGCGTTGCAACTCCTTGGAATGGAACAATCATTCCGCGTCGTCGCGCCTTGCCCTGCACCCCGAAAACCGCACACTCCACCCCGTCCAACTGCCGTTTTTAGGATGATATGAAATCGACGTTTGATCACAGCGCACCCCCCGGACTCCGCCGGGACTTGCGTGCCTGGTATGCTCATGGCATCGGCCATCTGCTGCTGGAAACCGAACGCGCGCAACTGGATGAGGTCTTGCCCAACCTGTTCGGTTATCACCTGTTGCAGGTTGGGCGCATCCATCATGAAGATCTGCTGGCGTCCAGCCGCATCTCCCACCGGGTGGTGCTGGATATCGATGCGGTGGCGGGGGATGCTCCTGCCAGTGTGTTGCGTGCCCGCGCGGATGATCTGCCTATCGCTTCAGACAGCGTGGATGTAGTGGTCTTGCCGCATACCCTCGAATTTGAGTCCGATCCCCACAGCGTGTTACGGGAGACGGAGCGCATCTTGATCCCGGAGGGGCATGTGGTGGTGCTGGGATTTAATCCCTGGAGCTTTTGGGGAATATGGCGGAAGCTGTTGGCCCGCCAGGGCGCGGCACCCTGGTGCGGACGTTTTCTGGGGTTGATGCGTATCAAGGATTGGCTGGCCTTGCTGGGGTTCGATGTCATTGTGACGCGCCAATATTTTTTTCGTCCCCCCTTGCAGCGGGAAGGGGTGATGCGCAAGCTGCTGTTCATGGAAAAAGCAGGGGCGCGGTTGTGGCCCCATTTGGGCGGGGCCTACATGGTGGTGGCCAAGAAACGGGTAACCACCATGACGCCGATCAAACCGCGCTGGCGCCCCCGCCGCAGCCTGATCGCCGCCCCTGCGAGACCCTGCACGAGGAATATGAGACGTGTCTGATGTTGTAGAGATTTATACTGACGGGGCCTGCCGTGGCAACCCTGGCCCTGGGGGATGGGGTGCGTTGTTGCGTCATAAGGGGCGCGAGAAATCGCTCTATGGCGGTGAGCGGCTCACCACCAACAACCGCATGGAACTTATGGCGGCAATCATGGCCCTGGAGTCGCTGAAGCGGCCTTGCGAAGTCCGCTTGACCACCGATTCTCAATATGTGAAAAAGGGGATCACGGAATGGCTGGCGAACTGGAAAAAGCGCGGCTGGAAAACCGCCGCCAAAGAGCCTGTAAAAAACGCCGACTTGTGGCAGCGTCTCGAAGCTGCGGCGCAACGTCATGATGTTGCCTGGCACTGGGTGCGGGGACATACCGGACACGCGGAAAATGAGCTGGCCGACCAGCTTGCCAACCGTGCTATTGATGAAATGAAATAATGAAAATGTGATCCACGAAAAACACGAAAGCCACGAAAAAATGGGTTTGGCGTGCATCGGGAGATGGACGCTGGCTTTCTCGAACCTGTCTATTCTCGCCAACAACTGAACGGATAGTATTGTAAAGATTTTTCGTGCCTTTCGTGTTTTTCGTGGACGGTGCATAACGTCAATGAAATAAGGTAACTATCAATGCGGCAGATCATACTTGATACTGAAACCACCGGCCTGGACCCCGCGCAGGGGCACCGCATCATCGAAATCGGTTGCGTGGAGCTGGTCAACCGCCGCCTTACCGGCAATCACTACCATCAATACCTGCAACCCGACCGCGAGATAGATGCCGGGGCATTCGATGTCCACGGCATCAGCAATGAATTTCTCATCGACAAGCCCCGCTTTTCCGATGTGGCTGACGAGTTCCTGGATTTTATCAAAGGGGCGGAGCTTATCATCCATAACGCCCCCTTTGACATCGGCTTCATCAATGCCGAGCTTGTCTGGCTGGGGCGGTCTCACGGCGCAGTTGCCGATCATTGCACCGTCGTTGACACCTTGGCGCTGGCCCGGAAGCTGCACCCTGGCCAGAAAAACAACCTGGACGCGCTGTGCAGGCGCTACCAGATCGACAACAGCCGGCGCGATCTGCACGGTGCCTTGCTGGACGCCGAGATACTGGCCGACGTTTATCTGGCGATGACAGGTGGGCAGGCCAGTTTATCCCTGGACAGTGGGCAGGACGCAGGCCAGGCATCACGCCAGGCAATCCGTCACCTTGATTCTGCCCGACCCCGCTTGAAGGTGATCCAGGCAACGGCGGCGGAGCAGGCGGCGCATGAGCGGCGCCTGGATGCCCTCGACAAGGCGAGCGGCGGAACGTGTGTCTGGCGGAACGTGTAATTCTGTAGTTCAGACTACAAACGGCTTGGCAAATGCGGTGATGTCAAGTATGTTGATTGTTGAGCTTGTTGCTGTGTCATGAGGTTGGCTTGCGCGACCGGCTGTTGTTTGCCGGGCCAGAATTTACTGCGGAATAGAGAAAAGGGCACTTCTAAAAATTCGATCAAGACACGAGGGCAAGGCGGAAATGCGCGAAAAAGCGGAGTGTACACGGAGTACATGAGCATTTTGAGCGCATTTCCAACGCCGCCATCGTGGCTTCAGCGAATTTTTAGAGGTGCCCAGAAAATAAAGAATTAATTACGGGTGGGAGGTACGGCGATGAAGCGGCATAGTGTGTCGGGGTCATTTGGGAAGGGTTGCCGTTTGTTATTTTGCGGCGTGGGTATTGCCCTTGTTACCGTGGGGCACGCCGCAGAACCGGCCGATAGCCCTCCCGCAACCGCCGCTCCTGCGCCGGAGCAAACAGTCCCGTCCCCCACGCCCGTCCCCGGTGATGCCTTAAGCCCGGACCGCCTGGTGCTGGCGGCAACTTTCGGCCATGACAAGGTAGTGCGCTACATGCTCGAACGCGGCATGGACGTAAACTCCAAGGATATGTTTGGGACTACCGCGTTGATTGCCGCCGCCACTGCCGGTCAGGGTGAAATCGTTGACCTACTGCTCAAGGCGGGCGCCGATGTGAAAGCAGGCACCAACGTGGGGCATACTGCTCTGATGGGTGCCATTACAAAAGGCGATGTCTCGATCACCAAACGCCTGCTCACTGCGGGTGCGGAGGTCAACGCCAAGAACAACCGTGGGGAAACCGCCTTGTTTCCTGCCGTCCAATACGGCAACCTCAGGTTGGTGGAAATGCTGCTGGCGGCGGGGGCAGACCCGAATGTAGCGAACACGCTTGCGCTTTCCGCAAGCGACAGCGGATATACACCGCTGATGTATGCCGCACGGCATGGCCTGATGTCTGCCGACGGCCCTTGGCACGACATCACCAATGCCCTGCTCGCCAAGGGGGCCGACCCCAATCTCAGGGATACCCATGGCGGCACGGCGTTAAGCCTTGCGGAGCGCAATCAATATGCGGACATTGCGCACACCTTGAGACAGGCCGGCGCGCGCAAAGAATCGGTTTATACCAGCCTCAGCCTGGACGATGCCTTGATCAAGGCATCGAGAAACGGCGATGTTGCCAAAGTAGGCCAATTATTTGAAGAAGGCGCACGGGCAAACGTCAAAAACAGGGTCGGCGTGACACCCCTGCTGGAGGCGGCACTGGCTGGCCACACGGCGGTTGTAAAGATCCTGGTCGAGCGTGGCGCCAAAGTGAATGCCGTACCGGATGGCTTGCGTGACTGGGCCATCTCTGCCTCAAGTGTTCCACTGGCTGATCAGGACATAGTGCAAGCCGCTTCGCGCGGCGATACGGCGCTGATCATCGCCGTGCGCAATGCCCGCACCGAGACCGTGCGTTATCTGCTCGATCATGATGCGGATTTTAATCGCCCCAACCACCGGAATGAGACCGCCCTGTTTGTCGCCGCTGAATTGGGGCGCAGCGACATCATGCGCCTGATGTTAAGCAAAGGCGCGGACCCCAATGCGGTGGAGCAGGAAAACCGCACCAGTTCGTTCACCGTCGCAATGAGCACCATCGGCAGGAACACGGTGTTGATCAAGGCCGCGCAAAGCGGCCATGCCGATGTCGCACGGATTCTGCTGGATGCGGGAGCACGAGTCGATGCGCGCGGTTTTATGGGGAAAACGGCCCTGTTCTGGGCAGTGGAGCGTGGCCATGCAGCGGCTGCTCAAACGCTGCTTGAACAAAAGGCCGATCCGAATATCAAAGATGTTTCGGGACTCACTCCTCTTATGGTTGCAGCGGCGAACGGCTCCTCCAGAGTTGTGGAGCTTCTCCTGAAAAACAAGGCCGACATCAACGCCACGGAGGGCGCCGATCCTGGTGCCGGTGGCAGCGTGTTTGGCGTATCCGGCACCACGGCCTTGATATTCGCGGCCCGCGCCGGTCATGTGGAAGTTGTGCAGATGCTGTTGAAGGCCGGGGCTGATGTCAACGCCATGAACAGCAACGGCAGCAACGCCATCAAGGAGGCGGAAACGAACGGGTATACGAAGATAGTGGAGATGTTGAAAGCCGCAGGTGCATAAGGCCTGTCAGAACGGGTTCTGAAACACAATCTGGAAGGTGCGAAAAATGGTTACACAATGACAGAAAAAGTGATAATGGCGGTGGTCGTCTTGTCGACCTACCTCCTCATGCTCGCCGCCTTCTTCCGGCCGCAACACCGCAAGTTCCACGTCTCGACGATGATCTTCGTCATGTTGTTTGATATGGGCATACCTGTTTATCTCTATTTCTATCGTGACTGGTATACCCGCCTGTTTGTGCATGGAGATATCGAATCCTTCCTGGTATGGATGCATGTCATCCTGGTGTTGTCCCTCTACATCCTGTACGTATTCCAGGTCCAGATCGGGCGCAAGCTGTTGCGCGGCGACGCCGAGGCCAGTCTGCGGATAGAGCACCGTGGGCAGGGGAAAGGTATACTGGTGACGAGGGCGCTGGCGATCCTGACAGGGGCGCTATTGATAGAACCGGATCCGGCTGCCAGGGGTTAATGCGCCTTTCCGGATGCTCGCTATCCCAGCTTAGGGTTATTAACCAAAATCCAACAGGAGATTGCAACATGAAAAAACCAGCAGCCTTCGTCACCCTGCTCGTCTTGGGTATGAATGGCGTGGCACTTGCCGAAACAGCGAAACAGGAAAAATCAGCGATGACAGAAACAACCAAAACTACCCAACTGGTGAAAACCGACGTCAAGGTGGGCACAGGGAAAGAGGCTGTGCCCAACAAACTGGTGATCGTGCATTACACCGGCTGGCTCTACGACCCCAAGGCCCCCAACAACCATGGCGCCAAGTTTGACAGCTCGCGCGATCGCGGCCAGCCATTCGACTTTCTGCTGGGCGGTGGACAGGTCATCAAGGGATGGGATCAAGGCGTGGCGGGCATGAAAGCAGGCGGTCAGCGCACTTTGATTATTCCACCTGAGATGGGCTATGGCGCACGTGGTGCGGGCGGCGTGATTCCACCCAATGCCACGCTGGTGTTTGATGTGGAACTGCTCGACGTTAAATAAATAAGTCGACGCCCTTCCCCCTCATGCGAGAGGGAAGGGCCGGAGTGGTGCTAAGATACCCTATTTCAAAGGGTTCAAAACCATGCCGCACTCCAACCTGCTCTACCAGGATCTCACCCCGGACCGGTTGCTCAACGCCGTCGAGAGCATCGGGTTACGCTGTGATGGCCGGATGCTCGCGCTCAACAGCTACGAGAACCGCGTCTACCAGCTTGGTATCGAGGACGGTGCGCCAGTTATCGCCAAGTTTTACCGCCCCAACCGCTGGTCAAACGAGGCGATTCTCGAAGAACACGCCTTTACGCTGGAGCTTGCCGGCCGCGAGATCCCGGTAGTCGCGCCGCTTGTCGATGAGGCAGGCCATACGCTTCATGAATTCGAGGGTTTCCGTTTCGCCCTCTTTCCGCGCCATGCGGGCCGCACGCCCGAGCTGGATGACCCCGATACGCTGGAGTGGATGGGCCGCTTCATTGGCCGCATCCATGCCGTGGGCGCCATCGCGCCGTTCCTTCACCGTCCCACGCTCGATATCGAGAGCTTCGGTGACGAGCCCTTTCACTTTCTTATGGGGCACGGCTTCATCCCGCCCGATCTGGAACTGAGCTATCGCAGCGTGGCAGAGGATGTGCTTGCGCGGGTACGCGAATGCTATGCACAAACCGCCGGAATTACCACCCTCCGCCTGCACGGCGATTGCCATGCCGGCAACATCCTCTGGACGGAGGCCGGCCCGCACTTCGTGGATTTTGATGACTGCCGCATGGGTCCGGCGATACAGGATCTCTGGATGCTGCTCTCCGGCGACCGCGCCGCCATGAACGCCCAGTTGCTTTACGTCATCGACGGCTACAGCGAATTTTATGATTTCAACCCTGCGGAGTTGCGGCTGGTGGAGGCGCTACGCAGTCTGCGTATCATCCACTATTCCGGCTGGCTCGCCCGCCGCTGGGAAGATCCAGCGTTCAAGATGGCCTTCCCCTGGTTTAATACCCAGCACTACTGGCAGAACCAGATCCTCGCCTTGCGCGAGCAGATGGCGGCGCTGGACGAGCCGCCGTTGCAGCTACTCCCAGGGTATGCTTGACATCTGTTTGTATCTTATGGTACAAAAATAGTACCATTTGATTCATGGCCGAGGACGACAATGAATGCCATTATCCCGATCCCGCCAAGAAAGGCTGATATTCACGGTAAACAGGGCCGCGAGAGCCTGGCCAGGATGGTGGTGAAACTGTTTGAGCTTTGGGGACTCAACACCGGTGATCAAGCGGCCTTGCTCGGGCTTTCCAGCGACTCACGTTCAACCGTGGCACGTTATAAAAAGGGCAGCCCGCTCGCTGATAATGCCGACCTCATCGGGCGCGCCGGGCATCTGCTGGGTATACACAAATCCCTGCGCATTCTGTTTCCGCATAATCGCGATCTGGCTTACCGCTGGGTCGCCACCCCTAACCGCAGGTTTGATGGCCAAACCCCGCTTTCCATCATGACCAAGGGCTACGAAGGCCTGCTCGCCGTGCGTAGGTATCTTGATTTCGAGCGTGGCCGCTAGCGCCATGATATATGGCGAGCTGATTTCCGCAGCCGTGGATTTTCACCGGCATCTCATCAGAAATATCAAAGGCATCCGCGAATCCCAGGCGATTTTTGATGATCTCGCCGAGAGCGAGGCAGAGATGCGCGTGGCGATTGCCGTCGAATCGGCGGACTTGATCGAAAGCCATGCGCCACTGATTACCCGTCCGTTCGATTATGGCACAGTCATCACCTATCCCTTCCTGAATCACAACTGGCAGCAGACACGCTTTAGCAACGGCACCCGCTACGGTGTATGGTACGGCTCGCTGGATGTAGAAACCACGGTTTACGAGTCGTCCTATCATTGGTATCGCTTTGTCATGGACAGCTATGCGCAGGAAAATACCGTCATCATAGCGGAGCGGCGGGTTTTTAACGTGCAGTGCGATGCCATCCTGATCGACTTGCGCGGTAAGGAGAAAAATTATCCGCAACTTGTCGCCACACATGATTATGTTTACACGCAGCAACTGGGTGCCTATCTCCAGCAGAAAAACCAGAATGGCCTGCTGGTCAAATCCGCCCGTTGTGATGGCGTGAATGGTACGATTTTTACGCCGGAAGTTTTATCCCATCCATCCGATGTCTGTTATCTTACCTATACAATGAATCCGGTAGCGGCTGAGATCCTGATTGAAAGGCAGCGTGGCTTGCCGTGGTTTACGATTACAATGTAATTCCCTCCTGCTTAATGGCTGCGCAATCCGAAAAAACATGATCCATATCACACGCACCATCGCCATCGACGAAAGCGAAATCGAAGAACACTTTATCCGCGCATGCCCCGCAAAAAAACCAAGCCAACGCTCGCCTCGAAAAAACGCCGCCTGGAGGGCAAACGCCGCCGCGGTGAGGCCAAACGCAGCCGGGGGGTTGTTTCTGATGAGTGAGGCCTTGGTTCTGTGTGATGAGCGTAATCGAATATGTAAATGTAAAAAAGAAGGGGTGCTTGCGCACCCCTTTTAAGTGGGAGGTTTAAAACAAGCGTGTCACACAAGGAGGGGGAGTATGACACGCTTAACATGGTGCATAAGCTGTGCCATTGATTCTATTGGCCGCGCGCAGGAATGCGCGGGGCTTGCGAGACACTCACAATATATTGATTTTTATATAAAAAAATATGATCGTTGATAGTTTTCGGTTCAGCGAGGGTAGGCGCGCCCTGTTTTTTAGGTGCCTACTGAAGTGGAATACTGGCGAAATTTGGGCGTTTTTTGCACGGTTTCAAGGTGTAATATTTGTCGTGCGCCAAGAAAACGTTCATTGGTTGGCTCAGAACCTGTTCAAGATCTCGATCAAGGGAAGAGCGCAAGCGAAGGGTTCCCAGTGCAAGGCAAAATCGAACGAAAAAGCGGAGCATACATGAAGTCTGCCGCTTCACGGCCCCGCATTTTGAGTTCGCCCTTATATATTAAGGTAACGCCGCAATGCGCCCTTCAGCGAGATATTGAACAGGTTCTCAACTCTCCTTCCGGCATTCGTGCGTCACTTTCACCTCGCCATCCTCATGCACGGTCTCCAGGCGTACGGTGAAGCCCCATAACCGGGCGAGGTGTTTGAGCACTTCGTCGGCGTCGTCGTTCATTGGGCGCCGGTTGTGCTGGATATGGCGCAGGGTCAGCGAGCGGTCGCCGCGGCGATTGACGTTGTAGACCTGGATATTGGGTTCGCGGTTGCCCAGGTTGTAATTTTCGGCGAGCGCCTGGCGGATGTAGCGGTAGCCGCGTTCGTCGTGTATCGCCGAGATTTCGAGTTGATTGTCTGTGTCGTCGTCGAGCACGGCGAACAGTTTCAGGTCGCGGATCAGCTTGGGCGACAGGTATTGCGCGATAAAACTCTCGTCCTTGAAGTTACGCATGGCGAAATCCAATGACTTGATCCAGTCGCTACCGGCAAGATCCGGGAACCAGTGCCTGTCTTCGTCGGTGGGGTGCTCGCAGATGCGGCGGATGTCGCTCATCATGGCAAAGCCCAGCGCATAGGGATTGATGCCGCTGTAGTACTTGCTGTCATACGGCGGTTGATAGACTACGTTAGTGTGGGATTGCAGGAATTCGATCATGAAGCCGTCGCTGAGCAGGCCTTCGTCGTACATAGTGTTGAGGATGGTGTAGTGCCAGAAGGTCGCCCAGCCCTCGTTCATCACCTGGGTCTGGCGCTGCGGATAGAAATATTGCGCCATTTTTCTGACGATACGCACGACCTCGCGTTGCCACGGTTCCAATAGCGGGGCATTTTTCTCGATGAAATAGAGGAGGTTTTCCTGCGGCTCCGGCGGGAAATGTTCTTCCTCATGCACATTGGCGCGCTTGTCTGTCACCGGCACGGTGCGCCACAGGTCGTTGATGCGCGATTGCAGGTACTCTTCCCGCTCCTTGTGCCGCTGCTGCTCCTCTTGCAGAGAGAGGCGGGCGGGGCGTTTGTAGCGGTCTACGCCGTAATTCATCAGGGCGTGACAGGAGTCCAGCACCGCCTCGACCTCATCGGCGCCATAGCGCTGCTCACACTCGGCGATGTAGTTTCGGGCGAACAACAGATAGTCGACGATGGATTCCGCATCTGTCCAGGCGCGGAACAGATAATTGCCCTTGAAAAAGGAATTGTGGCCGTAAGCGGCATGGGCGATTACCAGGGCCTGCATCATCATGGTGTTTTCTTCCATGAGGTAGGCGATGCACGGACTGGAGTTGATGACGATCTCGTACGCCAGGCCCATCTGGCCGCGCCGGTAACGCTGTTCGACACCGAGGAACTGCTTGCCGAACGACCAATGCGCATAGCCCACCGGCATGCCTACATAGGAGTAGGCGTCCATCATCTGTTCCGCGGTGATGATCTCTATCTGGTTGGGATAGGTGTCGAGCTTGTAATGTGCGGCAACACGGGCGATCTCATTGTGATACTTGTCGAGCAGATCGAAGGTCCACTCGGATGTTTCGGACAACACGCGCTTTTCCATGTCACACCAGCTTTTTCTGGAAGAGTTTGCGAAACACGGGATAGATATCCGCGGGTTCGGTAATATGCTGCATGGCGAAATTCGGGCAGGACCGCTTCACGGTCAGATATTCGCGCCACAGCCCCTGATGATTCTCATCGGTGATCTCGATGTAGGCGTAATACTGCATGTTCGGCATGATGGCGTTGATCAGGATGTCGCGGCAGATCGGTGAATCGTCGGTCCAGTTATCGCCGTCGGAGGCCTGCGCGCCGTAGATGTTCCACTCCGACGAGGGGTAGCGCTCCTTGATGATGTCATGCATCATTTCCAGCGCGCTCGACACCACCGTGCCGCCGGTCTCGCGCGAATAGAAAAACTCCTGTTCGTCGACTTCCTTGGCGACGGTGTGATGGCGGATGAACACCAGTTCGATCCGCTCATAGCTGCGCGTCAGGAACAGATACAGCAGCGTGAAGAAGCGCTTGGCCATGTCCTTTTTGCCTTCGTCCATCGAGCCGGACACGTCCATCAGGCAAAACATCACCGCCTGCGTCGTGGGTTGC